>JASBUZ010000061.1 GCA_030147635.1 Gammaproteobacteria bacterium
GGTCCCAAGGGTATGGCTGTTCGCCATTTAAAGTGGTACGCGAGCTGGGTTTAGAACGTCGTGAGACAGTTCGGTCCCTATCTGCCGTGGGCGTTGGAGAATTGAGAGGAGCTGCTCCTAGTACGAGAGGACCGGAGTGGACGAACCTCTGGTGTACCGGTTGTGACGCCAGTTGCATTGCCGGGTAGCTAAGTTCGGACGGGATAACCGCTGAAAGCATCTAAGCGGGAAGCCTCCCTCGAGATGAGTTTTCCCAACAGGCACGTTGAAGACTACGACGTTGATAGGCAAGGTGTGTAAGCGTAGTAATGCGTGAAGCTAACTTGTACTAATGAGCCAAAAGACTTGGCCATATCATCTGATGAAATAGTATATGTTGTTTTTCTAACAGATTACCCTCGAGGCAACTCGAGTCCCAGTTTCCTGGCGACCATAGCGGTTTGGCCCCACCTGATTCCATCTCGAACTCAGTCGTGAAACAAGCCTGCGCCTATGATAGTGTGGTGTTTCACCATGTGAAAGTCGGTCATCGCCAGGATTTTTATTCTAAAAGCAGCCCCTAAAAAGGCTGCTTTTTTTTATCTATTTTTTTATGGCAAAACAAGTTTGGCTCCTGTAGAATACTAACTTTAGTTTTTCGTTCTTGATGTTTTCGCCATGGTCGTTTCTGTTCAAGATATTCAGAATTTTTTTAATCTTTTGCTCGGTAGTTTAGGTGAGGACTCTGTACACTTCGAATTAGGGGTGGATGCCCTTGATACTTTACATCGTTTACACACTAGGATAAAAGAATTACCAGATCTTAGCTCACCTGAGCGTGATATTGAAGCCACTATGGAAGCACTCATACGTGCTTTACACCCTAAACTTGCACAAGAAAAAAATAGAGAGGTCGTGACGATTTCTTTTTTTCTGAAGTTTATTAAAACGCTCTACAAAAACCGTTGGGAGAGTCATCTGAGTCGTCTGCCAGACGCTGAGCGGTTGCCCAAATCGTGGAACGACCCGCACTGGAAAGCAATGACTGACAACTTTGAATCTCTTTTGGAAAGTGTTGTTCGGCATAAGTTGATCAGTAGAGAAGACTATGAAACTATGCCTTTGCGTGTTGTAAAAGATGCTGATGGTGCTCGCGCTGTTTTAGATCGATGTGAGCTGTATTTTCCCGGGCAAAAAAGCCGTGTTGACTCTTATTTTAGAGTGAGTATAGGAAGCTATCATGCCAATACAGGTCTTTTTTGGTTACCTAAGCCAGAAGATGTAGGGCCGCGTAATGAGCTTTTACCTGTCAGGCTATACACACCCTTTGAAGAGTTTTTGTTAACTGAGCGTCATTCTGCTCAGTTTATGAGCAAATACTTACCTTATTTGGTAACTTCGGAGCGGGTAGAGCCTTCGGTGACCGAGCTGACGATTAATGAGCTGCAAAAATGGACGCAAGTTGCATTACTCATTGAGAAAGAAGTGACAAGAACCACGCATCCAAAGGAAGTACGAGCACTCATTGCGAGGCAAACAAAAGCTGATAAGCTCGCTGAGTATGCGCAACAGATGAGTCATCGTAAAGCGGATGTAGAGGCTGTGATTGCAAAACTATCAGATGAAAGTCCAGCTACAGTAGAGAAAAAACGGTGGCTACAAGAAAAATATCTTTATTTTGTAAGGCAGCATGCCTATGACTATGCCTTAGACATCGAAGGAGACTTAAAGCAAGCGCTCCTTATCGCATTGGCAGCAGTGCAACATAAAGAAGTTTCTGAGTTTGAAGCGGAAATAGAATCTGCTGTGACAAGAAGGCTTGCAAACTTGAGTCCGACTGACTTATATCATGGGGAAAGAGCGTTACAAGATGAATATATTGAGTATTATACTGAACTGTTTGTAAGTGCTCTTACGAACAATGTGAAATTGTCTAGTTTGGAGGAGAAAGACTCCGATGCTCCGGAGAAGAAAAGAGTGAAACAAATCAAGCGTGATTTCTTCATGCGTCTAAACCCTGAACGAGATGAAGAGACAGGAGAGCTTGTCGTGGGCTCAGCTTTACCTAAACCAGAAACAGACGAACGCCATCGTCTAGATAATCAAGTGTTCTATCTAGGTGGTATTCCAATTGATAATCAAGCTATGATTTATGCGACCTTTGATCGTCTAGTTTATTTGATGGCACCTGAGCATCGCGTACTATCAGCATGTGCACATACGATTTGGGGGGCTTTTCTGGTGCTGTTAGTTGATTATTTTCCTGAGAGAAATTTTGGCGATTGGGTTGAGCGTAGATACTCCGAACGTTTACCAATGTTAAGGGAGCGTTCACGTGGTAAAGTTTGTATGGCTCCGCTAGTGATGACAAGTGATGAGGAAGAGGAAAGCAAACAGGGTGAGAGGGAGCTGCTTCAGCTTAGCCAAATTGGGTTTGACTTATTATTTTTTGGGCCTTCAGTGTCTCCATATGATGATTGCATGAATTTAAAACGAGGGGATGAAGGTGTGTTTCTAGTGCGTAAACATGGTAGTTGTACAGACCTAGAGCAGAAAACGGATGGGGATGCGGATAGTGATGGCTGTAAGCTATAAGTTTATTTTTTCGTATTGAGTAGCATTAACAAGGATTGTTCACGTGTTTGATTCAAAAGGGGAGCATTTTAGAACGCTCTTACAAAACGAGGCTTCTGTTCAATTGCTCGGTGTGATTAATGCCTATGCTGCGCGCCTAGCTGAGGCTTCTGGTGCTCGCGCCCTTTACTTATCAGGTGCTGGCGTTGCCAATGCGTCTTATGGTTTGCCTGACTTAGGCATGATCAGTTTATCCGATGTCTTAGAAGATGTTCGCCGCATTACTGACACAACGACGTTGCCATTGCTCGTCGATATTGATACCGGCTTTGGCCATCTGCTCAATGTTTCTAGAACCATTCAGCAAATGGAGCGTGCAGGCGTTGCCGCGGTTCATATGGAAGATCAGCGAACAGCCAAGCGCTGTGGCCATAGGCCTAATAAAACTATTATTTCTGAACAAGCCATGGGCGATCGTATTAAGGCTGCGGTGGATGCTCGTACCGATTCAAATTTTGTATTGATGGCACGAACCGATGCGTATGCTGTAGACGGTATGCAAGCAGCAATAGACAGAGCTGCCTATTACGTTGAGCTTGGGGCAGATATGATTTTCCCTGAGGCACTAACGACGCTTGAAGAATACCAAACTTTTACTTCTGCTGTTTCTGTGCCGGTCTTGGCAAATATCACGGAATTTGGCAAGACCCCGCTGTTTACACGAAAAGCACTGGAAGGTGCAGGTGTACAGCTTATGCTTTATCCGCTGAGTGCTTTTCGTGCGATGTCGAAAGCAGCGCTTGATGTTTATCGAGCCATTCTAGAAGAGGGTACTCAGCAAAGTATGGTGCCTAACATGCAAACACGGGAAGAGTTATACCAAGTCTTAGATTATATGACATTCGAAAAAAAAATGGATTCATGGGAGGAAGACTAAATGGGGAGTAAAGCAGGCGGGTTAGCCGGGGTGATTGCTGGAGAATCGGCTATTGCAACTGTTGGTAAGGCTGGGTCTGGTTTGAATTATCGTGGATATTCTATTGACGACTTAGCCGAACACGCATCATTTGAAGAAGTGGCATTTTTATTGATGCGAGGCCATTTACCCACAGAAGCTGAGTTGGAAGCTTATACTGAAGAGTTAGTTGAGCTTAGAGGGCTCCCTGATGCACTGAAAGATGTCTTGCATTTAATGCCCAAAGAAACGCACCCCATGGATGTTCTCAGAACAGCAACCTCTTTCTTAGGTACCATTGAGCCTGAAACTGATTTCTCCGAGCAAGAGAAAATTGCAGACCGTCTGCTTGCCCTATTCCCTGGTATTTTATGTTATTGGTATCAGTATCACTTTAATCAGCGTAAAATTGATGGTCAGAGCTCGGAGCGCAGTATTGGTGGGCACTTTTTGGCATTGCTTCATGGAGAAGCGCCAACTGAGTTAGTGCGTGACATGATGAATGTTTCCCTTATTTTATATGCTGAACATGAGTTTAATGCATCTACCTTTGCAGCACGTGTCACAGCTGCTACGTTATCTGATTTTTACTCTTGTATCACCAGTGCTATTGGCACACTACGTGGTCCACTACATGGTGGTGCTAATGAAGCAGCTATGGAATTAATCGAGCAATTTAAAACGGCAGATGAGGCAGAAAGTGGGTTGACCAACATGCTTGCCAATAAAGCTAAAATCATGGGCTTTGGGCACCGAGTGTATACCACATCAGATCCACGTTCAGATGTGATAAAAGCATGGTCAAAGCGCTTGTCAGATGCGATTGGAGATACCGTGCTCTACCCTGTGTCAGAGCGTATTGAAACCGTGATGTGGCGCGAGAAAAAGCTTTTCCCTAATCTTGATTTTTATAGCGCGTCGGCATACCACTTTGCTGGCATTCCAACAGCATTGTTTACCCCTATTTTTGTGATGTCACGTATTACTGGCTGGGCTGCACACGTATTTGAGCAACGTGCCAATAATCGTTTAATTCGCCCCGCATCTGAATATACAGGCCCTGAAGCACGTCCATTTGTTGAAATTCATGCACGAGGTGAATATGTCTGAGGTCAGTGTGGAAATGAATGCTAAAAATGCAGTTGAAACTAATATAAAGCCTGATTATGACCAAGTGATTCAGGATATTGCGGAATATGCCCTGCATGCCGAAATTACTAGTAGTGAGGCTTTTGAAACAGCACGTTTGTGTCTGATGGATGCCTTAGGCTGTGCCATGCTTGCCTTAAACTTTCCGGAATGCACCAAGCTATTGGGGCCTGTGGTTCCAGGGGCAACTTTACTGGGTGGTGCGCGTGTACCGGGGACTTCTTATGAGCTTGATCCGGTACAAGCGGCATTTAATATTGGCACCATGGTGCGTTGGCTAGATTTTAACGATACTTGGCTTGCCGCAGAGTGGGGGCATCCATCTGATAACTTGGGAGCTATTCTGGCAGTTTCTGACTATGTAAGCCGTGAGCGCTTGAAAGAAGGCAAGCCGGCCCTTAGCATGCAAGATGTACTGATTGCAATGATTAAAGCTTATGAAATTCAGGGCGTACTTGCACTTGAAAATAGTTTTAACCGAGTCGGTCTTGACCATGTGATTTTGGTGAAAGCAGCGAGTGCTGCGGTGGCATCTGTGTTATTAGGTGCAGATATCGATGGCATACAGCGAGTTTTATCACAAGTGTTTGTCGATGGCCAAAGCTTAAGAACTTATCGACATGCACCTAACGCGGGCTCTCGCAAATCGTGGGCCGCGGGTGATGCGACAGCGCGTGCTGTACGCCTGGCACTCATTACAAAAGCAGGCGAGATGGGGTATCCCAGTGCACTGACCGCAAAACGTTGGGGATTTTACGATGTGAGTATGCATCAAAAGCCATTTGAATTTCAGCGTAGCTATGGCAGTTATGTCATGGAGAATGTGTTAATCAAAATCTCTTATCCAGCTGAGTTTCATGCGCAAACAGCAGTGGAATGCGCAGTCACCTTGCATCCTCAAATCAAAGATAGACTGCATGAGATTGACCGGATTGAAATGGTGACTCATGAGTCAGCCATTCGTATCATCAGTAAAGAAGGTGCACTGCATAACCCTGCAGACAGAGACCACTGTTTGCAATATATGGTTGCAATTGGTCTTCTAACAGGTAACTTGGTGGCTGAAGATTACGAAGATGAAGCAGCTGCCAATCCACTCATTGATGAGCTTCGCGCAAAAATGCATGTCTCTGAGTCGGCTCAGTTTTCTCGTGATTATCACGATCCAGCAAAGCGCTCGATTGCGAACAGCATGCAAATCTTTTTCTCTGATGGCAGCTCTACAGACCTTGTGACGGTTGAATATCCAATTGGCCACAGACGCCGCCGTGCAGAGGGAACCCCTGTGCTGTTAGAAAAGTGCCAGCGTAATTTGAATACTCAGTTTGCACCAGATAAAGCACGTGCCATTTTTGATGTGATGAATGATGCAGATAGGCTGATGACAATGCCAGTGACTGACTTCATGGCACTCTGGGTGGTCTAGTAGCCTCCCCGTCATCAACTATGCAGACAGCAATTCCCGCTCAAAAAATGCCAACGTTCCGCGGTTTACCCGCGTAATCCAGTGCCAACCTATGATAAAAACCTGGATCCCGCGGATAAACCGCGGGACGTCGAAAAAAGACTACGAAAACTTTTCTAATCAGATGCCTCAAAAGCTGCATAGGATGTGAATTTCTATTTTCGCCGGGAATTATTGCTATGCAGACATAGTTGATGACAAAGACCCTCAAAGCCTCCTTTGAATCTTCGCCTTCGCCATAATTTTGGTAGCAATTTCCTCAATTGAGTAGTGGGTTGAGTTCAAAAACGGAATGTTCTCATCCACATACAACCTCTCAATTTGTTTAATCTCATTACTGCACTGATTCGTTGATGCATATTGACTATCTGGGCGTCTTGCCGAGCGAATGTGCTTTAGGCGGTCACAGTCAATGGTTAAACCAAATAGCTTTTTACGGTAAGGCCTGAGTGATTTAGGAAGCTCGGTACATAACAAATCCTCATCGGTAAAAGGGTAGTTGGCTGCAAAGATACCAAATTGAAGTGCCATATAAAGCGAGCAAGGAGTTTTTCCGGAACGTGAGACACCGACCAAAATAATATCTGCTTCTTTATAGCCATTTATCAAAATGCCGTCGTCGTGTTCCAGTGCAAAGTTAATGGCATCAATGCGGTGGTCGTAAGTTTGTATGTCAGCCACAGCATGCGTCTTGCCCACTGTAAACGATGATTTTTCGCCCAGCTCTTTTTCGAGTGGATTTAAGAACGTACCGAATAAATCAAGTACACAGGCATTGGCTTCTTTAAAGCAAGCGGCGACTTTGGCATCAATTAATGTAATAAAAATGATGGGTTTCGTTTCGCCCGCGCGCGCATGAATTTTTTTTAAGGCAGTCTTTGCTTTTCCGACGGTATCAATATAAGGCATAGTTTCTTTTTCAAACATCACATCTCCAAACTGGGAGAGAAGACTATTGCCGAGTGACTCAACCGTAAGACCGGTTCGGTCTGAAATCATGAATGCGAAACGTTTCATAATTGGTAGGGGATGTTGTGAGTGAATTCAGGTATTATTAGAGCAAACATATGTGTGATATAGCAAGAGATTAAGTAAATATGAGTGCGATTGAGTCAGCTGAAGTGGTACCGCAAAAAAAACAAGGTTTGCTGCGTTCAACCTCCGTGGTTTCTTTATTAACTTTTCTATCCCGTATTATGGGATTCTTGCGTGATATGGTGCTTGCCCAATGCTTTGGTGCTGTAGCCGGCATGGATGCTTTTATCATTGCTTTTCGTATTCCAAACTTTATGCGCCGTCTATTTGCAGAAGGTGCCTTTTCACAAGCTTTTGTGCCGGTTTTAAGTGAATATCAAACCAACCGCTCCATGGATGAAGTACGCTTATTTTTAGCACGAATTGCAGGCAACCTGGGGCTTGTACTTCTGGGTGTTGTGTTGATTGGTGAGTTGATAACGCCCGGCATTATTTTTGTATTTGCACCAGGGTTTGGTGAAGATGCAGCCCGGACCCAGTTAGCGATTCATATGCTGCACTTAACCCTGCCTTATTTGATGCTGATTTCTTTAACGGCTATGGCAGGCGCTGTACTTAATACTTATGGCTATTTTGGTGTGCCTGCACTGACCCCTATCATTTTAAATGTGAGTTTAATTGCAGCCGCTTTTTATTTGAGTCCACATGTGGCTGTGCCTGTTACAGCACTGGCCTGGGGGGTTCTTATTGGGGGATGTTTACAGCTTTTGGTGCAAATACCATTTCTGATGCACCACCGTTTTTTAATGCGCCCTCGTATCATGTTTAAAGACCCAGGTGTACTCCGCGTTTTGAAACTCATGTTGCCGGCTTTGTTTGGGGTTTCTATTGCGCAAATTAATCTTTTAGTCGATACTGTGTTTGCCTCATTTTTGCAGGTTGGTAGTGTGACCTGGCTTTTTTATACTGACCGACTGATTGATTTTCCACTCGGTGTCTTTGGTGTTGCCATCGCAACGGTGATCTTGCCTCACCTGTCTCGCAAGCATATTGAAGAAAGTACTGAGTATTTTTCAAAATCAATTGATTGGGGGCTTAGATTATTATTATTGATTGGCGTACCTGCTGCAGTTGCGCTTATCTTGTTTGGTATGCCGTTATTATCAAGCTTTTTTGGTTATCGCGCCTTTAAAGCCTTTGATGTGTTGCAGACACAACAAAGTCTGATGACACTCGGTTTAGGAGTGCCTGCTTTTATGATGGTGAAAGTCTTGGCGCCAGGATTTTATGCACAGCAAGATATTAAAACACCTGTGAAAGTAGGGGCTGTTTGTATGGCACTCAATACGCTATTTTGTGCAGCCTTAATTTGGCCGCTTAAGCATGCAGGCTTAACGCTTGCTTCAACACTTGCCGGCTATACCAATGCCTTTACGCTTCTGATTTTGCTGCGCAAGCGCGGCGCATATCAGCCTGCTGCTGGTTGGCAGCGCTTTTTATTACAGCTCTTGCTTGCAAACGTGATTCTTGGATTTTATTTGGTGTGGGCGCAAGGTGAGCTGGTGGATTGGATGAGTCTTAAAATGGCGAGTCGTTTGTTGCACTTGTTCGGTTATGTTTTATCCGCTGGAGTATTGTATTTTGTTTGCCTTGGAATTGCTGGCATGCGCTTTGGACAGTTCCGAGGACAACTTTTGGAGAAACCATGAAAGCAGAGATTTTTTATCAAACCAAAGCAGAGGGTAGTATTCCACTTGCATTAGTGGCAAGCCTTGACGCAGTGCAAGAGGAAGATAGAGCGCAAGTGAAACTACAACAGTTTCAAGCGAAATCTGGCGAGTGGGCTGTGGTTGGCGATGAAGAAATCCAAAAAATATATATCGGCTTGGGGAACCACGCTGAAGCAGATGCAATTGCAAAAGCCGTCACCAAACTCCCTGCAGGGGTATATCACCTCGATGCGTTATTATCAGAGCGTGCAGCGGTGCTTTGGGCGCTGTCTCAATATCGTTTTGATGCTTATAAAGAATCAGGTGAGCAACCTCGTATCTTGGTGTTGAAGCAAGATATGTTACAAAAAGTTCTTATCGAAGTGTCTGCTATTTTTAAAACCCGAGACCTAATCAATACACCGACCAACCATTTAGGGCCCAAAGCGCTGGCAGGAGCTGTGAAAGAACTCGCAGAGTTGCATGGTGCTGATTATGAGGTATGTGTTGGAGAGACTTTGCTTGAAGCCAATTATCCAGCGATTCATGCTGTTGGGCGCGCGGCTGCAGAAGCACCAAGACTTGCCTCTCTAAGTTGGGGAGATGACTCGCATCCTCGCGTGAGCTTGGTGGGTAAAGGCGTTTGCTTTGATTCCGGTGGCCTGGACTTAAAGCCTTCGCATGGCATGCGCCTCATGAAAAAAGATATGGGAGGTGCTGCAAATGCAATTGGCCTAGCACATTGGATAATGTCTATGAAGCTGCCAGTATATTTAGAGCTTTTTATTCCTGCGGTTGAAAACTCAGTGAGTGCAAATGCTTATCGCCCGGGTGACGTGATTACCATGCGAAATGGCTTAACGGTTGAGATTGATAACACCGATGCTGAAGGTCGCCTAATCATGGCGGATGCTATCACCAAAGCCTGTGAGAATAAACCTGAATTATTGATTGATTTCTCGACTTTAACAGGTGCCGCCCGAATTGCGGTGGGTACAGAAATTACAGCCATGTTTAGTAACGATGATGCGCTTGCTGATGGCGTTATGGCACATTCAGATGCTATGCGAGACCCTGTTTGGCGCCTACCCCTTTATCAAAAATATACGAGCCTGTTTGAGTCCAAAATTGCAGATTTAGCAAACTCTGCCAGCTCTTCCTATGGTGGGGCAATTACTGCGGCATTATTTCTTGAGCGCTTTGTACAAAAAGACATTGCTTGGATGCATTGTGATTTGATGGCGTGGAACTTGAAAACTACACCTGGAAAACCAGAAGGTGGAGAAGCGATGGGGATTCAGTCAGTGGCTTCGTACTTGATTAAACGTTATGCGTCTTAATGGTTGCGCCAGGCGTTTGATAGTTTCTATATCGGATGCGCCCCGACTCTTTTTGATGTGGGGCGACTAAATCGAGTATGCGCCCAAAGGGTTCAAGTGTTGTAGGCCCAGACTCACTGACATTGAGCAATAAATCAAATGTATCTGAAGCCGCTTCAGTTTCGGTGCTAATTTGAATCGGGACATCTTCGCCCTCTGACAAACTAGATGTAAGGGCGTGCGGCAGAAAGCTATTTTTTTTATAGGCCCATAGCCAGTTATCTAGTTTTTTTGCTTCTTCTAGATGGGAGCAGAGTACCCAGGCACGTAAGTTTTGTGCATATACTTTCTCAAGCAGGCGTGCTGCAACGCGCATCAAAGCATCAGGATGCGCGTTTTCAATGATGTAAAAATCAATGCGCATGAGCAAGATGTCGCAGTAGGTTCATCAAAAGCGGAACAGGCCTGCCGGTTGCTGCATTTTTTTTGCCTGAGTTCCACGCGGTACCTGCAATATCAAGGTGTGCCCAGCGGAAGTTCTTGGTGAAGTTTGAGAGAAAACTTGCAGCAGTCAAACTTCCAGCCTCGCCATCAAGAGATGCATTAATCATGTCAGCGACTGGGCTTTCAAGCGCTTCTTGATAATAACTATTGAGTGGCATACGCCAGACCGGATCGCAACTCTCACGCCCTGAGAGCTCCAGTAATTCAGCAAGTCTTTCATCTTCTGTCATAAAAGCAGTTGCCCATCGTCCAAGGGCGACAATAATTGCGCCGGTGAGTGTTGCAACATCGATGACAAGCTCGGGCTTAAACCGCTCAGCATAGGTGAGCGTGTCACACAAAACGAGACGTCCTTCGGCATCAGTGTTGGTAATTTCAATGGTTTTGCCAAGCATGCTGGTAATGACATCACCCGGCTTACTTGCATCGCCTCCTGGCATATTCTCACTGCATGCCAGCAAGCCAATCACATTGAGCGGTAACTTCATTAAAGTACAAGCTTTGATAACGCCAAGGACTGTTGCAGCACCGGCCATATCATATTTCATTTCGTGCATGCCTTTACCTGCTTTTAGTGAAATACCGCCTGAATCAAAGGTAATGCCTTTACCAACGAGTACAATCGGTGCTTTATCACTGCATGTACCGGTGTATTGAATTTCAACCAGCTTGGGTGGCTCACTACTACCCTTGCCAACGGATAAAAAGACATTCATACCCAGTTTTTGCATGTCTTTGCGCTCAAGCACTCGGGTGTTTAAAGCTTTATGTTGCTTTGCAAAGCTGACAGCTTCTTTGGCAAGGTAGCTTGGGGTACAAATATTAGACGGCATGTTGGCTAAGTCGCGTGTCCAACCAATGCCTTCAGCAGTTGCTTTGGCCATATCAATTGCTTTTTTAGTGGCATATTCAAGGTAAAACTGAATGGATTCAAGGGTTGGTGGATTAGGATTTGCTTCGCTTTTAAGTTTGGAGGGTGGTGTATAACGGAGCGCTTCAAAAGCAAGGACCATTTGTTCAATTTGTTGGTTAGGCGTCACGTTTTTGAGTTGAGGTAAGTAAAGTGTTGCTTGCGTTATTTTTTGTTGATTGAGTGCATGATTGATGTTTTGAATAATGGCGTGTAGCTCTTTGAGTGTGGTTTCTTTCTCGTTGCCACAATGTACCAGTAAGCTCTGTTGTTTATCGGTTTGATGCCACAGTGCATCGCCTTTTTTTGATAGTTTTTTCGCGAGTTGCTTGAGTGATGGGTCATCTGCTTTCACAGGAAGTGCGCATGATTCAAAACAGCCAATGACTGTGCAGTATTCGGCATCAAATGTTGGTGTTGTAATGAGGGTGTAGTTCACGTTGACTTCCTCTAATGTGCAAAAACTGTTATTTTAGCGAGGCCTAGGTCACTTGGCTATACCGTTTGCTGGTGGAGCAATAGCGAAATGCTTGTTTTTCGATATTTAGCTAAAGAAGTATTCACAACTTTACTTGCGTTGACGAGTATTTTGTTGCTCATTTTTATGAGTAACCAGTTTGTGCGCTATTTAGCAAAAGCTGCCAGCGGTAAAATTCCAGTAGGTTTTATTTTTAAACTGCTTGCCCTTGAGTTGCCTATGCTGATAGGGCTTCTGATGCCGCTTGGGTTTTATATTGCGTTACTGCTTGCTTATGGTCGGCTGTATGCTGAAAGTGAGATGACGGTTTTGCATGCCTGTGGCTATGGCCCACCAAAACTTTTGAAACATAGTTTACTGATGGCCTCAGGCGTTGCATTGACCGTGCTTGCCATTTTGCTTTGGGTAAACCCCGAGATTGCCGTTGAGCGTACCAAGCTTTTGCGTAGTACAGGCATTCAAGTTTTGATTCAAACGCTTGAGCCTGGTCGGTTTGGTAGTTTGCCTGGGGAGGAGGCCGTATTTTATGTTGAGCATATGCAGCGTGAGCATATGAATGCGCGAGGTATTTTTTTAGCGCGGCTTGATAAAAAGAAAAGGGAGAAAGGGTGGGATGTCTTGATGGCAGACAAAGCGCGCATCGAAATCAACCCTAAAAATAATGCGCATGAGTTAGTTTTAATCGATGGGCGAGCTTACCAAGGCGTTGCTGGTGAGGCGGATTATCGCGTGGTTAAGTTTAGTCGTTATGAAACCCCTTTGCCGGAGCCGGTGATTGTGCCGAAAGCGGGGGATATGCGAGCGGTGAAAACCGGTGATTTATGGCCCTTGAGTTCAAATGAGCCTGCTAAGGCAGCTGAGCTTGCTTGGCGCTTTTCGATTCCGCTCATGGTACTTATTCTGACACTCATTGGAGTGCCCTTGAGTCGAGTAAATCCAAGAGCTGGAAAATATGCGCGCTTGTTGCCCGCCATTTTGTTATTTATTTTGTATGCTGATTTTATGTTTGTCGCACGAGATGCGATTGCCAGTGGTAAAATTGCTTGGTGGCTTGGCATGGGGGGCTTGCATGGCAGTATGCTTCTGATAGGTGTTTGGTTGATTTGGCGAAATCGAGTGAGACTGTCATGAGGCTACTAGACCGCTATATTGCAAAAAATGTTCTGGGGACCATTGCACTGGTGACGCTGATGTTGGTCGGTCTTCAGTTATTTATTTTGTTTGTGAATGAGCTCGATGACTTGGGTCGAGGTCAATATCATGTGAAGCAAGTGTTATCTGTGATGCTTTTAGAAGTGCCGGGAGAAGTCTATTTATTTTTCCCTGTGGCATGTTTGCTTGGTGCTTTGATGGGGCTTGGTAACTTGGCGAGTCACCGTGAGCTGATAGTGATGCAGGCAGCGGGTGTTTCTGTCCGGCGGATTACTTGGGCTGTTTTAAAAGCTTCAGTGATTGTGGTTGTGTTTGTGGCAGTGCTTGGTGAGCTTTTTGCACCTCGTTTTTTAGCGCTTGCCAGTGAAAAGAGATGGACTGCTATTAATGACGGACAAGCGGTTAAAACGTTGCATGGTGTATGGTTTAAAGCCGGACAAGATTTTATTGTGATAGGGGATGCTGTATCCAATAAAAATTTGTACAACCTAGAGCAATTTCATTTTGATAAAGACAGCCAGCTTCTGTTTACAAGAAAAGTAGACCGCCTGATCCAAAAAGAGGGCGTATGGCGCGCTTATGGTATCAAAGAAACCCGTTTTCATGGCAATAGTACCGAAGCGCGGCATATGGAAAGCATGCCATGGAATATCTCTCTTGATATGGTGACTTTGCGTGTGAGTGGTAAGGAGCCAGATGAGCTAGACTTTTTAGCCTTGAGAAACTACGTAAAATCTCAGCATGGCCGTGGTCTTTTCTTTCACTATAAACTGGCTTATTGGCAACGTTTGGTGCAGCCATTTACCACGGTTGTGATGATGATGCTTGCTATTCCGTTTGTGTTTGGGCCGCTTCGCTCATCAACCATGGGTGCAAAGCTATTAGCAGGGGTTGGCGTTGGCTTTGGTTTTCACTTAACCAATCGATTTTTTGGTCCATTGGCAGATGTATTGCATTGGCCGCCTGAGCTTGCTGCAATACTACCCACAGCTGTGTTTGCGTTAGTTGGGTTGTACTGGATGGGGAAAATGCGCTAAATAGGGAGATTTGGTGATGTTGAATGGTGAGCACGCAGCGATTTTTCGAGGTTTGGTCGAGTATGCTTTGAGCCCTTTTTTTTTGCTATTTTTAGTTTTGTTTGGGGTGATACTCTACTTACTTTGGCCTGGTTGCGAGCGGGCTGCGAGGCGTGCAGGCTTGGTGTTGGCAGTGCTTTGGTGTGGCCTTTATACCGTGAGTACGGCCTGGGTACCTAACGCGATGATAAAGCAGCTCGAGAGCCATTATTCACGTATTAAGCAAGTGAACCCCAATATACACTGGGTGGTGGTGCTTGGTGGAGGTGCAGCCGAAAACTTAGAAGTGCCTGCAAGTGATGCCTTGAGCGGTCCAAGTTTAAAGCGTGTCCTAGAAGGGGTGCGCTTATATCGTAAACTACCCGAAGCTAAGCTGATTTTGTCTGGTGCTGGTCGTGCTAAACCTGGGTTTACTGTGGCTGAGCGCTTTGCTGAGTTTACGGATTGGATGCCGGTACCTAAAGCACACCGTATTTTAGAGGCAGATTCTATTAATACAGCAGATGAAGCACGTTGGATTCAGCCTTTAGTGGGGGAGGCTCCATTTTATTTAGTAACTTCAGCCCTGCATATGCCGCGTGCAATGATGTTGTTTGAGAAGCAGGGCTTGCATCCTGTGGCAGCTCCTTCTGATTATTTGTTGATTGAGCAAGCGGCGAGAGAGCCTTGGCGACATGGTATGCCAACCCTCGGACACTTGATTCTCTTTAATATCGCGTGGCACGAATATTTGGGCATGTTGTGGGGTAAATTAAGAGGTAAGATTTAGCTTTTATTGTTTAAAACTTGATTAAAATAGTGATGTAGCCCCTGAGTCTGGGACAAATACAACAATTAATGAGAATACGGGTGGTATGGTTTCTTAATCATTATTTCAGTTAACAAGGGAGTGTTGTAATGAAAATGCGAGTGGGGTTATTAGTTTTAATCACATCGACAGGATGGGCATCGGATTTTGGTGGCCTGGCCGGAGAGGAGGTACCACTTTCAGCTTGTGCTAATGCTATCAGTCAGAAAAACAATAACCCAACGGGTTCATCGACAACCCTCACCAGTGTCACCTTTTCTAAATATGCTTTTCCAAGCTGCGCGGCGTCTTTGGGCCAGACAGTAACATACTCTGGGGCCGCTATTAATCTCAATTCTGGCAATAGTTCTTTTAACTGGTGCATGAATTATAGCGCTGGGACGTTGGGTACAGATTTGTGTGGTGGTAGTCCAGCATCCATTCAGATGACTGCGGCTAGTGGAGCGTTTGCAGGCGCTACTAACGGCGATTGTATCAATATCACTTGTTCTGGTGGCAGGGTTGCCACCTGGGCACGCGCGGGAGCTGCTAGCTCCATTACTTTTTCGTGAGTCCTCTTCTATGATTTTTAATTAACCGGAGTATCGTTGTATGGACACACCAGAGCTAGACATGTCAAGGCTTCTCACGGTCAATGAAAGTGTGATTTATACCCAAGTTGAAGAAGAAATTGTGATGCTAGAGCCAAGTGATGAGGGTTTCCATGGGTTAAACCCAGTGGCTGTGGAGCTTTGAGTGCTGTTAGAACAAAAGCCAATGGTGTTTGGCGAGATGGTGACTTATTTAGAAGAAACCTATTCCTTGCAGAATGAGGTTGCAGTGCGTGATGCCAGTGCATTTGTTACTGCAATGCTAGAGCGAGGGTTTTTAGTGTAGTTAGTACAGTCAAAGGAAGGATGTATGTCAACGAGGGACACGTGGTATTGGACACTGACCAAGCGTCAGCTTTGTGATGTAGAGTGTTTGTTGAATGGCGCGTTTGCGCCTCTCACTGGCTTTTTAGATGAGCCCGACTATGTATCCGTGTGTGAAAACCTGAGATTAACAGATGGCACGCTTTGGGCAATGCCGATTACTTTAGATGTTTCAGAATCGTTTGTTGTGCAGTGTTCACTTGGTGGTAGCGTTGTGCTGGTGAATGATGAGCATACGCCCATTGCGCGTTTAACCGTAAGTTCCATTTGGAAACCGAATAAAGCATTAGAAGCAGAGCAGGTCTTTGGTACAACAGATGTGATGCATCCTGGCGTTTATTACTTGTATCACGAAGCAGGACCTTGGTATTTGGGGGGAAGACTCGAAGCGCTATCGCATCCTTTGCATTATGATTTTCTAACCTACCGACATACACCGCAAGAGCTGAAACAATTATTCAAACTCTATGGTTGGTCACGTGTGATTGCTTTTCAAACTCGAAACCCAATTCACCGCGCGCATTTTGAGTTGACTGAGCGTGCTGCTAAAAAAGTACAAGCGAGTCTGTTATTGCATCCAGTTGTTGGTATGACTAAGCCTGGGGATATTGATTATATTTCTCGCATTCAGTGTTATGAGCAAGTGATGCCGCATTACTCTGTACATACAATGTTGAGTTTACTGCCACTTGCGATGCGAATGGCAGGGCCAAGGGAGGCAGTTTGGCATGCACTTATTCGTAAAAACTATGGAGCGACGCACTTTATTGTTGGGCGCGATCACGCAGGGCCTGGACTAAATAGTAAAAACCAGTCATTTTATGGACCTTATGCAGCGCAAAAGCTTTTACAGACTCATCAAGATGAAATTGGCATCGAAATGGTGAGTTCTTCTGAAATTGTCTATGTCAAAGAGAAAGCAAAATATCTCAGTGCCGAGGAAGTGGAAGAGCAGGATACGATTCAAACCATTTCTGGCACGGCTTTAAGACGCGCTTTGAAAAATCGAGAAGTACTCCCTGACTGGTTTTCTTTCCCGGGGGTGATTCAAACATTGCAAAAAGCTTATCCACCGAAACATAAGCAAGGATTTACTTTGTTTTTTACAGGACTTTCAGGCGCTGGTAAGTCAACCTTGGCTAAAGCTGTGATGACGAAACTGCAAGAGGAAAAGCTACGACGTGTCACTTTGTTGGATGGAGATGTAGTTCGTCGGCATTTATCAAAGGGACTTGGTTTTTCTAAGGCAGACAGAAATACCAATATTGAACGGGTGGGCTATGTTGCCTCCGAAATTACCAAGCATGGCGGCATTGCGATTGTTGCAGCCATTGCTCCCTATGCCTCAGCCCGCGAACTGGCTCGCCAGCAAATCATGCCATATGGAGATTTCATTGAAATTTATGTTTCAACACCGGTGAATGTGTGTGAGTCTCGTGATATTAAGGGGTTGTACCAGCAGGCTAAAGCAGGTTTGATTACAGGGTTTACTGGTGTGGACGATCCATACGAGGCGCCTCTGAATCCAGAGCTTACTCTAGATACCTCAAATCTTACAGTGCTTGATGCAGTACATCAAATCTTGGAAGTGTTGAAGGCACGTGGCTTATATACAAAAGAGGAGGCACCTGCTCAGCATACAATGGCTCAATAAACCGACATCTGAAGTCTTACTGGCTAGAGTTTGCTGTCAGTCTGCTTTGGGATATCTCAGTGCAGCTGATTGTCTAGCGTACCTGAATATACCACTTAGTGAGGCGCGTTTTTTAGAGGTTTTGCACGAAGAGCGCGTGTTGCTGTTGGTGCACCAGGTATTTTCAGGTGAACTCAAGCCCCATATAACTGAGCATTTAAAGCAAAGCGTAGGGCAAGAAGCTAAAAAAATTTTACATCGGCAACTGGTTTTGGCTCAAGTTGAGTTGGAGGTTCAAAAAGCGCTGCAAGCACAGAATATAACGCATATTTTTTTAAAAGGCCCCGCGCTTAATCAAGCCCTTTGGGGACGTCGGCTCATGCGTTACTCTGGAGACTTAGATGTTTTGATTGCGCCAGAAGATGGTCGAAAAGCGCACACTATTTTGCAGAGCCTTGGATTCGAAGCTCATCTTTCCTTGAAAAAAATGCTATTTCATCAGCGTTTTCATCGACTTAGCACTAAAAAGGATATTGCATACTGGCGAGAGCGTGCTTTCCTACAAAAGGTAGAGCTGCACTGGAAAACGTATTGTACTGAGTTTATTGTGCGGCAAAGTCGACTTGAGGGTTTTGCTGATGAAGCCTATGTGTTGTATTTATGTCTGCACGCGGCAAAGCATGGTTGGTCTCGTTTAATGTGGCTTGTTGATATTGTCGCGTTTTTGAATCAAAAGCAGCTCGATGTTTTAAGGTTGCGAGCGCTTGCAAAAGCGCGGCATATTACGCCTGTATTGGATGAAGCTATTTTGCTGGCAAAGGCTTGGCTCAACGTTGATTTATTACCAGAAGGACAATTAACAGCCATTCAAAAACGAGAGGTTTGGTTGGAGCGGCGAGTGGTGTGGGCTAGAAAAAGCGGAGTAAAGGACACTTTGGGGCTACAGCTCTTAAAGCGTTTTTTTATGAATGCGTTTTGCTCGAACCCTGTGCGTCAAATGCTACTATGGGCTCAAATTTTTGCAGGAACCATATCAAAATCGCTTATTCGATAGCTCGCAATGTACCATCTATGAAAATCAATTTAAATGTTGGTTGGTAGCGATCGGTATAGTAAGTCCAAGTGACGGGCTTCGTTTTACCGGGCACGGTACGATTGACAAAAGTTTTATTAGTCATCGAGGGGCTGCCGCAAGCAGAAAATACTTTATCGGCCAAATCACCCACTGCGAAAGAGCGGTTACTACAAACACTTGAGGCATTGGTATCTTGACCATTTAGGCGGATGCCACTGATTTTATTATCAATGATATCGACTTCGAGTGTATTTCCGTAGGAGCCAATAGGTAGTGACCAAGTGTTATAAATCAGTTCATAACCACGATAAACTGGATCGGGATTTAAAGTACTATAAATCAGCTGGGTTACGGGCACTTGTTCGACTGCAGCCTTCTTTGACTTTTCTTTAGAGGTTGGCTCGCCACAGTTTTTTAAGACTTCGGCTTCAGTCATGCCAATGCGAATGTAACCGTGGTTCTTAGGGCAATAGAAAGGCTGCTGTTCCGAAAAACCTATCGTGCTTAGGGTTAACCCTGTGATACAAAGCGCGGCACCTAGGGTTTTTTGACGCCAACTTGTACTCATAACTCACCCAACTTTCACTCAATAATGTTTAGTATAGCTCAGGTGCATTAAAAAAACTGGCTTTCATGGAAAGGAAATACTTGACTAAAGGATACGCTTTGCTGTCCGCTGGTGCTAATTAGTTTTCCAGTTTGTCTTTCTTGCTCTGGTGCAACCTGAGGTGCCTTACTAAATAAACTAAAGACCGAGAGTGGGAAAGAGTCACTTTCTGCCGGTGTTACATGAGCTGGATTAGCTGGGCGAGGCATGTTTTTGTCTTTTGGCATGTACGCTTTAGGCGGTAAGCATTCTTCTAACGGAGGAAATATCGTAGAGCCACCATATTTTTTCATGTACTTCTCTGGTTCTAAGTATTCTTCCAAGGTGGAAAACGAGGAGTCTTGACTGTCTGAGTCGGAAGAGGAACTAATCGAACTCAGAAACGGGGAGTCTTGGCTGTCTGAGTCGGAAGAGAAACTAACTAAACTCAGAACGAAATTTGGGTGAGAGTTGTCTTGGTTTTGATCGTCGGAGAGTATCAGAGACACTTCCTCATCCTCCGATTCTTGTGCAGGCAGCCTTTCTTCTTGCTGAATATGCTCTCCTCTCTCTAATAAATTTTCAACAGCATCATTTTCTGGCGATGGATCTGCTGTTGTAATTCCATTGTTAGGACGGGAAGGTGTCTCTATCACACCAGTGTTGCTGGGGTTGGGTGTAGGCTCATCAGGTGCGACAGGGTAGCTTTTTGTAATTTTTTTGTAGCCGATAAAAAGGAGAGCCGCAAAGCTCCACAGTACTCCCACACAGATACCAATTATTTTACCAATACTTAATTTTTCAACCAGAGCAGTTTTAGCCACACTAGTTGGCTGCTCTGTAGGAGTACCAGTTGGGGTTCCTGTAGGATTACCAGTTGGGGTTCCTGTAGGAGTACCAGTTGGGGTTCCTGTAGGTTGCCCGGTTGGTTCACCTGTAGGTTGCCCAGTTGGGGTTCCTGTAGGTTGCCCTGTTGGTTCACCTGTAGGTTGCCCTGTTGGTTGTCCTGTAGGATTACCGGTTGGGGTTCCTGTAGGTTGCCCAGTTGGGGTTCCTGTGGGTTGCCCGGTTGGTTCACCTGTAGGTTGCCCTGTTGGTTCACCTGTAGGATTACCGGTTGGTTCACCTGTAGGCTCACTGGTTGGTTCACCTGTAGGTTGCCCAGTTGGGGTTCCTGTGGGTTGCCCGGTTGGTTCACCTGTAGGTTGCCCTGTTGGT
>JASBUZ010000017.1 GCA_030147635.1 Gammaproteobacteria bacterium
GGCATTAAGTATCCGCTCACTGCAATACTATGATGATATTGGATTGTTAAAACCGTCTGTCCGAACAGAGGCAGGGTATCGTTTGTATTCAGAGCAAGATTTAATCCGACTACAACAAGTGGTGACATTAAAATTTTTAGGGTTTTCACTGGATTCTATTAAAGATATTTTAGAAGGGCGAAAGTTTGAGGTGTTGTCCTCTATGCGCATTCAAGCTGAAGCCCTAAAAGAAAAATCTCAACGCATCCATGAGGCGGCACAGTTGACCACCTATATCGCTAGTCAGATTGAGGCAGGTGAACGTGTAAATTGGAATAGTGCCGTACAAATTATTAATATTTTGGAGAATCATCGAATGAGTGAAGCCGTAGAAAAGCGTTATCAAACTCAACCAGAGCAATCTGAACTAGGCCAGTCATCAAACTATGATTCGCAATATAACCCCGGACGATTATTTGCTATCCCAAGAGAGCCTAAGCGCAAAGAAATTGGGGTTGATCCTAACAATCTTCCTTTTCATGGCTTTGATTGTTGGAATCATTATGAGGTGTCGTGGCTTAATGAAAAAGGTAAACCTATGGTGGCAGTTGCTGAGATTATTTACTATTGCACAACCCCTCACATCATAGAGTCAAAATCCTTGAAACTGTATTTTAATTCTTTTAATAATACGCAGTTTAAAAATAGCGAAGAAGTTAGATTAATTGCCCAGCGAGATTTAAGTGTCGAGCTGCAAGGAGATGTTCACGTCAGGATACTGTCTCTGAAAGAAAAAGAACTTGCAATGATTCAATCAGCACCTTTTGGTGAGTGCATTGATGAGCTTGATGTTACTTGCTCTACCTACATTGTTGAACCGAGTTATCTTTCTGTATCAGATAAACATGTAGAAGAAGTTTTATACTCTGACTTATTAAAGTCCAACTGTTTGGTCACCCATCAACCCGATTGGGGTAGTGTACAAATTGCCTATACCGGAAAGCAGATTAATCGGGAGGGCTTGTTGAAATATATTGTTTCATTTCGCAATCATAATGAATTCCACGAGCAATGCATTGAACGTATTTTCGCGGATATTATGCTTTACTGTAAACCTGAAAAGCTCACGGTGTATGGACGTTATACAAGACGCGGTGGTTTGGATATTAATCCATATCGGACAACAGAAAAAGTGAGTGTGATTGGGTTAAATCAGCGTTTGATTAGGCAGTAGTGTCATTGTTATTTGGGTGAGAAATGAAAAAAATAATTTTTATCACGGGTGCATCCGGCGTTGGTAAAACCAGCCTGCTGGATGAACTAAAAAAGAAGTATAATCATTTGAATTGCGAGTTTTTACACTTTGATTCAATTGGCGTGCCGTCAGTTGAAGATATGGTGAAGGAATATGGTTCACCATCTGCTTGGCAGGAAGCGAGGACTTTGAAGTGGGTTCACGACTTAGTTAACTGCCATGACGCAGAGCGTATATTTTTTGATGGCCAAGTCAATCTTAAATTTATTCAAGATGCCTTTAGCCGTTATGGATTTACCAATTACCAGATTGTCTTGATTGACTGTTCTGAAGAAGAAATGGCGTCTCGGCTCATACATCAAAGAGGGCAACCTGAACTTTTAAATGATGATATGAAAAACTGGCTTAAGTTTCTTCGGAATCAAGCTGTGGACTTAAGTGTCCCAGCTATTGATACGACGAATTTATCGAGGCCACAAGTACTCACCGAATTTGAGCGAATTATACACTTGTAGATATCAATCAGCTTCATTCGGGTAAAGCGGTTTTTTTCTCAATATTTTCTGCTGCCCCTGCATAGTCTTCTCATCCAACATTTTTTGCTTAGACCGCCGTGAGCGACGCTTTTTTTGGCGTCTTATTTTTTCAATATCTTGCTGTGCCTTTGTCTTTTCATCATTTAAGGAAACGTGTAATTTTTCACAAAGTCGCTGCCTCGCAAAATAGCGATTATCCTCTCGAAAGCGTGACTCTTGGCATTTTACCTCAATGCCAGAGGGCAGGTGTTTTAAGTAAACTGTAGAAGCTGTTTTATGAAGTTTTTGCCCACCTTTTCCGCTACCAATGATGAATTTCTCAACAAGATCTGGTTCATTAATCTCAAGTTTAAGCATCCATTCTGTTAGCTTATTCCATTTATCTTGGCTAATCATGAACTTTTAATCGCTTATCTTTTGCGGATTGATGACGTTCTATCAAGTCAATATCATTGTACCTATCGGTGATCGCACTTGAACTATGACCTGCGTCATCACGTACGTGCGCAATGGGGCGACCACGCATATTGATGTCATCGGAAATACCAGTATGACGCAGCCAGTGTACGGTTGCAGATTCAAAGCTGTCGGCTTCTGTTGAAAATCCATCCGTTCTCAATGCAGCAATCGCATGATCAAAACAGAGTTGAACCAAGCGCCTGACATGTCGTGTACTGGTAATGGCACCTTTCCCTTTTTCTTTAGGGAGCAGGGGTGTCGAATCATTAAACGAGGGTAGGGCCGTAAGGCCCATACTCATACGGTAACGTTTAAGCGCAAAAAGCATGTCATCGGGTACGGCAATATCTCGCATTTTATTGCCTTTACCCACAGTTTTAAACCACCAGCAATCCTGATTATCCTTATAAAAATGCCCCATAACAGGTAGCCACCGTTCACTGGCACATAGCTCTGATATCCGTAAATATAAAAGATAAAGTGCAGACATAATAAAAAGTGTGCGTTCATGCACGAGTTCAGTTTCTGCCATCTTTTTGGCTGTTTCAAGGCAAGTTTGTCACTGTTTCTCACTGAGGCGCATAACTTGCTTGGTACTTTGGCGTTTTTGGATGTATTTACTTTTTTGTCGAATTAGTACGATAGGGTTCGCCGACACTTTTTCTTCAAGAAGTAAAAAGTTATAAAAACTGCTGAGCACTGTGAAAATTTCACGGATTGCTTTTTGCGATAGCTGATAATCTTGAATATTGGGTCTTAATCCATTTTTATGCTTATCTTTGCTGATTCCAACAACGAAAGGGCGCCAGTCTGAATTAGGAATACGTTGACTGTCTCGTGTGGTAAACCGTGCTACTTTTTTAATGCCAATCCAAGACTTCGGTGGATTAAGACAAAACTGAATATAATTTTCAATGTCTTGCCTTTTTAAATCCAGTATCGATTTTTTTTCAATCAGCCACGACCACTGTAGTATGCGTTCTATCTCACGGCGATAAGATTCAAACGTGGCGCTATTATCATCGTATTGTTTCAAATATTCTAAACAACATGCGAGATCATGAGGTGCAAATACTGGCGACAATGGTGCAGTTTGCTGGTTTCCTTCTTTGAAGCACTTATAAGAATCAATAATGGGTGTAGGTAGAGGTAAGCTCATAAGTTCCCTTTAAAAAATACATGTATAGTTTGCCTGGGGCTAAAACCTTTTTGAAGGTATAATCTAACTTAATATATCTTTTAGTATATATGCTTTTATGAAATGTTCCGTATTTATCGCTACGAGCCTTGATGGGTTTATTGCTCGCAAGGATGGTTCGATCGATTGGTTAATGCAAGCCAATGATTATGTACCTAGTGGCGAAGATGGTGGTTATCGTTCCTTTATTTCAACCCTAGATGTCATCGTCATGGGACGTTATTCATATGAAAAAATCTTGTCTTTTGAGTCTTGGCCTTACACACTACCGGTGATTGTTATAAGTGGTAGGAGGCAAGCTATCCCTGAGCATCTGACAAACATGGTTTCATTTTATACAGGAACGCCTAAACAACTTGTTGCAGATTTGAGTGAAAAAGGATTCAATCATCTTTATATTGATGGGGGGCTTACCATACAAAGTTTTTTGAATGAAGGCCTGATTGATGAGATGATTATTACGGTTATCCCAACACTCATTGGGCAAGGGAAGCGACTTTTTGGTGAGTTGAAACATGACGACATTCAATTAGATCTGATAGGCAGCAGAGAAATTGCATCCTCTTTTGTGCAAACGCACTACAAGATTAAAAAGTCTGGAGACATGAAATAAATGATGAATACCGAGCATAACCCATCGAACCAGCTAGTGGTTCAATGGGGGCTCAATGAACTTTTGTCGCTTGGATACACACTAAAAAACCAAGCAATAGAAATTATTCAAGACACACCATGGTCTTTTGTTGGCCGATTGTTAACATCGGATGGCCATATTTATTTAAAACACACACCACCTCAGCTCTCAATAGAAGTCCCTATCATTAAGCTCTTACACGACCAATTTAAAGCATCAGTCCCAGAAGTTATTGTGCATAATGAAAAATTGTGTTGTTTTCTGATGAAGGACGCTGGCCAATCGCTAAGGAGTATTCTTAAGCAACAATTTAATGAGGCTTTGCTTATTAAAGCCGTTGAACAATTTACCGCCCTGCAAATCTCCGTTGCAGACAACGTTAATGCATTTCTTGATATTGGTGTTCCTGATTATAGGTTAGATAAATTGCCTGAGTTGTATCTACAGCTTCTTTCAAAAACTGATGTCTTAATTGCTGATGGACTATCGGAGACAGAATTAAGTCAGTTGAAAGACCTATATGCAATCGTTTTGAGTACCTGTAATAAATTATCAACCTATGCAATCAAGCAAACTTTGGTTCAACCGGATTTTAATGACAACAACGCACTTATCAATAAGCATTCTGGCAGAATTACTATCGTCGATTTAGGCGAGATAGTCATCTCTCATCCATTTTTTTCTTTGATAAATTTCTTGTATGTGATTAAAAAACATCACAACCTAATAGAGACTTCGGATGCTTACTTGCAACTAGAAAACACCTGCTTTAAGTCATTCGATTTACCAAAGAAAGCCTTATCAGAAGCTATGAGATTGACACAAGTATTATTTTTTATTTACTCAGCTTTGGCTAACGAGCGCTTAATGTATGCCTGTGGCAAAGAGAATTTTACAGGAGAATTTAAACGTCATGGGAGACCAAGCACACCGTTAAAAGAATTGTTAAAAATACACCAAAGGTTATAAAAATGAATATTACTTATGAAGATTTTGAAAAGATTGATCTGCGTTCTGGCACAATTGTGAAAGCAGAGGTTTTTGCACGTGCAAAAAAGCCGGCTTATAAAATATGGGTGGATTTCGGCGATAAGATTGGTATTTTACAAACATCAGCACAGGTCACCGTGTATTATACACCAGAGTCATTAATAGGGCGCCCCGTTGTTGGCTGCGTCAATTTAGGTGAAAGAAATATCGCTGGATTCATTTCTCAATTTTTGTTGGTCGGGTTTTCTGATGATGATGGTGCTATTTGCTTGGCGACAGTTGACCCAGGCGTTCCCAATGGTCATAAATTGCACTAATTATCGATGAATATTTTTTATCTAGACAAAGATATTGAGCGCTGCGCACAATACCATTGTGATAAACACGTCATTAAAATGATATTAGAGTCTGCACAAATCCTATGTTCCGTGTTAAGAATACATCGCATGAATGCGCCGTACAAAGCCACACACGTAAAGCATCCGTGTGTCATTTGGGCTAATCAATCTTTATCTAATTGGTTATGGTTAAAAGCACTGGCCAGTGCACTAAATGATGAATATAAATACCGATTTAACCACACCAAAAACCATAAATCATTTGATGTGATTGCGAAGCTTGAAATACCACCAATACCCGATCTTGGTTTAACAGAAAGACCCCAGGCACTACCCGAGGAACTTAAACGAAAAGATCCTATTCAAGCTTATCGCCAATATTATCAAGCTCATAAACAACATTTAGCCCAATGGACCAAAAGAGGTAAACCGGATTGGTTTGTATTATCTAAAAAATAAGGAGTATTACAATGAAACCTAAAAAAATCGGGATATTAATCGAGAACAATTACCAAGAACTTGAATTTTGGTATCCCTATTTGCGTCTTAAGGAAGCGGGTTACGAGGTAATGGCTATTGGCCCAGAAAAAAGGGTTTATAACAGCAAACTGGGATATGAAGCAATGGCCGATATAGCGGCTAACGATGCTATGCATCAACACTTCAATGCCATAATAATTCCGGGAGGATATGCGCCAGATTTAATGCGTGTCTGTGAGCCTATGTTAGCGCTCGTGAAGAACACCCATGATCAAGGTGGTGTTATTGCTGCAATCTGTCACGCTATTTGGGTTCCAATTTCAGCAGGAATTGTCTCTGGAAGACAAGCAACTTGTTATCATACCGTAAAGGATGATTTGAAGAATGCAGGTGGGTTATTCGTAGATCAGTCCGTCGTTGTCGATGGTAATTTAATTACATCAAGAAAGCCGGATGATTTACCTGATTTTTGTAGGGAGATCATGTTAAAATTATGCTAACAAGATGGGAAAGTGCCTGGAAATCAGGCATGCCTTGATGCGGCTTATATGGACTTGACCGTAAAAAAAACCAAGATAAATTGTATGTAGATTTAACATTTTGCAAAAATTAATCAAACAGTGATTTGAGGGGTTGAATCCGGGTACCCTGGATTTAAAGTAAGTCCAATAGCGAACACTATCTATAGCTTTTTTCTAATAACTAGATTTTCATTATGCTTCATTTGTTTTAAATAGTATTATAAGTAACGTAAGGATGGTGTATTTGTAAAGAAAATGGTGGCGCAGATAAGCCACGAGCACTAAAAAATAATTGATAACCCAAATGTCACTGTGTTCTGAATGGTTTGCTTCAATAATATGTCTTCAAGTATTTTAAAGTCACCATAATCTTGTTCATTTTCGTACTCAATAAAGACATTAAATCCTGGTGCTAATCGATAATAAGGTCTAATGATGTATCGCATTTGATTAAGCCCGCTTCCAATAGCAGCTTTGGTAACAGTCTTCGTTGCAAACAGTGCCCTAATGCCTGTTCTGACTAAGAAATTATTAGTAAGCTGCGTATCTCGAGATAATTCAATATCAAACTTAACACTTCCACCATAGAAATAAACACGTGCATTGGTATCGATATAAAATGGCATAATGCCTTCAAGGCCTATTCCAGCTTGCCAATAAGGTGTAAATGCAGGGGTATTAAAGTAATTAACACCTGCTTTAATCGCCCAAAACTGACTAATCAGATGCCAATAAAAAATATCAATATCTGCGTTTTGTAGTACACCTTTAAATACTTCAGCATCATTAGTAAACAATTCTAGTTTATGGTAATCAGGCCCGTACAAACCTTTGAATGTCAATCGCTCTACATCATGGGGACCGCCACTAACATCTAAGAAATTCGCCAACCATAACCCGGAGGTGTGTGCTTTTGGATGTTTAATTAGCGGTGTATCAATAGGCTTTACTTCATCCACTCGGACGATTGGCCGATTCTTGTATGGTGTTGAAGTCATTATTTTTTCTGGTTTGACTTCATTTTGAACCAGCTCAATCAGTGTTGAATATTGAAATACACGTGCCATTCCAGTTGCCATATGATAAAGCATATGACAATGAAAAAACCATTGCCCACTTGCATCAGTATCAACATCTGCTGTCATTGTGGCACCTGGTGGCACATCAATCGTGTGTAAGAGCGGATCATATTCACCACGGCCCATCCGTAAAATGAACCAATGCCCATGAATATGCATGGGGTGATGCATCATAGAGTTGTTTGTAAAAACAAAACGATAACGTTTGCTTGGCTCTAAAAGGATGGGTTTGGCATTGTATTCAGGCACACCATTAATAAACCAGATAAAGCGATCCATATAACCGTATAACTCCATATTGATAACTTGTGAAACGGGAATATTGAGATTATTTGTTTTAACTGCTGCCACCATGGGCTGGTATTTAGTCCCTTTTGAAGTCACATACGATGAAGTTGGCAAAGAAAAAGAATCTCCAATGATAGTTGGCTCAAGCGGCATGCTCATATTCATGGCGTGAGAAGTCTGCTCTGTATTATGAGACATCTTTTTATGGTTATGCGTTGTGGTGCCTGTTGGGTTCATTCGGGGCATAATCATTTTTTGATTGTTTACCTGTTTTTGAGGAATGGCATGGTGAGTCGGATGAGGATTTAAATCTGGTTGGCTAGATGGGGTGTCCCCCTCATTTTTTTCTTCCATCATAAAATTCATCATTTCTCTCGTAGCGGATATAGGCTCTGGAAATGGAGCTACCTCTTTAAAGTCGATGGATTGATTAGGGTTTGTGATAAGGGCGCCTACAGCTGCACCCAGAGTATCTCTTGATTCTGCATAAATAATATAGGGAACTTCTTTTTTTATATGGATCAGTACATCATAGGTTTCGCCAGGTGCTATAGAAAAATGATCGACAAAATACGGTTTAACATCGTTGCCTTGCACGTGGATCATTTGCATTTTAGTATTAGGTATCTTGACATTAAAAATACTGCTGCCACCGGCACCAATAAATCGAAGACGCACAATGTCTCCGGGTTTAACTGGGGCTGTCCACGGTGCGTGATTTGGTCGCCCATTAAGAAGAAATGCATCATAAGCAACATCACTTAAGTCATAAAGGTTCATGCGCGTTTTCTGCATCGTCAAATAATCACGTAC
Organism: Gammaproteobacteria bacterium; assembly: GCA_030147635.1. Lineage (GTDB taxonomy): Bacteria > Pseudomonadota > Gammaproteobacteria > Legionellales > Legionellaceae > JAALKW01. The sequence goes on from JASBUZ010000017.1 coordinate 8,571, forward strand.
AATACGCTTTTTCTCTTCTTTTGATGCAAGCCTATAATCGCGTAAAAATTTTTGAAGTGAGGGTTGTAGTGGAAAGCGAGGAGCATAATAATCGCCTTTTCGTTTTAAGTTGGCAAGCACCCAATCTGCTTTTGTATTACTCCAATCAGAAAGGACAATAGTGTAATCTTTTGTATAAGAAAATTTCGGTGATTTTAGTGGTTCAATAACAAAAGTACTATACAAGCCTTCTTGTTCTTGTAGACCGGCATGAGCATGATACCAATACGTCCCTGATTGTTTTAACGTAAATTGATATTTAAACGTTTGTCCAGGTGGTATCCCTTTTTGAGTTATCCCTAATACACCATCCATTTGCCAAGGCACTAATAAACCATGCCAATGAACAGCTGTTTCTTTATTCAAGTGGTTATGGACATAAATCGTTACATGGTCATTTTCTGTAAAACGTAAGGTAGGTGCAGGTATTTGACCATTTACAGCAATAGCTTTTCTACCTTTACCAGCATAAGATACCTTTTTATACTCAACGGTTAAATGCACCTCACGCTCAGCTGCGAATGCTTGCAACGTTGTGCATAAAAAAAATAAGAAAAAAGTTTTTTTAAAGGGAACACGCCACATTTTAAATGTGCACCATTTGTCATGATATTCATCTAAGTTTTATTCAGGCTACGACTAACTCGCATTATTGTAAAGATTTGAGTAATCTAATTGATACGGCTTCTTAATTTTAGCTACTTAATGAAATGTCATCACTACGCTAGACAACCCTCGCAAAATCGCACGGATGTGCTTTATATATGCCCTATGCATCCGAAAATACGACAATCTAAGCCGGGGGATTGTTCCATATGTGGCATGTCGTTAGAACCTGAAACACTATCTAAGGATACGAATTCGGAATATATGATGATGAAACGCCGCTTCTGGTTGGCGATTATCTTAACGATTCCTGTGGTTTTTATTGATATGAGTGGACACTTTCTCAAAAGAACGCTATCCATGGCGCCTATGCTACAACTTATTTTAGCGACGCCTGTTGTGTTTTGGTGTGGAAAACCTTTTTTTGAGCGAGGTATCAAATCACTAATTACAAGACATCTTAATATGTTTACGCTGATTGCAATGGGTATTGGAATTGCCTGGGGATATAGTGTGGTTGCTACTTTATTCCCTAAATTATTTCCTTTGGGCTTTAGGCATCAAGGCAGCATTCCCATATATTTTGAATCGGCAAGTATGATTACGACACTTGTGCTACTGGGACAGGTATTAGAATTAAAAGCACGTGCGGCAACTGGTCATGCGATAAAAGCGCTTTTAAATTTAAAACCAGATACAGCAAACTTGGTGCTAAAAAATGGTTCTATTCAATCTGTTAGTCTTGATGAGGTTAAATTGCATGACATACTTCAGATTCGTCCTGGCGAAAAAATTCCTGTTGATGGTGAGGTCATTGAAGGGCGTAGTTATGTCGATGAATCGATGGTGACAGGTGAGGCACAGCCCGTTATAAAGAAAGAAATGTCGCAAGTGATTGGGGGTACATTAAACCAAACGGGCAGTTTTACAATGAAAGCACTTCGTGTTGGCAAAGATACTTTACTTGCTCGCATTATTCAGATGGTACATGAAGCGCAAAGAAGCAGGGCACCTATTCAGCGAGTAGCGGATGTGGTATCTGGGTGGTTTGTGCCTATTATTATCTTGATTGCTTTTGTATCTTTTATCGGTTGGGTCGTTTTAGCTCGCGAATCAGCTTTTAGTTATGGCCTTATTTCAGCTATTTCGGTGCTGATTATTGCATGTCCATGTGCATTAGGTTTAGCGACGCCTATGTCTATAATGGTTGGTATTGGCAAGGGGGCACAACACGGTATCTTAATTAAAAATGCAGAGCAATTAGAACAAATGGAACAAATTAACCAGCTAGTTGTCGATAAGACGGGGACACTAACCGAAGGAAGGCCGCAATTAACAGAAGTAATACCTGTAGATGATGAATGGCGTGAAGACGATCTTTTAAAGCTAGCTGCATCGCTTGAAAAGCAAAGTGAGCATCCAATAGGTACTGCTTTTATTGCTAAAGCTCTTGAGAGAAATTTAAATTTATTGCCTATTAAGCATTTTGAATCACATACAGGAATAGGCGTAACGGCTAACATTGAAGGCCATGATATCGCACTTGGAAAATACGCTTTGGTTAATCAATATATTGACAATAAATCCTCTTTACTAACAGATAAGGTAGATGAACTTACATCTCAAGGAGCAACGGTCATCTATATGATGTTAGACAAAAAGTTCGTTGCCTTATTCGCTGTCTCTGATCCGATTAAGGCAAATGCACCTGCTGCAATACAATCACTTGTTGAACAAGGCGTAGACATCTGCATGTTGACAGGAGATAACGAAAAAACAGCAAACGCCATTGCTCATCAGTTAGGAATTAAAAAAGTTATTGCAGAAGTATTACCTACCGATAAAGGTAAGGAGATCCAAGCACTGAAACAAGGCGGACAAAGCGTTGCTATGGCGGGCGATGGTATCAATGATGCGCCTGCATTAGCACTTGCAGATGTTGGCATTGCCATGGGAACGGGCTCAGATGCAGCTATTGCAAATGCCGGCATCACATTATTGCATGGCGACTTAGGTGGCATTTTACAAGCAAGAAAATTATCTCGGGTTACGATGCGAAATATCAAACAAAATTTATTTTTTGCATTTTTTTATAATGCGTTGGGCGTGCCAATAGCTGCGGGTGTACTTTACCCATTCACAGGCGTTTTGCTCAATCCTAGTGTTGCAGCCTTAGCCATGGCCTTAAGCTCCGTTTCTGTTATTCTAAATTCTCTTAGACTTAATTATGAACACTTGTGATATTTAAATCTAATGCTTAATTGATTTTTTCTTGGCACTTGCATGTCGAAGGCGCAATTCAATGTCGATATATTTATCAGTAATGGCGCTAGAGCTATGGCCTGCGTCATCACGAACATGCTCTCTAGGGCGAATTTTAACATCATCTGAAATACCAGTATGTCTTAACCAGTGTACCGTGGCAGATTTGAGTTGCTCGCTTTCCTCAGTAAACCCATCCGCTTGCATACGTTCAATAGCGGTATTAAAACAGGTTTCAACAATGCGGCGAATATGCCGAGTTGAGGTAATGGGGCCTTCTCCATGATTTTTTGAGATCAACGGTATGTTTTCTCGTGGAGATGGTAGGGGTGATAAGCCGAGGTATTTACGATAGCGCTTTAATGCCTCAAGCATCGCATTGCTGACAGAGATATCACGTTCTTTATTGCCTTTTCCAACCGTTTTAAACCACCAATTTTCATCCATGTCTTGATAAAAATGATTCATTTGAGGCACCCATAGACGAGAGGCTGTCAGCTCAGAAATTCGTAAATACATGCCGTATAGGCATGACATGATAAAAAAGGTGCGCTCATGCTGGGATTTTTCATTGGCCATGATTTCTGCTGTTTCAATGACATAATCCCACTGAAGTTCTGTTAGACGTCGAATAAGCTGTTTGGTTTGTTGTTTACGAATGTATTGACCTTTTTGTCGAATTTGAGCAACAGGATTAATTTCGGTATATTCTTCATCGATTAAATATTGGTAGAAACTGCCCAATACTGCAAATAATGACTTCCAGGTCGCCTGGGATACGACGTATTTGGATTTTCCATTTTCTAAAATATAAGGACGCCACTCAGGGTTTGGCAAGCGTTCTCCTTGTAATTCTAAGAAACGTGGTGCATGGTGCTCACCACACCAATGTTTAGGCGGTGATTGAGTAAATGTTAAATAAACTTCAAACACTTGTCGCCGTATGTCTTTTAGCGATGCTTGCTCAATGAGCCAAGCCCATTGTAAAAACCGTTCTAGCTCTCGACGATACGTATTGTAAGTGTCAGGGCTGTTAGAGTAACTGATCAGAAATTGCTTGGCATACATAAAATCTTGTTCAGCATGATGATACATTGGATTTGGAGAGAATTGCTGAGATCTAATGTGTTCAAGACTATCAAAAATAGCAATTGGGTTTAGTATTTTATGAGCCATTTTCAATCTCTATTAATGGGTCCGGTAATAAAAGTTACCGGACATTCACAAAGAGCATATGACGCCCCATTCTTATTTTTTATTGCATAGCTGTCCATACAGTACCTCTATCTTTTGTTTCAATACCTTATTTTCTGCTTCTGTCTTATTGACCCGTATCTTTAGCATCGCAATTAAATTATCTTTTGAGTTGTCACTCGTTTTATGCGGCTGCTTGATGTCGGTTTGATTGCTAGTATGAGCATGCCGCTTACGTAAATCTTCAATTCGGCAGCGTATGGTTTTTTCTTTATAAAGCCACGGTTTTCCAACATTTGCTGCTTTGGCGACGGAATTGAAATTAATTTTTTTATTTTCTTTTAATAAAGAATCTAAAGCCAAATTGACACGTTCGATCGTTTCCAAACGCCTTTTTTGGGCTGCCCTTGTTAATCCTTCTGTATTACGCTGGTGTGTCATGATTCGAACTCTCCAGAGTTGTAATAATTTTTTCTAAGCTGGACTGAATACGAGTGTTCATTTCGAGTTGTCGCTGCCATCCATTTTTTTCAGCTTGCGCAATCATAACTTTTGTTTTTTCAAGTTGCTGTTTATGCGTTAATAAGTATCGATGATCCGTTCGAAAATTGGCGCATGTTAAACATGCATTGGAATGAGGGCAGCTATTAGAAACAACTGGCAAAGCACAGGTTCCATTTGGTAACGCCTGTGCCATAATATGCTTTTTAAGCCACCTAGCATCAATATCTTCTGGACTCGTTCCCTCTGCGAGCGTCATAACGACATCTTTTGATGTCACTACTTCCCCAGTAATATTAACCATTTTATTGTTAAATTCCGTAAACGCTTTTTTAAGTGTTTGATCGATAACATATGCGTAGCGTGCTGTCATACTAGGACTTTCATGACCAAGAAAACGTTGTACAATATGTTGAGGTACATCGTTATTAATCATCTGTGTTGCCACAGTATGCCTAAATTGATGAAATTCAAACCGCCAAATCTCGCCATTTTCAGATTTAATTTGGTGATATTCTGCAAATCGATTCAGGTAACGAGATAGTGTTTTTCTAATCCACTGCATCCCTCTATTCTTAGCTTTTAAAATACGAGTGTTTGGCTTAAATGGTTGGATGTGAGTTGGTACTACAAATAATAATGTATGAGCGCCCCATTCCTTCTGTACCGATTGTTGCTGTGCTTTAATTTCATCTGCAAGTGCTAAAGAAACAGGAATAACATGTTCTTTATTCATCTTCGATTGAAAATATTTTAAAAAATAGTCTCCATCACTATCTTGATAAATACAGTCAAATGGTAATTTGATCACCTCATTAATACGCATGCCGGTTTCTTGCAGAACTAATATTAAGCGTCGAATATGTGGATCCATCTGATCTAAATGCTGATTTAATTGTTGCAATACACTTTGCGGGATAAAACGCGGTAATGTCTTAGGTCGACGTGGAATATCTTCAGCATAAATAAGCTTACCCTGATAATTCATCCAACCTCTTTCGCAACACGTATCTAAGAAACCTGATAATGTGACGATCCTTGTTTGTCGAGTTACCGCAGAAAGTTTTTTTTGAGACAAATATGAAAAATAACCAATCATTAATTCTCGTGTAATCGCATCTAAGCACATGGGCTGCTTTTGCTCATGGAGCTGGTGTAAGTAGTTTGAAAACAAGATTAGACCCGAGACACTCGAATTAACAAAATGGCAGGACTTATTAATGGAACAATAAAAAATGTATTGTTTTGTTACTTCTTTTAACCAATACTGATGAATATGCTTAAAAGAGAACGTTACGTGGCGATCCGCTTGTTTTCCATTAATTCCTAAATTTTGATATAACCATACGTCATCAGTATACCAAGTTGGTTTATTATCATTTACGAGCTGATTTTTAATCACAGCAAGACTTGCACTTCGTGTCATAGATTACCCCGTTTTTCCAAGTAATCTTGATACTGTTCTTTCAAATCTTGATCAGTTAAGTGAGTATAGGTGTTAATCGTCGTTTGTATATCTTGATGACCCAATCGTTTTTGAACAGCCGCCATGGACCAACCCGCCTGAATAAGGTCAGTTGCATGTGTATGACGTAGCATGTGTGGTGTAACATGAATATTGAGTTTTTTACTCAGGCGCTGAAATAACGTAATAACCGAGTTGTAAGCAATGGGATGGCCTATCTCACCATGCCAAAGATTAATAAATACGTAATCACTATCTACATTTGCATACTCATAAAGATAATAATCTGAATAAAGTTGCATGAGAGATGGACTGACATGGATGATATTTTCTTCGTGCGTTTTTGCTCTAGCTAAATTGGCATTGTCGTCTCTAGGTCGAATAATAATCGTGTTATTAAAGCTTTCAACGTCTTCATGACGCAACCCTAGGGCTTGTCCAATACGACAGCCTGTTTCATATAGTAAACAGATAAGTAGTTTGTCTCGTAAACGCTTACATGCAGTTAACATTTTTTTTATGGTATCTGATGAAACCACTTGAGGCAGATGTTTAGTTTCTTTCAATTTTAGAACGGATCTTTTCTGGTATGGCGAGCGATTCAAATGATGTAAAAAAGGCTTAAACGTGTTGCGGTTATAATATGCTTTTTTCAATTGCGTCAGGCTTAGATCCGAGGCACGACCTAACCTATGCTGAAACTGATAAAAGCTCGCCACAGCATTGATAATTTGATTAATGGTGCGCGCAGAACGCTTTTGGCGTATTTCTTTCTTTAGATAAACAACATTGTCATGAATCAAGCCATTCAGTGCAGCAACAAAATAAGCTAACTCATCAATAGCTATTTGACTCCATTGTAATTGTTTGGTCTCTAAATACTCCCAAAATATTTTGAGATGATGTGCATAGGTGCGAATCGTATAAATCGATTTTCCTGTATTTCGGAAAAACATCAGAAACTCACTAATTGGTTCAATAGGCATAAAATCGCTTCCTATTACAATCCAATGAGGTTCAAACGTGCTTTCCAATAAAATTTTTTGAACTTTTATCATGTTAGCCATAGTTCGCGATCGGTTCGTGATTGGTTCGCGATGGATACGTGATTACTTAGCTTATGATTTAGCATGTTTTAGTATCCAAACTGTCTTTTTGGCCGCTCCTTTTGTATCCACTAAGCCGGCTTCTTTCAAATTTTTAAGCTCTTTTTGTACCATACGTTGAGAAGGTGGATTTGTTAACTCCAACAATAGGGTTTGAATATTAACCATGCCATGTCGCTGAATAATTTCTAGTATTGCCTGCTGCCTTTCATTTAATGGCACCTCAGTAACAATATTTTTAGCGGTATTGGTTACATAAGTGCTAATTGGAGCTTTAAACCAGAAAGTTACTAAAATTCCGCCTGTTCTCTGCGAAAAATCAGGCTCAGCCAAACCTTCTTGTTGGCAAAGTTCAATCATTTTATTAGTGCCGGTCCCCCACCTTTCAATAAAATCCCTTATGTAGAAGACGTTGGCTATCAACTTATTTCTTAGAACAGATTCATGTGGTTCCTTCAATGATTGAAACGTTAATTTTTTTGGAAGCAAACCACTGTTCCATATTTCAAGTCGATCATCAAAAATGGCAATTGAAAAATCAGTATGTCGATCTGCATAATCGCGGTGACATAAAGCATTGACCAGTGCCTCTCGAACGGCCATGAACGGTAATGCAGATTGGTCAATTCGTTTAAGCTGATCGGGTTTAAATGTGCTTGATATAGGTAAATGACGCCTTAAAAACTCATCTGCCGCATTTAGGAGTTTAAAAGCATTACCAGATACTCGTTGATTATCAATAAAATCACCGAGTTTATCAGTGCCCTGAAAACGCGCCATTTTCATTTGGCATTGAGGTAAATAAACATGCTCCTTTGCAAATAAAACTAAAGCAGCATTTTTTAATTTGCTTCCTTCAATTAACTGAAAACGTAATAAAATATCTTTAATATTATCCTTGATTGCACTTGCAGGGATACGACGTTCACTTACGGCATCAGATACTGTTTCATAAATGGTTTCTTGATCTAAATCATCAATATCATATTGCTGAGAAACATAACTCTCCCATGAATGATTTAATTGACCTCGAAATATCAATTTTTGTTCATACAAGTGTTGTGGCATACGGTTTGTCGCATCGACATCACGCTGATATGCTCGACCATCATAAGTATATGGCGCATACTCTCTTGCAGTTACAGTCATAGCAATTACATACTTATTATCAGTGATAAAGATATATTTAATATCAATTTGAGCCGGAGGTTCTATTTTAGGTAATTCGTTTGCAAGTTTTTGGCGAATACTTTCGGTTAATTCCTGTCCAACAATTTTTCCATTATCTAGCACCCCAATCAGTACTGTGCCACCTTTATGATTTAGAAAAGCAGTCAATGTTTGAAAAATTGCCTTTAATAGCCCAATTGATTTTTTAAATTCAAGGGTTTCAGATTCTCCATTAGAAACTAATTGTTTTAACTCATCAAGATCCATCTAACACCCTTAATGTGATGATGTATATACATCTGTCTATTACTTAGAATACTACTTTATCAAGCCAAAGATATTCTGTATCCTAAATAATAAATTCCAAGCGGTCAACACGTTTGTTACTATTATTACATTCATATTTTTTGTAATAGATAACACGGGCTATTGGACCTATTATTTTGAATTTAAGAAGAAGTAAGACAGGAAACCCCCTAAACGCTAAAACCTCCCTCTCCAGTTGCGCCAATAGCATAACCCTTAATAATATCAGCAGAGACATCCAGCCTCGCTCCTCTGAACATACTCAATTGGCTAGGCTTTAATTTTGCCACACAGCTAGATTGTAAGCCAAAATATTCTTCCGAAACCGCATCACACAAGCCAAGTTGAGCCAGTTGGTTTATAAAATCTCGCTCAATGGCCTCCTGACATTCCAATTGTTGTGTTTTTTTTGAAACAACTTCAATTTGCTCCATTCGTTGTTCAACTTGTTGAAGTCTATCAATAAGCCCATCAAGCTGAATCATTTTTTCAAATACATCGTTTAATGCAGACTGCTCTTTTAAAAATGTATCCAGTGATTCGTCGTCCTGAATAGGCAGTTCAAAGTTAAGTATCACATCAAGCATTTGTTGCCTTGCATCACTGATTTTAAAACCTTGCCTTTGGGTGTGAAGCGCTCTTATTTTATCCAGCAAAGCTTGTCTTGATTCAACAAGTCTGTTTAAAAGTTCATGCAATCTGGTGAGTGGCGCACTATGATTATTGAAATCAAATCTACTTACGTTTTGAGGCTCCAGTGCGTCCAGTACATCAAAGTACAGGACTCTATCTGCATCATTAACGACATCAGTAAATACAATACGACCCTCTGCCGTACTTTCATCAGCAAACACTTGTAAAAAGGCACTGATATCCTCATCGTCAGAAAAATCTATTTCCAATAGCCTCAATCGCTCTATTACGTCTGATGCTTCCAGCTCAACATGTTTCGTGATAAATAATCGAACATTATCAGCCAATTCAGGAGAACGTTTAATCATTCGTCCAATCTGCCGAAACGTTTCCTGCAGCTCTAAAGGGGGTCGCTCAACCGTTAATTGAGCACCTGAGCAAACAGCAATTAAACCACTTATTTTTTCAAATTTCTCAGAAATAAGCTTCATACTGATTGCTGCAGCAATATCATATGCGCTAACTTGTCCAGAACTTGTGTTGTCAGAATTATCTAAAAATCCTGCCAAATCCACCATAGCATAAGAAGCATCTTCTCTTTCACGTGTCACAATGACCGGGAATCGTGTTTCAGAACGCCCGCCCTGGTTCGTTTTACTCACCTCAGTACCACGGACTAACTCACGCATTTGGATGCCGGCCTTTTTAATTTTTTTGTATAGACAGCCATCCATAAAATTAAACAATGAACTTTTTCCAACACCGGTTGCGCCTAAGAAAAGTACTGCAGAGTTGGCTTTACATGCTTGAATTTGTTGATTATGACGTACAGCATCACCAACCAAAGATAAAGTTTTATCAAAGTTGATACCAAAATCTTGGGCGATAGTACAAACATGCTCTTGATAGGCAAGTTCTAGTGCTGATTGTATTTCTGGCAAGTTATCCTCATCTACAACAACATTCTGTGTTGCTTTAAAAGTTGGCTCGACAATTTCTCCTGCATATGTCTCACGATATGCTTTGGCAACATGTTTTAATTTAGCTTGCAGTTGATTATACGTCGCGTATAAAGCGACTTGTTGGCTTTCTAGTGTAACAATTACCTCTTCTGATAATCCACCCTTTGTTGACATCCATAACGCACGTTGCACAATCTCGTCAAACAAATTTAGCTTACTCAATAATTCGGATTGTTTTTGTATCCCCTTCATCACGGTACGAGCTTTTGAATCCAATAAATACCTGAATACGTTGGCATAATGCTGTACGGATGAGGATAAAGATTTAAGATTGACCGTTAATGACGTTTCTGCTGTTTCTATAACGCTTTGTTCCAATACTTGTACGATTGGGTTTTGAGGTACAATTAATGGGCCTTTAGGCAACGCCTTCGCATCTAATGCAGCAATTTGTTCTGCAGATAAGGGTGAGCCTAAGTCATATAGACGTTGTGCGATATCAAAATATCCCTGACAAAAAGCCATGCTTGCAGCAGATTGCCCAACATTAAGAATATTGGTTATACCAATATCATGTCCGGCATCGTGTTGAGAAATTAAACCTTCAACAACATCCATTCGTCCATGTTCTGCTGCAACCATCAATGGCGTAAACGTGGAGGTTCTTAAAACACTACGAGATCTTTTCGCCAAATGGCCGTCATAAATCTCATCCGGCAAAATACCATTAACCCAGATTTCTTGACCATACTTAAAAAAGCGACCCATCTTGCTAGGGTCATCATAACCTGAGTCCCCCATTTCTGGAACCGTCCTGTTAAATTGGAATGCACCTAATGTTTTTGCAAATTCAACGTCTGCATTCAAATGCTCAAAAAAATCCCAATTTCCCAGTAACGCTACTAACCATAAAACGCAGTAGGCATCAACACCTTCTTCTATCATTTGGTCTGCTTGAGCAAAATTACCATGGGTCATTAATTTGTAATATTTAAATGCACGTTGCAGTTTATAGCGATTCAATACGCCATCATTTCTGAGCGTTGAAGCAATTAATATAGCCATTTCTTGGCCATAAACGCTTTGGCTAGCATATGCAGCCAAATGTCCAATAGCAAAGTAATTGAATTTACCCTCAAAACCCGCGGCAATATATAATAAGGGCAAATCATATTTCGAACAATTTAAGGCAATTCGCATGGCTAAATTGTTTGGCCACCATGTATTATATTCTGTGCAATTTATTTTGTCTTTGATCGACTTCAACTCAAGATCTTGTTGGCATAATGCTGTATAGCTTAAATCAACGGCTGTTTTTCTATTATGTTGATATTTTCCAAATATTGAATCTTGCTCTGCAATATAGGGGAGAACATTTCCACCGCCAGAAAAATTATTCAAATTATATCCTGCACGAGCTAAAGTTAATATTTTCTCCTGTTCTGGTTTAGGACTTGTTGGAAATGAATTTCTTGCCTGATAAAGTTCGGAATTCTTAGTTTGTAAAAATTTCTTTTTGGATGGTAGTGCCATGACTTTATCATGCAGTGCGGTTGGTGTTTTGCCATCAAAAGCAAATTGCACTAAGACATGTAGCAACAACCGTTTTTCTTCCATTCGATCTAATGCGTCCATCATGCGCATGCGTGTTAAATCATGTGTGATCTTTTCATTAATCGTTTGATCGTTGTTATCAAAGCCAACACCTATTAAAACACGCCCCACTTCATCTCGATGGTGTTCATATTGCGCAAACAAAGCTATCCATATCTCTGATGAAGTCCTAAGAAAATCTGCTATCTCAATATAATCATGAATAACACTTTCAATTTTTTTGCATACGCTCTCACCGGCATCATCACTAGGCAGTTCTGCCCTCATCACACCTTGTAAAAATAACTGAGAGACTTCAATCAATAAGGGTAGTGATGGCAATTGGCTATATTCTCTTGGTATTAATTTATCTCCCAAATGATTTTTCAATTGAGCCATAACAAATCCCATGATATGCATTGGAGAATGACTTGATAATAATTCGATAGCTAAAGTCGAAGAAGCCGTTGCAGACGCCGACATATTAATAGCTGGTGCGAAAAGATGCTGTTTCAACCAATTTTCTAATGTAGAAAGCGCCTGGCGTCTTGCATCTTTTGTCAAACTCACCGTGTTACTTTTAGTCAAATCACCTTGGAGGGATAAACAAGCGTTTTGTAACTCTAATGTTGAAATAAAACCAAGGGATGCGCGTGTTTCTGCCTGGTGCTGTTTGAGACGCGCTTCTACCGCCAAGACATTATTTAAAGTCACCTGCAACGTGCCATGTATTTTTTCTTGGTTTTCTAAGACTTGCTGCAACATTTGTCCCAATTGATGAATACCTTGCATCAAAGCAAACATCGCGTCATTTTCAGCGTCATCATCACTCTGAAAGGCCATGGTCAACAAAACAGTGACGCCCGCTGCAATCGCAAAATATCCACAAGGTGTCATCCAAGCCGCTTCTGGTGCTAATGACGCCATTTGAAGCATCATGTTTCCTGCCCCAATACGCTCAATTCCAGTGCCTAAGTCAGCTAATATTTTAGCTTCTGGCCGTTTAAATCGACTGGCAATGAGCGCTGCATCTCCAAGACAACTGGTTGTCATTTGACAATATTGATTAAGTGACATCTCACGTAAAGGCTGCTCACCGCTTTTTAAGCTTTCTCGAATAGCCCGTACACGGTCCGTTGATTCATATATCTTTTGGTAATATTTTCCCAATTCAGCATGTCGCTCCGGTGTCATCACCGCAGATTGTGATTGTGAAGGATGCATTGATTTTTTATGTGAAAATGCCTTGAAGGACTCTGTATGATTCATTTTTGCGTGCTTAAATAGTGTTATCGCATGCTGCTTTGATGCTTCATCTTCTGTGGCACTTACTGGATCAATGCTCGCATCTTTAAAAAGGCTTGATGGGCGATCATCATCCGAGCCATAACGTGCACGGCTTAAAAGGGTTGAAGATGGGTGTTTTTGCTTTAATGGATTATCTTGGATGTCGCCGAATAGTTCTTCCGCCGCGCGTCTTGCAGAGGCTGATTCCGGCAAATAGTTATAATCCATGCGCTTTAGTGCTTCCATGACAGATAGCTTTTCATGGCTCTCTGCTGGTAAGTGCTTTTTGATGGCGCCACTGATACTGCCTTCCTCGCGTATTTCTTGTTTAAAACCTTCCCAAAAATTATTCAATTTTTCAAACAAAACATCTAGCTCATGAGGCTGTTTTATTTCATGTGCTTCAATTGTAACCGAACTAGAACTTGTATGTGCCGGTTCCAGGCGTTTCAACGTATCGTAGAGCTCTGTCCAAATAGAGAGTGTGTATGGATTTAATGCACGATCATACGTTTCTCTTACAATCACGCCACCACCCGTATATCCAACAACTGAGCCCACTAATGCCCCAACAACACCGCCAGCCAAAATAGCCCCGGGGCTCTTTGTGAAACGACTAACGTAACCGGCCCCCTGTGCTCCCCACGCGTGTCCTAGAGCAATAGCACCCGTCCAGCCACCAGAAACACGTGCCACTTCTGTAAAAAAGAGATGATAATTGCCTGATGCTTCAGCGCGTTGATAGGTCTCAAATAAGCTCTTGGTATCCAAATAAATACCAACAGCCATGACACCCTTGCTTGCAAATTTTAATGTTTTGATGGTTCTAACATAAGGTTCAGCATAATCTGGATTTCGAATAAACGATTCTGGCTTAACTTCTCGCTCATATAAATCACTCAATTCATGGGGCTCTTTAGTCAATGCTGTAGATTCAGCGACAAATGCACCCTTGATGTGTTTCGTCTCTATCTTATTTGGAACAGCCATTTCTTTATCAGCCAAATAAAATTCTACTGTATCTTGTGTTAAACGTCCTGAGTCAACTTCTAAAACCAAAACTTTATTGACATCAACAGCACTTTTTTGAGGATTAATAAGATAAAGATAACTGCGTCCCATATGCTCTTTTGGATATCTTAATGCGGCGTCCTGCGCAGTTGAAGTACGGGCTTGGGGAGCAATGGAACAGCCAACCGACTTAAGGCTTTTCTGTTGTTCTTAATGGCCTTAACTCACCACGTTTTACCTCATCTGGCATGGCAAAGGAATATCGTCCGAGCATATTAATATGACCATATCCATATGCGGACAGTCTGGCTACATCTTCATCGTATACGGGGAAGCCTTCTTGTCGTAATTGATTAATGGCAGCATCCATGTAAATAGTGTTCCAAAGTGTAATGATATTTAAAACCAGTCCAAGGGCACCTAACTGATCTTCTTGCCCTGCACGATACCGCTGATGAAGTTCTCCTCGCTTACCATGAAAAACAGAACGACCTAAACTGTGTCTGCCTTCGCCCAAATTTAGTTGTACCAAAGTCTGACGACGGAATGACTCATCATGAAGATAATTGAGCATGTGGATAGTTTTGTCAATTCGCCCAATTTCGGCAATTGCTTTGGCTAAACGAGTTGGTTTATCAGCAACTTGAAGAGTGCGCATAATGCCTTCTGCGGGAACTCTCCCGAGTTTTAATGAAGCCAATAAACGTAAAATATCATCCCACTCAGGAGGAACAAGATTTATATTTATACGACTTTTTGCAAGTACATTGAGCTTTCCATAATCAGCCAACGGATCAATCCGCCAGAATCTAGCACCACCCATATCAGCCAATCGCGGACTGAAACGAAGTCCCAACAAACGAAACAGTCCAAATACAATATCACTGTATGCGCCTGCATCTGTCATGATCCGCGTTGGCTGTAATTCCGTCTGTTGCTCAAGAACAACGCCTAACAATATTAGGCTATCACGTAAAGTGCCAGGTACTGTTACAGCATTTAAGCCAGTTCGTTGATTAGAGATTAGATTGTACCAAGTGACACCACGACCTGATTTAAAATATTTTGGATTTGGAGCAGCGTGCACTGTTCTAACCGGTACAACGAAGCGCATGCCATCAGCCGATGCAATATCGCCTCCGCCCCATTTCTTAGCTAATGGAATTTGATTTTGAGCAGAAACTAAAATGGCATTGACCGCCATTATCGTTTCATTTCGAATATAATTTTGATCAACCCATACCAATCTATCTCTTTTTAAAGCAGGTATGTCCTCACGAACAAACGGTTCTCGTCCAGTATTGCAAGCGTCTGCTAGCAATTCAGCACATAAACTGATTAATAGATCCTCAGCACGCGCACTTCCTTCATTGATGTGGGTAAATCCATCCGCAAATCCAGTACGTGTGGCTATCTCAAGTACCATCTCGGGTAAATCGACACGTGGTAATTTGGCTTTTACAGCAGCTCTCAATGCTTTTAATGATGGAGGCTCATCAAGTGCATCAAGCTGAGTTAGAATCAGCTCCTCATTACCCTTAACTGTTTCAAATCGAACAGCAGGGTTATTATCAATATTTGCAGCAACTAACCGATACACTTGATGTAGTTCATCTGTAAGGCTTGTTATGGCTAACATTGGGTCAATTGTTAAATTTAATGAGCGGCAAATCATAGGACGTATTGCCTCCCACTCTGAGCCAGAATAAAGATTGGCTCTTGGATCAGCATACCGCCAACTCGGACTTATGAACACATCCCTATGTTTCAGTGCCGATTGCAATTTATCAAGAACACAAAATATATATGCTGTTCGGTCAATTGTAGTTCTATTGCTATCCCGGCCAGTTATTGATGTTATTAATGCAAGCTCTTTATTATTTGCGTTTTTTTGAACTTCCTTCATGTTTAAAATGGATTTTTTCAATTTCTCAACTTGAGATTGTTTTTTCTCTGGTACAACGATTTCCTTAATTTTTTTATTGATAAGGTCAGCATATAAAAGTTTATCGTTATGCAAAATGATACCATCTTGGGTTTTTACAAGTTTCTTTATGACGCGATAAGTGGGTCGTGGTTCGTCTTGTGGCCAATTGATAACGCTACATTCATTTTTAATAACAATATTACGTTTCCATGATGTTCCAATAATCTCCATTGGCGGTTCATCCGTTTGTTTTCCCTTTAACCATTCAAGACTGGCAAGAAGAGGTTTTCCCGCTTGATTACTATCAAAATTTATTACTCGAAGGAGCGAAGGTAAAAATTTCTGAACTGTTTTTTCCTTTTGTTCAAGCTCATGATAAAACACATTACTTGGCGGCCTGATTAAGGCAGTGGCATTTTCAACTGCAGATACAAGCGCTTCATGACCTACTGTTGTATAAATTGTGTCCCGAATTTCATGATCACATAATTCTGTATTCAGTAGTAATTTACATGCATCGACCAATGTGGCTGTAGCTTGATCGAGATCTTTAAGAGTTCGCAGTCGTGTATTTTTATTTTCTTGCTTGGCCTTTGAGAATAAATCACGCAATACCATACTGAGCACGTCCAGAGAATCATCTTGGGAGTCTGACTCAAAATGATTCGCAAAAGCAACGAGCGTCGCCATTTTACGCTCAAACGGCAAGCGGTTGATGGCTGTAATTTTTGCCGTATTAGCAAAGCGTGCAAGTGTTGCTATTTTACAGGCGGGGATGCGGTACAGTGGTAATTCAACACTAATGTTGCGGGCAGACTCAACCCGTTTTAATGCTTGCACAAGAGCTGTGCTACTGATGCTAACCGGACCTTTACGCAGTTTATCAAGCAATGACAGATGTTCGTCATCCTCTACCACCAAGAGGTCATTCAGTTTTTCCTGTTGTGATGCGCTTAAATTTTTAATCAACATTCGCCATAAGCGAGACTCCATCCTGGAGCGAATTTCTGCAACAAAACGCTCAAGAACTGTAATACCTGGTAACAATATTTTGTTGGTCGATAGCCAACCCACTGCATGATCAAAAAGCACTCCAGGTCTGTCAGTACCAGTCCAGCATAGTGCACATAATATGCGACCAAGACGATAACGACTACCTTTTTCAGCAAATTCTATATAGCCATAACGCGCTCGAATTTCAACAGCATGACGCCAACGCTGCTCACTTTTCATGTACATTGATATGCAACTTTCAGGATCATTAACCTTGATTTGAATAGCAACTCGCTCAATTACCACACGAGGAATCTGATTCAAGTCGGAAATAAAAGCTCCAATAAATCGAACTGTTGTCAGCTGTAATGCATAACCTAACCTGCTGAAGTCACCACGCTTGTTTGCAATCCACTCCATATCCTGATCATCGAGGAAAAAAAGGCTATCTACGATATCTGGTGGTAGGTCAGTAGGATATTTAGCGTAATTGTCACATTGTACTGGGGAGAGAAAACTAACAGGCATGTTTATCCAAAATCAATAGGTGTTGTTGCTAAACTTAGAAGTTTTGCAACGGAATTTGAATGCCTTTATTTAAAGGTTTAAATTCGTTGCAAAAATCAGATGCAAAAGTCTATTGTTTTGCGATATGATTTGCAAATAAAATATTAGGGATTAGTTATGAAAATTGGGTATGCTCGCGTTTCAACCACGGATCAAAATTTAGAGTTGCAATTAGTTGCACTAAAAGAAGCTGGTTGTAAACGTATCTATCAGGAAAAAATTTCTGGTGCAAAAAGAGATCGTCCAGAATTACAACGATTACTTGATCAGCTTCGACCTGAAGATGTAGTCGTTGTTTGGAAATTGGATAGATTGGCGCGTTCAACCCAGCATTTATTAGAATTAATAGACTGCATAAGAACAACAGAGGCTTCCTTTTGTTCGCTTTCCGAGCCTTGGGCAGATACCACTTCTCATGCCGGTAAAATGATCATGACCGTATTCGCAGGTATTGCAGAATTTGAGCGTGACTTAATTCGTGAACGTACTGGTGCGGGTCGCGCAGCTGCAAAGCAACGTGGAGTTCGTTTTGGACGACCTGAAAAAATGAATAAAGAACAAAAGTCATTGGCCAAGCGGCTTTTGCAAGAAGATAAATCGGTAAGTGAGATTGCAAAAACGTTTAATGTCCATAAAGCAACAATTTATCGTTTACAACAAGAATAATTCACTACAGATCCCCAATCCTATGGTATTCTTAATATTAAGAATTATTTATTAATGATAACATCTGGTATGGTTTGAGTTAATTTTTATGGATAAAGAATGATCAATATAAAATATGGATTTGGAAAAGAAGTATTGTATTCATTTGATGATGCAATTAAAAAAGTTACTGAAGAACTGCAAAAAGAGGGATTTGGAGTTCTTACAAATATAGATGTGTCAGCAACTTTGAAAAAAAAATTAAATAAAGATATGCCTCCCTATCAAATTCTTGGTGCATGCAATCCGCAATTTGCCCATCATGCTTTAGAAAAGGAGCCATCTATAGGTTTGCTTCTACCATGTAATGTGGTTGTACGCCAGGATGATATAGGCAAAGTGCATATTGAATTTATGGATCCAAAATCAGTATTAGAATTGGTCGGCAATCCTGAGATCAATCTGGTCGCTGGAGAAGTAAGACAAAAACTGGAGAGAGTATTAAGCGCATTGTAATGCGCTCATCTACAGTTAAGATTTTAACATGCGAAGACCACTTGCAATAACAATAAGCTCACTTATTTCATGGGCTAAAACTGCTATTGGCAACGTAAAATAGCCAGTTACCGCCCCGACAATAAGAGAGCTAATAACAATTATAGATAGTCCTAAATTTTGTAAAATTATATTCCAGGTTCGATGACTAAACTCGATGAGATAAGGTAATTTTAATAAATTATCACCCATTAATGCTACATCCGCAGTTTCTAATGCAACATCGGTTCCAGCGGCGCCCATTGCAACTCCTACATGTGCTGCTGCAAGTGCTGGAGCATCATTTACTCCATCGCCAACCATCATTACCTTACCGTAACGTCTTTCCAGTTCCTCAATTTTTCGTGTCTTATCTTCTGGTGATAAATCAGAGAATACTTCATCTACACCTGCTTGAACTCCAATTGACGCGGCAGTTATCGAGTTATCTCCAGTGAGCATAACAACACGCTCAATACCCATCAATTTTAGGGACGATACCATCTGCCTTGCTGTAGATCTTAGAGGATCAGTAATTGCAATTAAACCGAGAATTTCCTTATCTGTTCCTACTAATACGACAGTCTTTCCAACGGTCTGTAATTTATTTATTTCTTGAATTACAGTTTCTACCAATAGACCCATATCAATAAATAATTTTGGATTGCCAATATAAAATTGTTCTCCATTTATAAAACCCTGAACCCCTGAACCAGTCAATGACTTAAAATGTTCAACAGGTTTATATGCAACACTTTCTGCCTTTGCTTGTTGTAAAATGGCATGTGCCAGTGGATGCTGGGAACGCGATTCAAGGGTGGCAGCTACATTTAATATTTGGTTCTGAGTATAATTATTTAACGAAATGATATCGGTGACCTTGGGTTGTCCTTGTGTTAAGGTTCCTGTTTTATCAAGCGCAATAACCTTTATTTGAACCAATTTTTCTAAATATATCCCACCCTTAAGTAATATTCCGTTTCGACTGGCTGTACCAAGAGCAGCTACAAGGGTAATTGGGATAGAAATTACTAAAGCACATGGTGCAGCTGCAACAATAAACACCGTTGCACGTAGCACCCATTCTTGCCAATGCAGCCCAAATAGAGGAGGTAGGGTAGCTATTAGTACCCCTGCTAAAAGAACGAATGGACTGTAGAGATTGCCAAAACGCTCTATAAATCGTTGACTGCGACCTTTTTTATCCTGTGCTTTTTCAACAAGAAAAATAATACGAGATAACGTGTTCTCAGCAAATTTTTTGGTAGCGCGAATAGTAAGAGTCCCCTCGCCGTTAATAGTTGCAGAAAATACTTTATTTCCCACAAATTTCTCAACAGGAATTGATTCACCCGTGATAGGCGCTTGGTTTACACTAGAATGTCCAGATATGACCTCTCCATCTGTAGCGATGCTTTCACCAGGACGAACAATAAACTCATCTCCAATTTGAATGTCTTCTAAAGGTATTAGGAACTCGCTATTATTACGTCGGACTAATGCGGATTTTGGGGCAAGTTCCATCAATACTCTGATAGCATGTCGCGCCCTTTCACCAGCATAACCCTCTGCTGCTTCAGAAATAGAATATAAAAAAACCAGTGTTGCCGATTCTGCCCATTGTCCCATCACACCAGCAACAATAGCAGCGGTAGACATCAAAAACTCAATACCGATTTCATGTTCTTTGAAAAATTCTTCTATAGCTTCCCGTGCGAAATAATATCCACCAATTAACACCGCGCCTATGTAAAACCCGTTAGCAATTATCCTTGGTAGTGTCAAATATGAGCCTACAAAACCAATAGTTAATAATATACCGGCTATTGCTGCCGTAATGACTTTAGGATTATGCCACAGTTTGGGCATTGGTTCTTTGTGAGAAGGACAAGTGGAGCAGCCCATTTATTTATACCCCTTATTCATAGTTTTCTTCAGAGCCGTAATGTTAAAGCGTCATTGTTACCTAAAAATAAAGGTTTTTAAAGAATTCATCATAGATATTGAATAAAACAATAAAACTATTTGTTCTATTATAGGTAATTTGAAAACTTAATTACTAATGATGAAAAAAATTGGTTATCTATCTGTATTCAATGAAAATACTTGAACAACTTCACAGTTTACAATCCTATAAAATGAAACATACCGAATTATAGATATTAAAAGACCAATATAGTCCTTAAGTCGGTTGGCTGTTCCATTGCTCCCCAAACCCGTGAGTTTATTCAAACAGCCACACTTGCTATTCGTCATCGCATGACGGTTGATGATCTAGCCAATCAGTTGTTCCCATATTTAACAATGGGAGAAGCTATCAAATTATGCGCACAGACTTTCAGTAAAGATATTAAAAAATTATCCTGCTGTGCTGGGTAGGTACGAGAACAAGGTGTGATATTCAAACCGTAAATTTTGACACGAATGGGGTAGCAACCCCAAAATAGAGGAATAGCGATACCCTTGTAGGCAATAGACAGCATCAAAATATTAATGTTTTTCTTGCCCCACTGCCAGTTGGTTCGATCCATGCTTAAATATAGTCGTTCTCCCGACAATCCAAAAAATTGTACAACCCAAACAGCAACCCGAGGCAAACTGATCTCCATTTCCTTGAAAAAGCGCTTGATCCTACGGTAACGTGAGTCTATTGTCGCCTCGCTCTCAAAACCAACGGCCAATTCCGTTAAGTTGATCGTCCTAACTTTGATGAGGGCCAGAAGCATACTCACAAAACAGGTCAGCCGTGCCTTGTTCCAATCAAAATAACCGTTTAAAATATCCCTTAGCTCATTGACGCTCATGACTCCATGTCCTTTCTTTGCCGAAAAAACATGCATTGTCTGATATTCAGTGAGCTATTTCAATTTTTTGTCCCGTACAAAGAAAGGAGATATAAGCTCACATTATTGGATTAATTTAAAGTCACACGTTATCTCGTCCTAATCTTGTTCTGCAATGACAGTATAACCTTAATCTGTTAGATTCAAAATCATATTAGATAAAATTAAAAAACCAAGAGTAAAAAATTATATGATGATAAAGCATATACGTTTGATGGTTTTTTTCTGGATTGCCTTAATGGTAAGTCGGGTGTCAGCGCAAGGACTACTTTCTTTTCATGAGGCATTAAAGCTAACGTATCAAAACAACCCTGAATTACAGGCCCAGATTCAAGAAGCAGAGCAGGCAAGAGGACAATTCATCCAGGATGGTTTATGGTTAAATCCTTCATTAATGCTTGAAGTTGAAAATATTGGTGGTACTGGAGAGAAGGATGGATTTGAGTTTGCACAAACAACGCTATCTTTAAACCAACCGATTCCTTTGGGGGGT
Organism: Gammaproteobacteria bacterium; assembly: GCA_030147635.1. GTDB lineage: Bacteria > Pseudomonadota > Gammaproteobacteria > Legionellales > Legionellaceae > JAALKW01. The sequence continues at coordinate 30,708 of JASBUZ010000017.1, forward strand.
AAAAGAGGCTCGTTGCAAAAAGCAAGCTGTGCTCGCTATGAGTTCATGCGCACTGCTATTTTACGCAAAAAAGCCGAACTTTATATGGGGGTAGGTGAAGCTTACGTCAACGCCTATTACGCCACTCAGTGGCATCAGGTGACTCAAAAGTTGACCCGGTTAAACCAAGATATTGTTAAGGATATAAATCTCCGTCAAAAAGCAGGGGCTAGTGCTGAGCTTGATTTGCGATTTGCAGAAGTTGCCTTGGGTGAGGCGCGCATCCAGCAAAGCCGCGCATATCGACAAACAAAAAAACAGTATGCTTTGCTGGAGCGATGGCTCGGGAAGGATAATTTATCCATCAAGACTTTGATGGATAAAGGGCTACCTCATCATGATATCGACTGGTCTTCTATTGAAAACTCAATCGATGCGAGTGTGTTTATCATGGAAAAAACAACTGAGCTTTTAGCCAAACGTAAAGAAATTACTTCTGTTAAAAAAGACGTTTGGCCTACAATCCAGTTTCAAATGGGCGCTAGACATTTTTCATTTAACAATGATGATGCGCTAGTTGTTTCTGTTAACTCTGTGACGCCGGTATATGACCGCAATCAAGGTAAGATACTATCTGCAGAATCGGCCTATACCCAGACTTTGCAAAATTTAAGAACGACAAAGTTACGCCTTCACCAGGAGTTAATCACAGCCTTCCTTGATTTGCGTCAAAACACTGAAGAATCAGAGCAGGTTAAAAATGAATTATTACCTACAGCTCAAAAAGCTTCCCAGCTTGCTATACAAGGGTATCAAAAAGGATTATACACTTACGTTGAACTTTCTAACGCCATGCGCCTTTTATTCGAAGAGGAACGTCATTATCAACAAGTACATGCAAAAAGAGATATCGCAATGATTAAAATTACAGGGTTACTAAGCACGGGAGTCTCCTAACATGTTAATACGAATAATGACTGCGGCACTACTGTTTATAGTGACTTTATCAGGCGCGTATGCTGAGGCTGAACAAAAGGATCAAGCCGAACATAAAGACCATACTGAGCATGCTAATGAAAAAGTCGTGCATCTGTCTGCTGAGGTTATGAGGCGTTACCACATAGAATTGGCTACGGTACGCTCGCAAACTTTGCAAATTACTCGCGAAATCTTGGGGAAAATCGTTCCCAATGCCAATAAAACCGTGTACATATACCCACGCTACGGGGGTATTGTTAAGAAGATGACTAAATTTTTGGGCGACAAAGCGCGCGAGGGCGAATTATTGGTAACCATTGAAAGCAACCAGACCTTGCAAACTTATGATGTGAACGCACCTTTCTCGGGATTTATTGTAAAAAAAGAAGCCAACCCCGGCGAGTTTGTAAAAACGGGTAGTCCTATCTATCAACTGGCTGATTTATCGACCGTCTGGGTGCATTTATTTATTTACCGGGAAAATGCGGAGTTGATTAAAAAAGGACAGTCTGTGGTGATTTACGATAAAAGTAAGCCCGATAAATCCACAAACAGTCAAATCGATTATGTCTCGCCTTTGGGCGTTGAGCATAGTCAGACTATGAAGGCAAGAGCAGTGCTAAATAATGACCCAGAAAACTTAACCTGGTTGCCAGGACTGTACGTCAATACTCGGGTGGTGATTGAGAAAAAGCACGTCCCCATCGCCGTAAAAAATGCAGCTGTCCAGACCTTTGAAGGTAAAAATGTTGTGTTTGTCAAAACGAAAGAAGGATTTGAGCCTAGAGTCTGTCAACTTGGATTGGAAGGTAAAGATTATATAGAAGTCCTAAGTGGTCTTAAGGTTGGAGAAGTTTATGTGGCTAAAAACAGTTTTATACTGAAAGCTGAATTGGAAAAAGACAGCGCATCACACAGTCATTAGGGGCATTTATGCTTAAAGGGATTTTACAGTTTTCTATCAAGCAGCGATGGCTGATATTAGTTGCTGTATTCATCATGATTTGTTTGGGTATTTATAATTATACCCAACTTCCGATTGATGCAGTCCCAGATATTACCAATGTTCAGGTTCAGATTAATACGGAAGCAGCAGGTTATACACCATTAGAGGTGGAGCAGCGCATCACTTATCCAATCGAAATTATGATGAGTGGATTACCTAAACTTGACTATACTCGCTCTTTGTCACGTTATGGCTTGTCTCAAGTTACAGTCATATTCAAAGAAGGTACAGACATCTATCTTGCCAGACAGCTCATCTCCCAACGCTTACAAGCGGTTAAAAACAAATTGCCGGAAGGCATCAATCCCATGATGGGACCAATCTCGACAGGGCTTGGTGAAATTTATATGTATAAGCTTACAACAAGCAAGCCGGATAACTATACACCTACAAAATTAAGAACTATTCAGGACTGGATTATCCGCCCACAACTACGCAATGTACCAGGGGTGGCTGAAGTGAATGCCATTGGTGGTTACACTAAGCAATATCAAGTTTCTCCGGACTTAAAAAAATTGATTCGATTTGGCTTGGCGTTGGAGGATATTGAGAACGCTTTAAAGAAAAACAATGATAATGTCGGAGCCGGATATATTGAAAAAAAGGGTCAGCAATTTTTAATGCGGGCACCGGGACAGTTAAAAACCAATGCAGATATTGAACGGGTGGTGGTTAAAACTATTGAGGGGGTACCGATTCATATAGCAGACATAGCTGATGTTACGATTGGGCATGAGCTGCGCCAGGGTGCAGGCCTTGCCGCTGGCTCTGAAACTGTCGTTGGAACAGTTTCCATGATTATCGGGGAGAACAGCCGTATTGTTGCCGAGGACATTCACAAGGCTTTACAAAAGATCAACGAGACCCTGCCTGACGGGGTGGAGGCGGTGCCAGTTTATAACCGCACGAATCTGGTTAATGCCACGATCAAAACGGTCACAAAAAACCTTACTGAGGGTGCATTGTTGGTAATTGTGGTGTTGTTTTTGTTTTTGGGTAATTTCAGAGCGGCAATGATCACGGCACTGGTCATACCTATCACGATGCTAATGACCATTAGCGGCATGCTTCAATATGACATTAGCGCCAATCTCATGAGCCTTGGTGCGCTTGATTTTGGTTTAATTGTGGATGGGGCGGTCATTATCGTTGAAAATTGCATTAGAAAGCTGTCATGGCAGCAGCACAGCTTCAAGCGAAAACTAACGCTGCAAGAGCGGCTTGATACCGTATTAGAAAGCGCCAACGAAGTCATTCGCCCTAGTCTTTTTGGCGTATTGATTATTACTATTGTCTATTTTCCCATACTGACTTTAACCGGTGTTGAAGGGAAAATGTTTCGCCCAATGGCACAGACGGTGATTATTGCACTGCTTTCTTCCATTCTCCTTTCAATAACCTTTGTACCGGCTTCTCTTTCTATTGCTCTATCTGGGCAGATTAGCGAAAAAACTAACCGGATTGTGTTGTTTTTTATGAATATGTATAAACCAGCCTTGTTGTTTTGTTTTAAAAACCGGGTATGGGTTATTTTGCTATCTTCAGGACTTGTCGTGGCCAGTCTCCTTTTGGCAATAAACATGGGCGGTGAATTTATTCCAAGCCTGGATGAAGGTGATATTGCCTTACATGCCTTACGAACACCATCAACCAGTCTGTCGCAATCCATTGACATGCAAAAACATATTGAAACAATTGTAGAACGTTTTCCTGAGGTCAAGCTGGTCTATTCTAAAATAGGAACGGCAGATGTGGCCACCGATCCTATGCCGCCTAATGTCGCAGATACCTTTGTCATTTTAAAACCAAGAGTAAAATGGCCTAATCCCGACAAACCTAAAACGGCCTTACTCAAAGAGATTGAAGCGAAATTAGCTAAGGAGCCTGGCAATAAATATGAGTTTACCCAGCCCATTCAAATGCGTTTTAATGAGCTGATTTCTGGCATTCGTGCCGATGTGGCCATCAAGATTTATGGCGATGATTTGGATAAACTGTTTTTGCTTGCCAAAGAGGTGTTTAAGGTTGTAAATCCGATAGAAGGGGCGGCGGATACCAGAATCGAGCAGGCGAGTGGTTTACCGACCATTACTATAAGTATTGACCGTAAAAAATTGGCCTTATATGGCCTGAATATGCTGGATGTGCAAAACGCGGTAGAAACAGCATTAAGCGGGCGTGTTACAGGCCTTGTGTATAATGGGGACCAGCGATTTGAGCTGGTGATTCGGCTCAAAGAACAAGAGCGCAAAGATAAAAATATTTTATCCAAAATCTTCATTAAGCTTTCCCCTAAAGAAGACGAAATAAAACATTTTATTCCTTTAAGCGAGGTTGCCTCTTTGGATAAGAAGTTGGGTCCTAATCAAATTAGTCGTGAAAATGGTAAGCGGCGCATTTTTATCTCTACCAACGTGCGTGACAGAGATTTACGTTCGTTTATTGAGGAGATACAGACCAAAATAAAAAACAATGTGAGCTTGCCGGCGGGATACTGGATTGATTATGGTGGTGAGTTTGAGCAAATGACTTCTGCAGTTCAACGCTTAACGCTCGTTGTTCCGGTTACCTTGTTGTTGATTTTCATTTTATTGTTTATGGCGCTTCAAAACAAATACGATACCATTGTCGTCTTTAGTGGTATTCCACTGGCACTAACCGGTGGGATATTTTCTCTATGGATAAGAGGTATTCCGCTATCCATTTCCGCAGGTATCGGGTTTATTGCTTTATCAGGGATTGCGGTATTAAATGGCCTTGTGATGATTAGTTTTATTACCAATTTAAGAAAATACGGCAATACGCTGGTTTATTCGATTATTAGAGGGGCGTTGGCCAGATTAAGACCCGTATTAATGACGGCACTCGTGGCCTCTCTTGGTTTTGTTCCGATGGCACTGTCAACCGGAACGGGTGCTGA
>JASBUZ010000032.1 GCA_030147635.1 Gammaproteobacteria bacterium
ATGAGGAGGAAAAGCGCTGATTTCATCAGGGCCCAGGATATTAAGTATCCTATGAAGAGGCCAAATATATGACTGCACTCACCTAGCCTGTTCTTCTACCAAATTTTCTTGCAATGTCGGCGGTGTCCATATATGACCCCGGGGATATTTTGTTTGCAATATCCCACATTTAGTCATACTATTTTATATCATACCCCACAAATAGTTTAGATATGTTTAAACGAGCTCTGCAGCTAAACCTTCCTCCAAAGCAGTCTATTTTTCTATGGGGAGCCCGGCAAACAGGTAAATCCTCATATTTAAAAGCTCATTTCAAAGAGTCTGTTTACTACGATTTACTGGATACACATGAGATGCTACGCCTGACAAAGGCTCCTTACTTATTACGAGAAGAAATCATTGCACTTCCCAAAAAAGCACGCAATTACCCCATTATTATTGATGAAATTCAGAAAGTACCTGAGCTGCTCAATGAAATACATTGGCTCATTGAAAATGAAGCAATCCAATTTATTTTATGCGGCTCAAGTGCACGTAAGCTTAAAACACAAGCTGTTAACCTTTTAGGAGGACGAGCATGGCCATGTTACTTCTATCCGCTTACTTACTTTGAAATACCAAAGTTCAACCTCTTACGTGCATTACAACATGGTTTATTACCATCACACTATTTGGCCGAAACTCAATATATCGATAACTATCTACAAGCCTACGTCGATGTTTACCTGACTGATGAAATTCGAAATGAAGGGTTAGTCAGAAACCTGGCTGGATTTGCTCGCTTTCTAGATTTAGCGGGATTAACGAATACTCAGATGATTAATTTAAATAACATCGCACGAGATTGTGGTATCGATCGAGTCACAGTACAAAATTACTATCAAATTTTAATTGATACACTTCTCGGGTATTTTATTTATCCCTATCAAAAAAAGAAAAAACGCGATCTCATTTTATCTAAGCCTAAGTTTTATTTATTTGATGTTGGCGTTGCCAACTATCTATCAAAACAACCTGTCACTGCATTACAAGGAGAAACCGCTGGTAAAAGCTTTGAACATTACATATTTATGGAACTTATTGCTTGGATAAATATGAAAAAGAAGCGACTTAATATCAGTTACTGGCGTACAAAAACAGGTTTAGAAGTCGATTTCGTGCTAGGCGATGCACAACTTGCCATTGAAGTAAAAATCTCTAAACAAGTTCACCAACAGGATCTCAAAGGCCTGCTCGCATTCTGTGAAGAACACCCGACAGCTAAAGCGGTTGTTGTCTCATTGGACAGTCGCTCTCGTGACCTAAGCATCAATGATGGAAGTATCATTCATATTTTGCCCTGGAATATATTTTTGAAACAACTATGGAGTGACTCTCTTATTTAAATTCCTGGGGTAGGGTCAGTTATGGAAATAGCAGAGGCGCAAGGTAGTAGCACTCTATTCGCAGCAGAGCATCATGCATTCACTAAACCCCGCGCAGGAATGACAGGTTTATGAACGATTTTCAGGTGTGGGAATTCCTCAGGGTCAGGGGACTGTTATTCCTTAAATAAGAATCCCGCCTCATCTAAAGCAATAATGCTTTCTTTCGCAATAAACTCATGCGCATGACCCGATGGATGCACTGGATCAAAAAATACATAGGTACTACATGCACTTTCAGTACGCAAACGAGCCTTAGGCTTCACATGAGCCACCATATGCAACACCGACTGTTGTGAAGCAGGCACATAGTCTAGTGTGTCATAACAAGTCTCAGTTACATTCTTAAAACCATAAGGCTCTGGATTTTCTAGTGCTTCCATCAAAAGCTTGTTCACATCAAAGAAAGCCCAACGAAGCTCAGGATAAAGAGTTTTCAGCTCGTCCACTTGTTTCATCAGTCGGCTATTATGCTCGTTTGCCAAATAGCTCAAGTCATCCTCAGCTTCAAACTCTCTTGCAATTGGGATGCGGCCCAAATCAGGAATACCAACCACCAAAATATTTTTAGCCCCTTTTTCGACTAAAGTATCGATGCTGCGACGAATCCCAGAGAGCGTTAGGTGTAATTCACCTTCCAAGTCTTCAGGAAGAGACAAATAGTTATTAGAGCCCATCCAAACCACATACAAACTTGAGTCATCCGCTTTGTCGTTATGGGCGAGCAAATAGCTCTTCACTTCGGCATCTAAATTCAACATTGCGCCATCGCCAATATCATCTTCGTCATCCAGCTCATCTTCACTACCAACGCCTGAACCACCAAAGGCGTAGTTCAAAAGATGAGACTTGGGATTCGTAGGAAAATAATGCGCAAGCACATGCTCAATCCAAACTGGACCATCGGTAAAGCGTCCTTCATGATAAGGGGGAGACATAGGAAGCTGATGGCGCATATATTCATAAAGGTTGCCGGTATCTGATAGGCTATCACCAAATACAACTATTTTATTGAGTGGTGCAGCAACTGCACTCCCAAACAACAAACACAAACAAAACCCCAACAATTTCGTTTTCATACAACCTCTTTAGTCTAACTCAGCCTGAAGTACCCTGAAAAGAACGCCTTAAGATACTAAACCGCCCCCATCGACGTCAACTTCAACGGGCGCCCACAAACCCATGCGCGCTTTAACCCACGAAAGGTTTCTTTAGGCATTTCTCGTGGCAAACGTACGGTTGAATGATCTTCATGAATTTTAAGACCTGTAATGAAACGGCTTTGCAATCCACCTTCGTTTGCAATGGCACCTACAATGTTTGCGGGCTTCACACCATGAATCCGTCCAACATCAAGTCTGAACAATTCTTCTGGATGCGATGAACGACGAGGATTATCACGCGAGGCACGACGTGACGCTCCAGAACGAGGAGAACGTGCATCAGATTGTCGTCCAGAACGTGAGTGCTCCGCCTTAGAAGAAGGTAAAACCGCATCTAGCTTCCAAGCCTTATCACGATTCAACTGCAGTGCAAGTGCTGCTGCTACATCTTCAGCTGAAACAGCTTTGCCTTTTAAGTAAGTTTGAATCAGCTTTTTGTAATCTTCAATATTTTTGTGTTCAAGACGTGCATCAATTGCCGCCATAAAGCGCGATTCACGTGCTTTATGAATCATCTCATCAGATGGTATCGCAATTTTTTGAATGGTTTGCTTGGTATGACGTTCAACCACACTCACCATACGCGCTTCTCTTGGAGAAACAAACAAAATAGCAACCCCACTGCGACCCGCACGTCCAGTTCGTCCAATACGGTGTACATAGGTTTCGCAATCATGTGCCATATCGTAGTTAATCACATGCGTCACACGCTCAACATCTAAGCCTCGTGCTGCAACATCTGTCGCAACTAAAATATTCACAGCACCTTGCTTAAATCTCGCAATAGCACGTTCACGCAGCACTTGAGAAATGTCCCCATGAATCGCCATCACTCGCTGGCCATGTTCTTGTAAGAAAGTCGCTACTTCTTCAGCACCATTTTTAGTTCGTGTAAAAACAATCACACCATCGGTTTGTTCAACCGCTAAAACACGCAACAAAGCATTTGGCTTTTGCACAGGAGAAGCAAATAAAAAACGTTGATCGATACTCTCAACCGTCGCTGTCTTCTCACGAATTTCAACTGAAACTGGGTCGTTCAAATAACGATTAGCAATTTTTCGAATTGGTGGCGGCATGGTCGCAGAAAACAGTGCGATTTGGCGTGTTTCTGGTAGGTTCGAGAGAATACGCTCAACATCGTCAATAAATCCCATACGAAGCATTTCATCTGCTTCATCAAGAACAAAAGTTTTCAGCTGGCTCAGCTTCAGTGAGCCGCGCTCAATATGATCAAGCATCCGACCCGGGGTACCTACAACAATATGTGCCCCTTCTCGAAGCTTCTTAAGCTGCGGATGATAGTCTTGCCCACCACATAAAGCGACAGCTCGAGCACCACGCATATGCGCACTCAAAGACTTAACGTGCATTTCAATTTGCAAGGCTAACTCACGTGTTGGTGTAATAATCAACATTTGTGGGTAAGCCTGGCTTAGGTCAAGCATTTCAAGCCCTGGCAATACAAAAGCAGCTGTTTTACCTGACCCTGTGTGCGATTTACCAATCACATCACGGCCATCTAACAAGCATGGAATGGTTTGCTGCTGAATGGGAGATGGCGCTTCGTATTTTAAATCACGAATGGCTTTAAGCAATGGCTCGGATAAATTAAGCTCATTGAACGAGGTTACGTCTGTTGGATGCGTCATAGTCTACCTGGGAAAATAAATAGCAATTTAAAAAGTTAGGGTCAACATGATAGCAAATTTTCTAGCGGAATGCATTCATTTTATGCGAATTCAGCCAATTAAAGTACTGCCGCTAGGCGAGAGGCCTGATTAATCGCATGTCGAGCATCAAGCTCTAAGGCTTTAAATGCCCCGCCAACCAGGTGCACTGAGCGCCCTGCATCTTTCAGCGGCTGATACAATCCATCAGACTCTTCCTGACCCGCACATACAATAATAGAATCCACTTTCAAAACTTTAGATTCATTATTCACCAAAATATGTAGCCCAGCATCATCAATCCGCTCATATATGACACCAGGTATCATCTTAACGTCACGATGCTTCAAGCTCATGCGATGAATCCAGCCTGTTGTTTTACCCAAGCGCCGCCCCATTTTTTCTTTTTTACGCTGCAAAAGCGTAATTTCACGCACGGCTTTAGGTTTTTCTGGCGACTTTAATCCGCCCCTGTGGGTCATACTCAAATCAATGCCCCATTCACGACAAAATGCTTCTTTGGATGTCTCATGTTCCGTCGTACTTAAAAACTCTGCCACATCAAAGCCAATACCACCTGCACCAATAATCGCGACACGCGCACCCGCTTCACGCGAGCCCGCTAACAAATCGGCATAGGTCATGACCGATGAGTGCTCAATCCCATCAATTGCTGGAATGCGTGGAAACACTCCTGTTGCCAGCACAACTTCATCAAATGATTCTAATAGTACCGGCGTTGCCTCTGTATTCAAGCGGACGTCTATCTCAAACTTCTCCAACTCATGCTCAAAATAATCAAGCGTTTTTTGAAATTCTTCTTTCCCTGGAATTTGTTTAGCAAAATTAAATTGTCCCCCTAACTGCCCGCCACGCTCAAAGAGGGTCACTTTATGCCCTCGCTCAGCCGCCACCTGCGCAAACGAAAGCCCTGCCGGGCCACCCCCAACAACTGCAATTTGTTTAGGTGTACTGGTTGACTCATAGACCAGCTTCGTTTCATGACACGCGCGTGGATTGACCAAGCACGATACGGTTTTGTGCTCAAAAATCTGGTCGAGACAGGCCTGATTACATGCAATACACGCATTAATTGAACGTGAAGCACCACGCGCTGCCTTATGGGCAAACTCTGCGTCCGCCAAGAAAGGCCGTGCCATTGAAACCATATCGGCCACACCCTCTTCAATCACTGCATTGGCAAGCTCTGGTGTATTAATACGATTTGAAGTGACCACAGGAATATTCACTTCGGGCCTAAAGCGTTTAGTGACATCGGTAAAGTTTGCCGCCGGCACCATAGTTGCAATGGTTGGTATACGGGCTTCATGCCAACCAATCCCAGTATTAATGATACTTGCTCCTGCAGCTTCAATTGCGCGCCCCAGTGTCACGACTTCTTCCCAACTACTGCCTTTTGCAATCAAATCAATCATGGAGAGCCTGAAAATAATAATAAAATCTTCACCAACTGCTTCTCGCACTGCACGTACTACTTCAACTGGAAAACGAATGCGATTGGCATATTCGCCTCCAAAGCTGTCTTTGCGGTGGTTGGTGTGGTCGACAATAAATTGATTTAAGAGATAGCCTTCACTCCCCATAATCTCGACGCCATCGTAACCTGCTTGTTTTGAAAGCTTTGCGCACGTGGCAAATTGCTTGATGGTTTTTGAAATACCGCGCTTGGTGAGTTTCCAGGGGGTAAACGGTGAAATCGGTGCCTTCACTCGGGAAGGTGCCACAATAAATGGATGATAACCGTATCGCCCAGCATGCAAGATTTGCAGCGCAATCTTACCTCCATGCTCATGCACAGCATGGGTTACTACTTCGTGGCGTTCGCGCTCTTTGGCATTGGTAAGCTTCGCAGATGCAGGAGCCAGTCGTCCAACCCGGCTTGGTGAAATTCCCCCCGTCACAATCAAGCCAACGCCACCTTGCGCTCGCTCTTTATAAAAAGCCGCTAAGCGTTCTAGTGTTGCTTCTTCTTCAAGGCCGGTATGCATCGAGCCCATGAGCAGTCGATTTCTGATTTGAGTAAACCCTAAATCCAGTGGCTCAAATAATGCTTTAAACGGGGTGTTATCAACGACCAATTCCATCTGAACGCTCAGCTAAAAAGAAAGCTCGCAGTATAAAGGGTGTTTTCCAAAGAAGCTAGCTCATGTATTATTGCCCTGCCCTGGAGTTATGGAGCGGGTGAGTCATCATTGTGCTCATCTAAGTCCTTCGTGCTATCTCGAAGTTCATCCAACTTCCAAACCGATTCAGGTCTAAAAGTGTTCCACTGCCCCGTTGTGATGCGTGTGTAGATTGGAGCAATCCCGAGGCTCATCACAGCAATCGCCAAATTCTTAAGCCAGTAGCCCCATGACTTCTCAGCAGCAGACAAAGTGGCTAGCGGCGCACTTTCAATATGACTCAACAACACCAGCTTGGTGTAAGTGAGCGATTCATGGCCCTTTTCAGCTGCTCTCAAATGGTTCCTAAAACCCGTACCCAAACTATGAATAACCGCCTCATGAGCAGGATTTCCTTTTGCAAGCGCCGTAAGTTCATCAAGAACCTTATACACCTTGGTAAGCCCTGTCAGAAAATATTTATCATCGTCACGCTCTGGACGAGCGTTAGTCAGGTAATGAGCTGTTTTCAGCAGCTTATCATTTAAGCTACCTTCTGCAAGCTCTCTTCTTTTGTGTTGCTGATCCAACATATGCGCAAGCATCACCGCATCTGCGGTACAAACGTCATCAAAATCAATATCACCTTCTCGTTGTATCTGTCTTGTAAGAGAATGAACTACGTTTTGACATCCAGTTACTTGCTTAAGTTTATCAATGACCGCATTAAATCCGTCATAAGTGCCCAAGGGGTTCGCAAGGAATATTGTATTCTTTTCAAAGTCTACGAACACAGCAAATGCATGTCCACCTGTTGTCGTGCTGATGGCAAGCGGCTTTTTTTTAGCAATAGATTTCCTTAACTTACCTGCATTTATATCGTTCCCTAGCCTTTCAAACCGATTAAAGAAATCCGCATCTACACCAATCCAATTACGCTTTCTCATGCCTAAGTTATGGGCTACAGTTCGTGCTAAGAGCTGTTCTTCTCGCGCGAGCTTCTCTAGATAACGATAAAAAACGGCTTTGTCTATTCTGAGTTCAGACACGGCTTCAGCCCCATCAACCAGCTCATCTCGGAGCTGAAGTAGATCGATTGAAGTCTCCCGCCCCATTAATCGCCTTGCAGCCTGCTCTCTTGCACCAACCGCAATCAGCGGCATAAGACGCCCTAAGTCACTCACATAATTTGGCCCATAAAAGTCATCTACATATGCCATTCTTGGAGCAAGTTTATCTAAAAGCATATTAAGTAACTTTTCGTTTTTGTCGGCTGCCATATCAGGTGTGAACACCCAATTTCCAGCCCCATCGTCACGCACGGTATGTGTTGCATCATCAAACAAATTAGCCATTGCAACAAATTGGTTTGGTTTAAAGTCTCTAAATAACGTTTGAGGAACTGTAATATTTTGCACCCGACCTTGATATCGGTGGCTCTCGGGATAACGCGTTGCCTGGATTTGTTCATAACCTGGAAACAAGCCTTCTGGGTACACATAGTTGTGATAGTGATTGTCACTCGTACCTGGCATTAACGCTCCTTCAGGATTCAACCGTGTACGCGAGATGCGACCTCGGAAATTTGAGATAACCACTTGATCCCCTGTAATTCTCACATGATTATCTGCAAAGCCATGTTGCCTTAAAAACTGCCTTAAAAACACATCTTTCATTTAAAATTCCAAATTAACACCCTACATTAATTGTATTACAAATGGACACTAATTCCAGTTTCCCGTGACCGACCTGCTACACTCTGATATCCTTTGGCCTAGCTAAATGAGGAGGCTTGTATGTTTGTCATCACTGGAGGGAGCCGAGGCATAGGTGCAGCTCTTGCAAAAAACCTTTCAAAACAAGGAAATAATGTCTTAATTGTCGGTCGAGACAAGCAAACGCTACTTGAAGTTGCAAAACATGCCCCAACCATCGAAATCTGTGTCGCTGACGTCTCCGAGGCAAAAGGACAGCACAATATACTTGAGCGTCTCTCGAAACTCGATAAAATTCAAGGCCTGATACACAATGCAGGCGTCATAGAGCCAATTGAATCCATAAAAACCCTCAACCATAAAGCATGGCAGCACGTCATGGATATTAACCTCAATGCTCCCTTTTTCCTGACCCAAGCCCTTTACCCAAAACTCATTGGCGGCCGAGTACTACACATCGGCTCAGGCGCTGCATACTTTCCCATTCAAGGTTGGGCGCCATACTGTGTTTCAAAAGCAGGGCTTGCTATGCTCACCCAAAGCTTTCAATTAGAATGCCCTGATATGGCAACAGCAAGTGTGATGCCAGGTATTGTGGCAACTGAAATGCAAGCTGAAATCCGACGCTCCCAAGGGCAACATCCTGAAAAAAAACAGTTTTTTCAAGATTTATACGATAATAACCAATTAATTACGCCAGAAACTGTGGCAAGTTTTTTAACATGGCTACTGTTAAATATCGATGAAACACGTTATGTTAGCCGAGAATGGGATATTTATGACGCTTCTCACCATGTAGAATGGTTGAAACCACCCCATCAGGTGCCTGCACTTAATCAATAGACTTTGGAACACGTTAGTTATGCAAACAAACACACCTGCTGAGCTTACCCGACGTAGTATTTTGCTCGGCATTTTATTAACCCTGCTGCTTGCCATGTCGAATGCTTACTTAGCATTAAAGCTCGGAATTTTAACTTCAGCATCTATTCCAGCGGCCATTTTGTCGATGGGGATTCTGCGATTTTTCAAAAACCCAAGTATTCTTGAAAATAATGGCGTACAAACCGCAGCCTCCGCGGGAGAGGCTATTTCTGGTGGTATTGTATACACCATTCCCGCCCTAATTATTATTGGCTACTGGCACCACTTTGACTATTGGACCAACTTTTTCATCGCAGCCAGTGGCGGTATTTTAGGTGTGCTATTCTCAATTCCGCTGCGTCGCATGCTAGTGCATGACAATACCCTACACTTTCCTGAAGGTCGCGCTATTGCAGAAGTCCTCAAAACCTCTTACGAAAAAGCCTCTATCCGCCCTATTGTTTATGGTGGCATGATTGGAGCGGCCATTGAACTCGCCCAAGTGGGCTTTAAACTCCTTGCAAGCAGCTGGAGTCATTGGTTTATTTTCAGAAAAACTTTATTGGGCTTTGGCGTTGGCTTCTCGGCAACCATGGTGGGCGCAGGCTTTCTCGTCGGCCGTGACATGGCTATCAGCATCTTTTTAGGTGCACTCCTTGCCTGGGGCATTATTCTGCCTGGCGTCAGCCTGCTCCACCCAGGCGTGCTTGACCAGAACACTGCAAACTTTGCACTCAATATCCTCTGGGAAAGCTACATGCGCTACCTGGGGATTGGCGGCATGCTGTTTGCCGGCATCTGGACCTTCATGAAGCTCATTCGCCCGCTTGCCAAAAGTATTTCATCCTCGCTCTCTAACTTTATTAGGCAGCATCATACTGAAGCCATGACACGCACAGAGCAAGACATCCCAATGCCCTACATTCTGATGGGTATCTTATTGCTTGCTGCAAGCTTGTTTCTTTTTTTCCAAGTGATTTTTCCACTGAATATCATTGGATTAAATGGTACCTATGCCCCAACACTGGTCTTTATTGCCGTGTTATATGTTCTCATTATTGGCTTTCTCTTTTCCGTGATTACCGCCTATTTTTCAGGCATGGTAGGCGTTACCGCAAGCCCCGGCAGCTCGGTGGTAATTGCTGGTATTTTGTTTGCTGCGTGGCTACTCTTGATGGCGATTCAGGCGTTCTCTGCAGCTCCTGCTGATGCCGAGCAGCTACAAGCCGCTGAAGCCATTACCATCATTATTGGTTCAATGGTCACGGGCATTGCCGCTATTTCAAACGATAATGTCCAAGACCTAAAAGTCGGGCAACTCGTGGGAGCTACCCCATGGAAGCAACAAACCATGTTACTTTTAGGGGTTTTAATTTCAGCACTCGTGATTCCACCGGTGATGCAGCTACTCTTTGATGTTTATGGCATTGCAGGTGTTATGCCACGCCCGGACATGGACCCAAGCCATAGTCTACCTGCGCCAACAGCTGCCATGCTCGCAGCCATCACTGAAGCGATGTTTCGGAATACCTTACCCTGGAACATGATGTTTTCAGGGGCGTCTATTATCGTGCTGTTGCTCATCGTGAACCATGTTTTCAAGCTTACGCGCTTTTTTAAACTCTCAATTTTGGGCGTTGCTATTGGTATGTATTTACCACTTTCTTCATCTTTCCCACTCTTTTTGGGTGGTATGCTTGCCTACATTCTAGAAAGAAGATTACAACATTTAAATCTCGATGCTGAAGCAACCAATAGGAAAAGACAAATTGGCACACTGATTGCTTGCGGTCTGGTAGCAGGCTCGGCACTCATGGATGTTTTTGTGGCTGTGCCATTTTCGCTACTGCACAGTGCTGATGCACTGGCCTTGGTAGGACCAAGTTTTGAGCCTTATGCGGTTGGCTTAAGTGTATTCGTGACGCTTGGGCTTGGGGCTTGGGTCATTCGGCGTGTCACACGCTGAATTTAGCCCCCTTTGTCATCATCAAAAGGGTTGAGGCCTGGTTTTGGAGCACCATGTTTTTCCCCGGGCAGCTCTCCTACCAGCCCCTTCTTAATTGCTTGGAAGTCTAGCCTTTCCCGACTCTCCACCTTGTTTTTGAGATATTGATACGTCTCTGTATTTTTAGCCCCACAGAACTCCAAAAAACCCTTGCAGATGGCCTGCCAAGTTGTAAGCTCAAAACGCTCACTGATGATTTGTTCTGCAGCTTGTATGCCTTCTTGAGGCTTTGGATGACGAACAAGCGCTTTAAATACATCGAACTGAGCCTGTCTTAACTTGCTGCTCATTTTAGTGTTCAAACCATAATTAACCAACTGTTTATGAAACGTTTTACTAAATGCAAGCATTGTCTGAGCAAGTTCTTCCAAATGATTCTCAGGATAATCTTTAAGCTCGGCATCCGGCAACTGGTCTCTCAGAGTAGCCAGTGCTGTCGCTAAATACTTAGAAGCGTCCATATTCTCTGTCGACATAAGAGGATGACCATCATACAAAAAACTTGCCAAAATCATTTGATAAGCATTACTGTGTTTTGATAACAAACCATGTTTTAATGTTTCAACTTGGTCGTCATACAAGTTATGAGCATCCTGAAATAACATTAAAAATCGGGGGAGTAAGTTATGCTCATCAACATACACCTTGAAGTCCTCATCGGGGTTTTCATGCAGTTTGCAAAGCAAACCAAGCACGTCAGCATCTTCGGCCATAAAGCCTAAGAGGGTCGGCATATAGTCATTTAAGCCTTCATCCAGCGTAATACCGCCGTGCTTCGCTTTGTCCAATAGCGCCTCTACTGCCTCTCTGCTGTTCACCGTTAGGAGTAACTTATTCGCGTCATTCTCACCAATTCCATAAGCTGTAATTCTATCTAACAGTGGATCTCGCTCTTGTGGTGGTGGGGTCATTGCATTTGCAAACTGCTCTAAGATAGATGGCTCATGGACTGATACGTCAGAGCTGGTATCTGTATGCATAGATACAGTTTCATCATCAGCTTTTTCCAGCTCTTCTTGTCGAGAGTCTTGAACGGCCTTAGCCCAACTCTGCTCAATCACTTCCAAGATACTCATCGCATCACCGACTTGTAGATGTTTCAAGTCTGGAAGCTCTTGAAACACCCCCTCAAACTGAGCTTCACGCCCTTGCGCTCGAATTTCTTTCAAGTATTCTGCTTTTTTCGCTTCCAATGCTTTGCGCTTGGCGTCCAACTTTTTAGTAATCAGCTTACCAAGGGCTCTATCAGCGCTCTCTACACTTCGAGTAAAGCGGTCAATATTTTGTTTACTCCCTTGCAGTTCTTGTCTGTTATTTGCTCTTGGAATACTTGCTCGATACGATTCAACGTCCTCGTCGAACAATACTACTTGTCCGCTATGCGCTTCTTGCTCATCTGAGTTAAACAACCGCTCGCTCTGAAACACCTTAATCCCAAATGCTTGTACTGCGTCCTCTGCTCGCGCCAAAGCAGCTCGCAAATCATCTTGTCTTGCCTTAATAACACCGTTATAAGCGCTTTCAGCTTTAGTAAACGCGTCATAAGCCGTATCAATGGATGAGATAATCTCCTGATAAACCTCAAGTTTACTCGCTAAAGTACTCTCCTCTTCGTCGAAAGAGTCAGCTTCTGCTGCTCGCATTCGAGCTTGTGCTACCTCACCCTGCGCTTTTGCTTGCGTTGCCAAATTCCGCATGCGCTCATATGCTTCTTTGAGCTCTTTATCTCTAATACCTAAGTTAGAACGATCACTCTGGGGCACTTTTATGGCTGCAATCGTATTCAATCGATTTCGATAGCGTAGGCTGAGTTCTTGAAGTTCGTCTAATTCACGCGTATCTCTCACGCGTTCTTGAAATTGTTTGCTTGTGTATCGTTTAATAAAGGCTTCGCACTCAGAAAAATCATCATTTGTAAGTCTAATTTGCATATCCAAAACGTCCTTTGCAGGCTCATAGGCTGGATCAGTTTCAGGTTTTGTCTCAAGCGTATTTACATGCCCTGCAAAAACCGTAACAAGCAACTTAGCATCCCGTAATTTCCCCATATGCTCAGCTGCCTGATCACGCAACTGTGACAAACTACGAAACTTTTTTTTGAAACCCGAGTCATTTGCAAGCTGATTAAATTGCTTTTCTAAACGACTTGCACGCTTTTCAATATCTTCCAGTTGCTCTCGGTAAGTTTTATCCGCCATGGCAATAACCTCAAAAACAATCATATTGGTTTAAATTAGGCCATATTTTGAGTGTAGCAGAGTCTTGGGAAATTGCTTAAACCAAACGCACGACATCATGCGGTAATATTCGTCTATCCGCACGAAAGTAGGTGAGCGGTGAGCATGCAAACAGGTCAATCAGCTTTTCCATATACACACAGGCGTAGCGATCTACTTGATGGGCAAAATAGCTTTCTTCTGCCCCTGCCCGGAAAACTTGCCCCCAGTCGACATTGTAAAACCGTCGCTCTTGTATCAGTAAGTCAGCCAAATGTTCGTCTATTGTGGTAATTTTTCCTTGTAGCTTCTGGATTTTGTCATCATATTTCTCAGTTTTCTCATCCAGACGCTCAGTCACGAGTGCGACATGCTCTTGCTCAAGTATGCGTTTCTTTTGCATGAATTTAAAAATTTTACGCTCAGTTGCCGCGGCTTTTTCTTGTGCAAGGATCTCACCTCCAAGCTCTTCAACCACCAAGGCTGTTCGCCAGTGACACGCTTTTTTCAACCGCAGAATATCACCATAAATATGATCACCAATGTAGAGAATTTCATCGCCACTCACGCCAAGTGCATCTGTCAGCTGGACTGCATTACCTCCTTGATACACACCAGGCGTTAAAGCACCAGTAAAGTTAGTCATCAAACCTGTATTTACATCCACTTTCAGGAAAGGCAAACTATCGTAAAAGAAGCGTGGCTTGGTCGATTGTGCAATCACATACTCAAAGAAATCTTCCCACGTTTGTCCCTCAGGTAAAAAGGGATTAATCGCATAGTCGAGCAGTATTTTCGTGTAGGTAAATTCCGAGTTGGTGATAATGATTACTTTTTTGCCGTAACGAATAAAACGTGCCATTGCATTGACCAGCTCTTCATCTTTAATCACAAAACGTGGCAAGTCTTCGGCAATTTTTTGCTTCAAGCTCCCATCAGCATGTACACCATCCACTGCGGCCAACACATCATCGGCAAGCATATGATAACTTGGCAAAGCACTATCATTTTTATCTTTTAAATCAACTAGTTGCCTATATAAAACACAAAAGGCAATCGAAAATGAAGTATCAATTACTCGATAATTGGGATTATTCAAATCAATATAGGCACTGCCATAAAAGGTTTGTTGCTCTTTAAAACTAATGGGTTTAGTGCCGTGATAGCTTTGTCGGATAGCTGCATAGCGATTGAGCTTTAGGATGTTGCCATACTCACTATCAATCACAAGCCCTCGAATCGCCGCTTTCATATCAAAATGAAAATCCCTGATCGCTTCAGGATAACCCCAGTTTTTAATTAATGCCTCAATCACCAACTCAAATACTAAAGCCTCAAACTGCTCGGTATGGTAGCGAATCAGCGTATGGTCCATATCCAAACCAATAATTTTGATTTTCTTTAAATTTAATATCCGATTTACAAAAACATGCTGCGTCATAATGCCTCTTTAACGCGCGCACTGCACGCATCTTTAATTAGTTCTTCGATAACTGCGGGTTCTGCAAGCGTTGATAAGTCGCCAAGCTCTTCTGTTGTACCACCGGCAATTTGTTTCAGTAAACGACGCATAATTTTTCCCGAGCGTGTTTTAGGTAAGGCTTTTGCCCACTGAATCGTTTCAATAGTTGCAATAGGGCCTATCACTGAGCGCACATGCGCAATTAAGCTGTGCTTCAACGCGTCACTCAAAGCAACGCCCGCTTTTAGCGTAACGAATGCATAAATGGATTCACCCTTGATACCATCAGGCACACCAATAACCGCAGCTTCTGAGACTTCGGGAGACGACACCAGCGCGCTTTCAAGCTCTTCTGTACCGAGTCTGTGTCCTGAGACTTGAATCACGTCATCAGAACGTCCTTTCACCCAATAGTCGCCCACATCATCTACTTCTGCCAAATCTCCTGTTAAGTAAGCACCAGGAACTTCACTCAAGTAGGTATTAATGAAACGTGCTTTATCTCCGTATACGGTTTTCATCATGCCAGGCCAAGGCTTTCTAATCACAAGCTTGTCATCCACAATATCAGGCACAATACCAAAAAATGGCTTGCCCGCAGACCCTGCTTGCAATGGCACAGCGCCAGGTAGAGGACTTAACATGATGCCGCCTGTTTCTGTTTGCCACCAAGTATTCACAATTGGACAGCGTCCTCCACCCACGACTTGGTGATACCAAGTCCACACGTCTGGGTTAATCGGCTCACCAACAGTTCCCAAAAGACGTAGGCTTGTGCGCTTGCTTTGTAAAACTAACGCATCTCCTTCACGCCTTAGGCTTCTGAGTACGGTGGGCGCGGTGTAGAATACGGTCACTTGATGTCGGTCTATCATTTCCCAAAAACGTGCAGAGCTTGGATAATTCGGCACTCCCTCGTAAAGCAACACTGACGCACCGTTGGCGAGCGGCCCATACACCCCGTAAGAATGGCCAGTAATCCAGCCTACATCCGCAGTACACCAATAAATATCATCGGGTTGATGATCAAAGATTAAAGCGTAGGTCATCGTGGCATACACCAGATAGCCGCCAGTCGCATGCAAAATACCTTTCGGTTTTCCAGTCGAGCCCGAGGTATATAAAATAAACAGTGGAGCACTTGCATCCATCCAAACTGGCTCACACTCAACTGGGACTTGCTTGAGTGCGTCAAAGTACCAAATATCACGCGCGGGCTGCCAAGCAATATCAGCCCCTGTTCGCTTCACCACTAAAACGTGCTGGACAGAGGAGACTGCTTGTAAGGCTTTATCTACGGTTTCCTTAAAATTAATCGTTTTTTCGCCTCGATAACTGCCATCAGCAGTTATCAAGAGCTTACAGGATGCATCGTTTAGGCGGTTAGCAAGCGCATCAGCCGAAAAACCACCAAATACTACGGAATGTACAGCGCCAATCCGTGCACAAGCGAGCATGGCAATAAATGCTTCTGGCATCATCGGGAGATAAATACCTACCCTATCGCCAACGCCAACCCCTAAGTCTTTAAGCACATTGGCCAGTCGACACACTTGCTCATGCAGCTCAAGATAAGTCAGGCGTCGCACGTCACCGACCTCATTGCCTTCCCAAATTAAAGCTGTCTGGTGGCCGCGCGTTTCTAGATGGCGGTCTACGCAATTAAAGCAAGCATTAAGCTTGCCACCCATGAACCATGAAATATCATGGGTGGCAAAGTCTCCTTCACAGACTGTCTGAAATGATGTATCCCAAGTGATATAACGCTCTGCTTGTTCACGCCAAAAGGTGTCAGAATCTTCGACAGAGGCCTGATACATTGTTTCATACATAGTTTTGTTAATACGCGCTTTTTCTGCGAATGCTTGCGGGATGGGATAACGAACTAAGTCTGTCATGGCAACCATGCCTTTATGAGTCGTCCTAAAAGTACGCTCTAGGGTACGATTGAAACTTGACGCTGTCAAAGTAAATAACCCTGAAAATTTCGGCATAGCTCATTTACATAAAGCTCTATATTGTGCTAGCGTTTCAACCTAACTGAACAGTTAATTGGTCACTTTCTTATGTACGCTTTTGGCACCTATATCCCTAGATTTGATTTAGATGATCCAGAAAATCTAAAAAAAGACATCCTTTATACATCACTACACCAAGACACACTATTTGTCACACGCTTTTTGACCCAACACCGAAATAACCTACACGAATATCTATCCATTGAAACATGGCAGGCTATGTTTGAGGAAATTAACGATAAATGGAAAACAGAACGAAAACAAGAAGGACCAAACGCCGCAGCAAAATGCCTCTCAGAAATGCTGCCAACCATTCAAGAGAATGCCACTTACGAGGCCGTTCGCAAACTCTTTTCCTCCTCCCCTTAACCCAACCTCAAAAATGCTCGGCACGAGCTTCATTCCAATAGGCTTGATAGTTTTCAGGAATGGCTTTCCCTAAAAGCTGTCCGGGCTCTAGATAAAAATACGCTTCGCTCAGAGGCTTCACAACATCATAATCCACCCGACGCATTACATGCGCGGGTGTAAGCTCATCTGGAGACTCTAGTCCCATGCTGCCAAGCATATCCAAAAAGCTTGCCATGGTATTTTGGTGAAATTGTTTAGCTCGCTCTGTTTTTTGCTCTACTACAAGCCCTCGTTGTAAGCGCTTATCTTGCGTTGCAACGCCTGTTGGACAAGTATTTGCGTGGCATTGTTTAGACTGAACACAGCCTATCGCCATCATCATGGTTCGTGCAGCGTTGCAAAGATCGGCCCCCATCGCAATATGCGCAATCAGATCGAAGCCAGTGGTGACTTTTCCGCTACAGATAATGCGAATATGCTCGCGAAGCCCGGTGCCAACCAAAGCATTATGCACAAAAACAAGGGCTGACTCGAGCGGCTCACCCATGCGATTGCTGTACTCTAAAGGTGCGGCCCCTGTCCCGCCTTCGGCACCGTCCACAGTAATAAAATCAGGGTAAATTTTCAGCTCAAGCATGGCTTTGCAAATTGCAAGAAACTCACTTTTCCGGCCAATACACAGCTTAAAACCAACGGGCTTGCCTCCTGAAAGTTCTCGAAGTTGCTCAACAAATTGAATCAGCCCTTTAGGAGAATCAAAAGCAGAGTGAGCTGGTGGAGAAATGACATCATGCCCCATTGAGACTTTACGTACTTTGGCAATTTCAGGGGTTAGCTTTGCCGCAGGTAGAATGCCACCGTGCGAGGGTTTCGCACCTTGCGAGAGTTTAATTTCTATCATTTTCACTTCAGGGCGTGTTGCTTCTACTTTAAATTCTTTGGGATCAAATTTACCCTCGTCATCACGGCACCCAAAATAGGCGGTCCCAATCTGAAAAATCAGATCTCCCCCTTGCAGGTGATGGGCACTAAGTCCTCCCTCACCGGTATTATGCGCAAACCCGCCAAGTTTTGCGCCTTGGTTAAGCGCCATAATTGCATGTGCAGAAAGTGCCCCAAAACTCATTGCTGAAATATTGAGACGAGACGCCTCATAAGGTTGTTTACACTGAGGCCCACCAACCATAATGCGTGCCCCAGCCTTGAGTGCTTTTTTAGGCGCTAATGAGTGTTCAGCCCAGGTATATCCTACTGCAAGAATATCTCGCTCAGTTCCAAAGGGTACGGTGTCTCGAATATTCTTAGCGCGTTGATAGATAAGCGAGCGAATCTCTCGGTTAAAGGGCAATTCTTCTTCGTCATCTGCAATAAAATATTGCTGAATTTCAGGCCGAAAAAACTCGAGGATATAACGCATGTGCCCCATGACTGGGAAGTTTCGCAAAATAGTATGTTTGGTTTGTGTGATGTCATAAATCCACAAAGCAATCAAAGGGACGAGTATTAAGAAAAACCAGCGTACATCATGCCACAAAGCAAACAACAAGAAGACTAACAACAACAAAAAACCCAAGGTTAGATACCACTGCCGCCGCATGATTATATCCTTAAGATTGCTGCTTATGTGAATTCAAGTATTAGCATGATTTTTAAACTGGAACAAGGTAATATGAATATTCCATAAACAAAGGAGTGGTTTCAATGAAAAAAAGATTTTTCACCTTGGCTTGGCTCATTTTACTACCCAGTTTTTGTTTTGCAGATCTTCCTCAATCGCTTGTTGATAAAAAACCTAAGGCTCCAGCTCCTCAGCCTATCAACTGCCAATATAAAATGGCTAAAGACAGTGACACTGTCGAACAAGCGGTCATTTCCACTTGGGCGGAACACGCAGCTGTGCAATCTTTCCAATTTAACCCAGATAAGCTACAAGACGAAATGGATGCGCTCAAACCATGCTATACCAGCCAAGGGTGGAAAGCTTTCAATGAAGCGCTCAAAACATCTGGCAACCTGGATGCTATTCGCAGCAATAACTTAACCGTTACCAGCCGGGTTAGTGGTTCCACAAATGTAAAAATCGTTAAAGAAAAACAATGGAAAGTTTCTGTTCCACTGAAAGTCACTTATCAAAATAAGGAAAAAGAACTCAAACAAATCTTAAATGTTGAGCTTTTAATCGCCCTCAACAAATCAGGTTCTTTCGGCATTATGCAAGTCATTGCCGTTCCCAAAGAAGAGAACAAAAAAACATAACTTAGCGTTTTACGCCAATTGCGAGCCGTGTAGGCGCGGCAATCTCTAGACTGCCGCGCCTACACGGCTCGCAGTGACATGCCTAAAACAATCAAGGTGCAAAACTCATCCCTTCCGAGTACTCGAGTTCACTTGATAAACCCTCTTCTGGCGTACACACCGAGGTAGCCCAGGCAAGTGCATTATTCATCATATGTGCTGCAAATGCTACAGCTAATCCAAACTGCACAGCTAACACGCCCAAAACCACACCTTTAAGCCCTGCAATAGCAGCATGCATCCAATTGTCATTGGCTTCGGAACTAGATAAGTGCAACAACCCAAATATGAGAGAAGTACAAAGAATAGAAATACCAACTGCAGCACTGAGGCCCGTTGCAAAAAAAGGAGCCAACGCAAGTCCCGGAAAAAAGAACACCAACCCCAATATCAGTAACGGCTGCAAAACACCGCGCATTTCAAGCTCCTCAAGAGCCGGAGCCAAGAGGATAGAGTAGAGCGGGTTCCTTTTTACAAAATCTTCGTATGCTTTTGTTTGTCCTTCTTCAACTACAGAGCAAATTCCTAAGGCTGATAATAAAGGAACGAGCACATATGTAGCTAATAGAATAAGTACTCCTACAGCAAGTCCAAGTGCAAAGTGCGGTATATTAAACAAGCCCAGCACGGTCACACCTGCGACCAAGATCAGGGGAGGCCAATCAATGTCAGAGTCTTGAGTCGTATTTTTTGCCAAAATTGAGGCTGGTAAAGTTGTCTTCATACGCTCACTGGAACGCGTAAGTGCGGGCGGTGCATCACCAAAAAAAGAATAACTAGACATGAATGTTCTCCAAAAATAAATGCGGCATATTATTTCACACTATAAATAAAAATTCAACATAAAATACAATATTAGATCGAGAAGGAGAAAAGTACTCAGGCATAGGCACTTGCGACGATATTTGCTTGAGCAGCAGTCACTACAATCACGACTAAACCGGCCAATACAAAATCTATGCAGGCAAGCTGGATGCAGATGTAAGCAGAACATAAATTAAAGTCCAGACAAATCCATAAACTGGCTGTGTCTATTTTGGATAGGCCTATAAGCCTATCTGTGTCACAGAAGTAACAATAGCATCATTTGAGTCATTTATGTCTACTGGGCGGGCAACAGGTAAGTCATTTGCGTCTACTGGGCGGGCAACAGGGACAATGTCAAGTAATGTATTACATATAGGTAATTCAACACGTTCTCCTTGCTGCTCAGCATAGATGTAAGCCTGTAACTCAGTTAATTTTGAAAAAAACTCTGTTGAGAGATTTTTATAACGTACGTCGTTTGCAAGTAAATTGACTGAGTTTCGTATAAAAGTTTGTAAGGCATTGTGCGCTTCTGTTGTATTTATATCTAGAGTTCGTGTCTCTACGTAGGTATTTATTTCGGTAATCAATGGTTCATATAGTTGGCGGATATCTTCAGCATCATCTAACCCGAGCAACCTATATTGGATTCCCCCTGAAACAGCTCTTCGTCCCAAAGTTATGGCATGTTCCTGAGGTGGACTGGCAACATAACTATTCAACCAACCTAGTAGCGACTGACTGCTCTCACTGCGCTTCTGGGTGACATAGACATCACACGCCGTTTTTTCAACCAATCGAACTAAATCATCAATTAACTCTTCTTGCTTAGAAACATAACCGAATTCTGCTGTGTTATGAAAGGCTTGTTGAAGTGTCGAATAATTGAGCTCTGTAAGCTCAAGCGCTTGCATACGCAATTCATCTGATACGCGATCATCCCCTCGGACTAGAGTAGCACGAGTACGATTGTAGAGTCGTCGAAACAACAAAATAATTTCGCCTGGAACCTCAGGTAAAGAACACCCCTTTTGATCTAAGTAAGTAAGTGCAGTGGTACATCCGTCAATAATAATTTCGAACCTGTGATTGAGATCATGCGTTGTATCTGCACAAAGAAGAATATTTTCCATATACAGTTGTAACTTATGTATTTGCTCTGTTGTTAATTGCATATTCAACCCCCAAATAAAAGAACAAGCTCAATAATACGCAAAAAAAGAGCTCAGTGCAATAAATGTGGGCTTTATGTGTAAAAAAAATTCTCAAATATCCCCTTGCTTACCAATTTAAAACTGTCCGAGCCTATCGGCACTAAGATAGAAGCAAAACCGCAAAAAACACCCAGGCGTAGGCGTAGACACTTGCAACAATATTCGCCTGAGAAGCAGTCACTACGTCACGTCTAAATCTCCAATACAAAATCCATGCGGGCAAACTGGCGAGTAAAAATAATCCAAACGCATCTCCCACCCACTGCAGAGAGGTTGGTAACCAACTTGCAAAGCCTGCAATAAGAAAAATACATTTGCCTTGCAACCATTCCAAAAAAACAGGTAACAGTTCATCGTTCCAAGCCCAAATCCAAGAAATCACTAAGAGAGGAACGGTAACACGGACCCAGTAAACCTCGTACCATTTCTTCACAAAAGCAGAGGTTTCATCAGCGAACAGAACTGCAATAGATGAAATAACCACCAAAACTAGTAGTGTGCTCATAAGTATTCCTCTATTTTGTGCAAGCCATAATGGCGTCGATTTCGACTCGAGCGCCTCGAGGAAGCGCTGAGACTTCAAGCGCTACCCGAGCAGGGTAAGGTGCTTCAAAACAAGCTTCCATTGCTTGATTAACCCAAGAAACATCTGATAAATCGACTAAATACACAGTCAGCTTCACAATTTGGTTCAAACTGCCACCTGCCGCCTCGCACACTGCTGACAAGTTTTCAAACACTTGTTTCACCTGAGCATCCATGGGTGCGTCAGATAAAATCATGGTTTCCGGAACCAGGGGAATTTGTCCAGAAAGATAGACCATATCTTCCACTCGCACGGCCTGACTATATGTTCCAATCGCCTCTGGAGCATGTTTTGTATGAATCACTTCTTTCATAAATCCCCCTGTTTGTTCCGAAATAGCCTGGTCACTTTTTTATTGGCCCGCAAGCGACGCATCACCCGGGCCAAGTGATCTCGCCCTTCGACACTAATTGAGAACGTAATGGTATTATGCCTACCATCTCGTGGGTCAACGTTAATGTTACCAATGTTTGATTCTGCGTCTGAAATAGCGGTTGCAAGCTGCCCCATCATGCCACGCTCATTGGCCACTTCAACGGTGATATCCACCCAAAACTCGCCTTGAACCTGATCGTCCCATCGCAGTGAAATAATTTGCTCCGGATTAGTACGGCCCTTATTGACCACATCACACTCACTTGAGTGTACTAAAATGCCATGACCCTGCTGAAAAATCCCCAGGATATTATCCCCTGGTATCGGCTGACAACAATCTGCGAACTGTACCACCATGCCTTCGGTACCTTTAATGGCAAGCGGACTTTCATCTTTAGACACTTCCAGTAAACTACCTTCTTGCGTAAGTACCAAGCGTTTTGCAATCACCATCGGCATTTGCTCCCCCATACCGACGGCATACAATAAATCCTCTTGAGTTTTATAGTGTAAGTCTTCAAGCAGAGCATCCATAGACTCTTTAGGTACCGCATCATAATCCCGTGATAGCTCAGCAAAGGCTTGTTCTAAAAAGCGCTTGCCCATCATGACAGTTTCTGTACGTTTTTGAGTTTTTAAGATGTTTCGGATATTACTTCTTGCTTTCCCTGTAACCACAAAGTTAAGCCACGACGGGTTAGGCTTGGCATGAGATGCGGTGATGATTTCAACTGTTTGCCCGTTGGTTAACGGAATACTCAAAGGTACCAATCTTCGGTTCACTTTAGCTGCCACACAACTATTCCCAATGTCAGAGTGCACCGCATAAGCAAAGTCAACCGGAGTCGCGCCTTTCGACAATTCCATGATATGCCCTTTGGGCGTGAAAACGTAAACTTCATCTGGGAATAAATCAATTTTTACGTTCTCGATAAACTCGAGCGAGTCACCTGTATTCTGCTGTAAATCAAGCAGTCTTTGAACCCACTCACGCGCTCGCAGCTGTGCTTCGTTTACTTCTGTACCTGCCGACTTATAAATCCAATGGGCGGCCACACCATTGTCTGCAACTTTATCCATTTCTTGGGTGCGAATCTGTACCTCAAGCGGCACACCAAATGGGCCAAACAAGGTGGTATGCAAAGATTGATAACCATTTACTTTGGGAATGCCGATATAATCTTTGAATCGCTGAGGCACAGGTTTATAAGTGCGATGCAGTGCACCGAGCACCCGGTAACACGCATCAATATCTTCAGTAATCACCCGAAACGCAAAAACATCAACAATTTCAGAAAAAGCCGCTTTTTTCTGACGCATTTTCCGATACAAGCTATATAAATGCTTTTGCCGGCCAAACACATGCTCATAGGGAATAGATAAGGCATCAAGCGCTTGTTGTAAGTCTTGCTCAATGCGCTGGGTTAATTCTCGACGATTACCCCGAGCCTTCTCAACCGCTGATTTAATGGCGCGATAGCGCATGGGATAAAGCGCTTTAAAGCCTAAGTCTTCAAGCCCGGTATACATCGCATGCATACCCAAACGGTTTGCGATGGGTGCATAAATTTCAAGAGTTTCAATAGCAATACGATGACGCTTAACCGTTGGCATAACTCCGAGGGTTTGCATATTGTGTAACCGATCGGCAAGCTTTACCAAAATGACTCGAATGTCTTTGACCATCGCCAAGATCATTTTTCGAAAGTTCTCAGCTTGAGCCTCGGCACGGGATTCAAACTTAATTTTGGTAAGCTTGGTCACGCCATCGACTAGCGCTGCTACTTCTTCTCCGAAAACACGCGCCACCGCCTCGTGGCTAATCGAGGTATCTTCAATCACATCATGCAGTAAGGTTGCCATGATGGTTTGATAGTCCAAGCGCATTTTGGCAAGAATTAACGCCGCAGCAACAGGATGTGTAATATAAGGCTCGCCCGAGCGGCGCATTTGGCCTGAATGGCCTTTTTCTGCCAACAAATAAGCTTGCTGGCATTGCTCGACTTGCTCAGGCTCAAGGTAGCACACTAACTCATCGTGCAGTTCCTTAAAATGGTCCAAGTCGACTTCTCCCTATCGCGCTATTCTCTCAGAAAGTCTTAATCTTCTTGCAAAATCTCTGGTCCTACCAGTCCGTCTGCTACCTCACGCAGTGCCACAACAGTTGGTTTATCGTTTTCCCACTCAACCATTGGCTGAGCGCCACTGATTGCGATTTGCCGAGCACGCTTTGCTGCAACCATCACCAATTCAAATCGGTTTTCAACCTTACCTAGACAATCTTCAACTGTTACACGAGCCATAATTTACCTCTTTTTTAAACCAGAAAACTATTTTACTGCGAGGACAACAAGAATGAAAGCAATTTGGCTTGCTTTTGCATCTGACGTTCTAGCATTAAACGATTTGAAACCACAATTGACCGGAGTTCTGCTGCAGCATGATTAAAGTTGTCGTTTACAATGACATAATCAAATTCATTGTAATGACTGAGCTCATCACAGGCACGCTTCATACGTTCTTCAATCACTTGAGCATTATCCCGACGCCTTGCCTGCAATCGTCGCCTTAACACTTCAAGCGAAGGTGGTAAAATAAAAATAGTTACCGCATCAGGAAAAAGCGCTTTAATCTGAGCGGCACCTTGCCAATCAATATCAAGCACCACATCAAGTCCTTTAGACAACTGCTTTTCTAACTCAACACGCGACGTCCCATACAAATGCTTAAATACACGGGCATACTCAATAAACTCACCCGCTTTGGCCATTTTGGTAAATGCATCTTCTTCGATAAAGAAGTAATGCTCACCATGCACCTCACCTGCGCGCTTATCCC
The DNA here is from genome assembly GCA_030147635.1 of Gammaproteobacteria bacterium. Lineage (GTDB taxonomy): Bacteria > Pseudomonadota > Gammaproteobacteria > Legionellales > Legionellaceae > JAALKW01. Next base: position 25,127 of record JASBUZ010000032.1, read on the forward strand.
GTGTTGTATGAGACACAGAGACGACAATATCATCTAATGTACCAATTAACCTTTTAACTAAACTTGTTTTGCCACCACCAGACGGTGCAGCTACAATGAAAAGCCGTCCAAAACCTTCTTTTGCCACCGAGGCCCCCAAAAAAAATTGCTCAGGTGCATCCACCCGCCGAAACGTTTATACTTTGCGACCATCACAAACTAATTGTAGGATTTTACCATGCGTCCGAGTCATCGTGAACCAAATCAGCCAAGAACTATCAAAATAACACGAAAATATACCCAACATGCAGAGGGATCTGTCCTAATTGAATTTGGCAACACACGTGTTTTATGTACCGCCTCGGTGCTTGAGAGTGTACCTCGCTTTCTAAAAGGCAAAAATCAAGGCTGGATTACTGCAGAATATGGCATGCTGCCCCGCTCTACTCACGATAGAGTCGATAGAGAAGCAAGCAAAGGCAAGCAAGGTGGACGAACCCTTGAAATTCAGCGCTTAATTGGTCGTTCACTCCGCATGTGTGTCGATTTAAAAGCCATTGGTGATCGAACCATCACCCTCGACTGTGATGTCATTCAAGCAGATGGCGGTACGCGTACTGCAGCCATCACTGGCGCCTGCGTTGCACTGCATGATGCGCTGAACTGGCTGATTGAAAATAATAAGTTAAAAGCCATGCCAAAATTCCAATTCATCGCAGCAATTTCTGTAGGCATTTACCGTGGTAACCCAGTGCTTGATTTAGACTATGCCGAAGATGTCATTGCTGAAACTGACATGAATATTGTCATGAACGAAGCGGGACAATTTATTGAAGTACAAGGGACTGCAGAAGACAGCAGCTTCAGCAGAGATGAGCTCAACAACCTCCTCTCACTTGCAGAAGATGGCATCAAGGCCCTAATTGCTCAACAAAAAGAAGTGCTCGAAGCCACATGAGTCTAGACTCCAACGTTAAAGCACGTCTTCGTGAAATTGCTGTAGCAGAAAAAAACTATGCACGTGAACCTCAGTCGGTACACGTGCTTGCAGTCAGCAAAAAACAAACCGCGGATGCCATCAGAGCTGTCTATCAAAGTGGGATTCATGACTTTGGCGAAAGCTACTGGCAAGAAGCAAAAGAAAAACAAGTCCTCCTGCAAGACCTCGCCATCACTTGGCATTTTATTGGTCCGCTACAAAGCAATAAAGCCAAACCTATCGCAACACACTTTGACTGGGTACATAGCGTAAGCCGCAATGAAATTGCTGATAAATTAAACGCTGCACGTGCCGGTACACAGCAAGCTTTAAATGTGTGTATTCAAGTGAACTTAGATGATGAAGCCAGCAAATCAGGCTGTGCTTTAGACGAAGTTTTGCCTCTTGCTCGTCATATTTTAAACTGCCCGAATCTCAAGCTTCGTGGCCTGATGGCCATCCCAAAAAAACAAACAGATGATGAGACTTCCTACCACAGTTTTTTTAAACTCACGCAAGCACTGACTGAGCTTAACCAAACACTCAACCTCTCACTAGATACCTTGTCTATGGGCATGAGTGATGATTTTATACCTGCCATTCGTGCTGGAAGTACTTGGGTGCGAATTGGCCGCGGTATTTTCATGCTTAACAAGAAATAAACACCTTTAGATCAAAAACTTTACATTCAGATTAAATTTTGATATAGTTTCTAGATTTATTTGGGTTAAGGAATGTCATTATGGGTTTTTCCAGCAGCTCTAATGTGATTTCATTCGTGCAAAATATTTGGGAGGCTTGCCTTTCTAAACCACCCCCTCCTATTTCTATTGACATACTCGCTCAAGAGCTCCGTGACAATGGTAGTATTTCTTTATGGCTAGAGAATCAGCATGGAGAAGAAAACTCAGATCCTCGCTTGCTACTTACCAACCTTACTCTACTTCAGGATGGCAATTTTTTCTTGTCTCAATACCTTGAAGGCTCTGAACAGCCTATTCAAGGGATAACCATAAAACCTAAACATCTAGATCGAAAATTGGCGCGCTACTTCGAAAAGCACTTACCTCACATCAAGCACGTTTGCAGCTCATCACGTTCAGAACACGATAGAATTGGAGATATAGAACAGGCTATTACGCATGCCGAAGAAAAAGAGTGGATTCAAGAGAACGCAGGTTCGTTAATCATTGATCAAGTCATGGAAGGGCGTGATGGCAAAATAAAAATTGATGAGCAAGACAGTGTTTTGCGCAGTATCTTAGTACAGACGTACGCACAAGCAACCAATGCTCTCTTCGGAGAAGAATATTCATGGTTTAGAACCCTGTCTACTGTATTTGCTGGTTGTCTTTTATTATCAAAAGCACTTCCAAGCACTATGCAAGCCACAGCTGAAGTAGAAAGCTTAGATTCACCATCTCGTGCTCTAACTCAATCTGGTAATAACGCATGGGCTAATCTTGTAGGGCAAGAGGGCTCTAATAGCGTCGCCAATGCCATTGACTACAACTTAAATAATCAGCTGTATGTGGCAGGGAGTACTTATGATGATCCTTCAGTTAAACTGGGTATTATCGCAACACTAGATGCTGATGGACAAGGAGTGACGAATCATTCAGCAATAGCTATTTCAGAAGCTTCTTGTGTATTTGAAGATATTTCGACAACAAACCAGTCTGTATTTGCTGGTGGTACTGTCACCTATCCCAATGGAGCCTATACACCTTTGCTGTGTGAAGCCAATCTATATACTGAACCACAAAGATGTATGACATTAAACGGCACCGAAAGCTCTTACGAACTTAAAGCATTGGCACATGCCAGTGACAGCATTGTGGCTGTTGGAAATGCCTTTCCTGATGGATTTTTTGCTAAGATAGATCCTTCGACGCTCCAGTTACAGGAAAGAGACGACTGTCTTTTTCGCACATTAAGTGCCGTTAGCTTCCAAGATGTATCCATTGATGGTCAAGACTGCCTTATCGTTGGAGAAACAACCGCAAGCCCTGTTGCACATGGTGTAGCCATTATGTTGAACCTCACCGATAATAGCATACGCTGGATCAGGGGAATTCGAGGCCCAACCAACAGTGAGCACACCTCTTTTCACGGTGGTAAAATAGCCGGCGACACTGTAGAAATTGCAGGTAAACACTTATTCGAGGATGCCTTACACATTACATTGGATAGAAGCACGGGTTCAATCCTTGAAAAAGAGGCATACGAATTCCACGGCTTCAGTAAGTTCGATAGATTGGATTATCACAATGGTACTGTCGTTGCAGTAGGACACAGTACAAATAACCCTGGAAGCTCCACGGATGCCATAGTCTACCTCAAGTCTAACGACCAAAAAGCGGTACTTTATAGTTTAAAAGGCACCAACATAGACGCCCTAGAAGATGTTACTCTCATGCCAAACGGTAACATTGCCGTCACCGGTTATAGTGTCGATGATGCTTCGGGAAAAGCTAATCTTTTAGCTGCAGAAATTACACCTTACCAAAATATCTCTGCCCTTCCTGATGAGCTCGCTTTTTATAATGACACAGAGCTAGCCACACCTTATACACCAAGCTTAGTTAACTTCGATTTAACAAGTTATACCACCCGAACAGATATTGATAGCAATGTTGATTTTGTAAATATTACAGAACAACTTGAAGTAACTCATCCTCTCAACACAGTCTATCCGTCCCCACCAACATCTGAGCCAACCGGTGAGCCTACAGGTCAACCTACCGACGAACCAACGGGGCAACCAACTGGCACTCCTACAGGCTCCCCAACGGGTACTCCTACAGGCTCCCCAACGGGTACTCCTACAGGCTCCCCAACGGGTACTCCTACAGGAACCCCAACTGGGACTCCTACAGGAACCCCAACGGGTACTCCTACAGGAACCCCAACTGGGACTCCTACAGGTACCCCAACGGGCACTCCTACAGGCTCCCCAACGGGTACTCCTACAGGCTCCCCAACCGGTAATCCTACAGGCTCCCCAACGGGTACTCCTACAGGAACCCCAACTGGGACTCCTACAGGAACCCCAACGGGTACTCCTACAGGCTCCCCAACGGGTACTCCTACAGGAACCCCAACTGGGACTCCTACAGGAACCCCAACGGGCACTCCTACAAGCTCCCCAACGGGCACTCCTACTGGACAACCAACCAGTGAGCCTACAGGTGAACCAACCGGTAATCCTACAGGTGAACCAACAGGGCAACCTACAGGTGAACCAACCGGGCAACCCACAGGAACCCCAACTGGGCAACCTACAGGTGAACCAACCAGTGAGCCTACAGGTGAACCAACCGGTAATCCTACAGGTGAACCAACAGGGCAACCTACAGG
>JASBUZ010000024.1 GCA_030147635.1 Gammaproteobacteria bacterium
CATGATAATGAGTTTATTGGCGTTGGCAACTCCTTCTTTTTAGAATCAAGCCTTTAGGCGAAAATGGCTAAAGTCCAGTAATCCCCGTTAAGTTTTAGTGTATTAATTTTTACCAGGATGTCTCGTCATAAATGTACAAAGGAATTGTATAAAGCTTTTCTTCAAGCAAGCAGCGTTAGATACTCAGGCCTTGCATTATCAGAAGTCAGCCCATCAGAATTATCTCATGACAGCATCAGTCGTTGGTTGAGCTCACAGCAGTTTCGTCCACGTGATATCTGGGAAATAGCCAGTTCACACATTGATAAAAAAGAGCCGTGTCTGCTGATTGCAGATGACACTGTTTTAGCAAAACAATACAGCAGCAAAATAGAGCTTGTGAACTATCAATATTCAGGTAATGCACATGACGTTGTTGCAGGCATTGGTTTAGTAAACTTGTTGTGGCATGGCTTGGAGCAAGAACAATCTGTGCCTATTGATTATCGTATTTATGATAAAGATACGGATGGTAAAACAAAGAATACTCACTTCTGTGATATGTTGAGTCTCGCTAAATCTCGAGGCATTAACCCCGAAGCAGTCGTGATGGATGCTTGGTATTCGAGTTTAAAAAATTTAAAAGCTATTCGTGACCACGGTTGGATATGGGTGACTACCCTTCGTAAAAATCGTAAGGTCAATCGTGGCGACAGTTTAGAAGATTTAAACATTCCTGATGAAGGGCTAGAGGTTCACTTACGTGGCTATGGATGGATTACTGTTTTCAAGTTTGTGGCTAAAAATGGCCGCATTGATTACGTATCAACAAACATGGAAAATCCAACTCGTGATGATGTTGAGCGCATCACTGCGGCACGTTGGTCAGTTGAAGTCTATCATCGAGAATTGAAACAAACTTGCGGTATTGAGCGATGTCAGGCCCGCACCGGCCGTTCGCAGAGAAATCATATTTGCATAGCAATTATGGCTTGGCTTGATAAGCACAGACGGCGTGTAGAAGAGAAAATATCAATGTATGCGCAAGATTGGCAGGTCATCAAAGACAGTATTTCTGACAACATCCAGAAAATTATGGCGTACCCTTAAGCTTAAAGTGCGAAACTCCTGGTTTAATGAATTTTAGCTGTGGGGCAAGGGTTCAGTGCGTAAGGTGAGTTTATCAATGTTTGGTGTCTTTAGTTTGGTATCAGCATCAGAAACTTCTTCCAATGACATCATCATCGATTCATCATCGGTTTCATCAAATTCTTCCTCATCTGATATCATCGACTCATTATCAGTTTCATCAAATTCTCCGTCATCTGATATCATCGACTCATTATCAGTTTCAAATTCATCGCTGTCTGCGACACTTGATATTTCAGTATCATCGCTCGTATCAAGCAAGGCAGAATCTATTTTGATGTATGAATGTTTTGGTGGATCTGTGGGATATAGTTTTTCCCACTGCTTACGGCAAATTTTTACCTCTTCTGGATAAGTAGCAAAATATTTTTCAGCTTTAGAAAATTCATTTTCTATTTCTTCCTCACTGCCAAAATGAAATTTTTCGATTCGCGCAAATTTATTTTCAAACTTGGTTTGCATGTGTTTTTTTACAAAATTGATTTACCCATGAGTATAGTATGTTTCTAGACTTATGCTTTTACTGGTTTTTCTGAGGGTTATGCGAAATGAGTTGGCCACAGCTTTTTTAAAGTATAACAAGTGTCGGCCTTATTGCTTCATTTCGCATAAACCGAGTTGTTGTGTTTTGATCTAATTGAACTGGACACTTTTTTAACCAAGACAGTTGTGCTTGGAGGCGGCCAATCTCTTCGTACAAAGCACTGATAAGATCAGCTTTTGGCTTGCATCAGTTGGAGCTAAACGGCTTATTCTTGTCTGTCTCTTCCTCATCACGTTCTGCTAATGTCAGATGCCGGAGAAGCTCCTTGCTTTGAGTCTTCAATTCCGTAATTTCTTTTGCTCTATCCGAAGCGTCCTGAGCCTTATCAGAGAAATAGCCGGTTGTCATTCCCATGTGCAACACACTAATCAAAAGAAGCAAAGAAAATCCATGGGTTGGTGCAGCCAATGCAAAAGCCAATACGATTGTGGTAGCCACCACCAAACCACATACAACAGCCTGTGCATTGTGCAGTTTAGCTGCATTCTTTGAACGATTCACTAACAATAAAAGCTGCATATCATTCTTCGCTTTGTCTGTACCCTCAAATCCAGAACCTAAGCCCTGAATTACAAACTCTAAGCTTTTTATAGCACGTGCAAGTATTTGCTTTTTAGTATCCTCTCTAACCGCTTTATCAACGGGATTAACGGGTTTAAAATCGGCAAAACCTGCAATCGCTTTAAACCTGCCTCTTTTTTCCTCTTGGGTCAACTCCAGTAGCTTAGTAGCCGCGTTCTGGTAATAGTTAGTAATCAACTCGATATCATTCCTATCATCCTTAGTCATCTTCTTTTTTTTATCATTTATAAGCCTCAGGCTCTCTGTAAGCCTCTGTGAAAACTCCTGATGTAATTCTTGTAACGTTCTATCAGTAACGTTGACTCGTTTATAGGTTTCATTTTTTGGTAGAATATCGTCTATGGGCATGCTAAAGCTCCGTCCAATCGTTTCCTCTGCACGTCACTCATTATAGTACAGTTTGATTCACCCTGATTTTTTCAATGACAGCTCCACGGTAAAGGCATGTATGGACCATGCCGCTATTGCAAGAGGTAATTTAAAATTCTTAGCAATCGTTTGAGTATTCGACTTCTGGTTAAGTGAAATAAGTTCACTGGAGCCCTGATAGTATCTGTGCTCTTTCTCCTCATCATCTAAACAGCCTTAACTACACAGCCCATCCGTTTATTAGGTTTTGAAAGAGCCGATCTTACGGTCGCAAGAACGATAAACTCCTTCATCATCGTATATCTCGTATGTGTTAGCTCATCAGGCTGAAGTATAACTCATCCTGGACTTTAGCCATTTTCGCCTAAAGGCTTGATTCTAAAAAGAAGGAGTTGCCAACGCCAATAAACTCATTATCATGTGTTTCGACCAAAAAATACATGGAGTATTGGCATTGACTACGGACATTCTATCAGTTTTAGCT
>JASBUZ010000029.1 GCA_030147635.1 Gammaproteobacteria bacterium
GATGAGGAGGAAAAGCGCTGATTTCATCAGGGCCCAGGATATTAAGTATCCTATGAAGAGGCCAAATATATGACTGCACTCACCTAGCCTGTTCTTCTACCAAATTTTCTTGCAATGTCGGCGGTGTCCATATATGACCCCAGATTTTGTTAATTCAATACAGCAGGCGTGAGTGTATTCAGTTGGTTTAACTGAGGGTTGATGGTGCTGACTGCATTGACGTTTGATAGTTGTAATAGTGCGGGTATATCTGCTTCTGACACCTCGGCTGGAAAAAGGCGTAGTTGCGGGAGATATTTACTTAAATGGCTGCAAAACGTGAGTGTGGCTGGAAAGGGTCTCACGTGTTGGCAGCCAAGGGAGGCGGCACTCATCGCTTCTGAAAATGTAGCAACACCGGGTAGGTAGTGGAAGCCATAAACTGAGGCTGTTTGTACGAGCTCGGGCATAAACCCAAGACTTGTTGCAAAATGTGCCCCTGCGCTATAGGCTGCTTCGAGTTCTTCGGTATTTAAAACATTACCGACTCCAAGCTTGAGGCTTGGATAAGTGTTTAGCGCGTCGGCTAAAATATCTGGCTCAACGTTGTTGAGCTCAACGATAGATAAGCCCGCGCCTTTAACTTGGTTTAATTTATCAAACAGTGCGTTGTCGACATCGAGTGTGACAATCAATGAGTTCGATTCAATCAACTGTTCCAAGAGCGCGCTCCATTTAGTGTGTACTTACTCCGATTTACTCATGGTAGATGAGTTAAGGGGGCTTAGCAAGTGAACTAATTACTGAAACGGATTGGTACTGAATGGCGTAGGCCGGAAAGTAGGTCTATTTTCTTCTGTAGGCTCAGGTTGTGGCACTGGTTGGTGTTTAGGCTCGGGCCTTGGTGCATCTTTATATTCTTCAATATGAAAGCGTCGTGCAGAAGGAGCTTCTGACATGAGGGAGGCCAAACTTTCTGCATTTTTAAGCATCGAGAGCAGGGTTTGCCGTTGTGTTTGTCCGGCAGAGGTAATATGGCTCGCCCCTTGCTTAAAGGCATGGAGTTCTGCCAAGAGTCTTGGGGCTTCTGGAGAAGGCATACCTGCTTCATTCATCAGTTTTGAGCGATAATCTAGAGTATTAGCATCCTCACGTACTGCTTGAGCAATGGGTCTTCTTTGTTTAGATGAAGACGCATGTAAATATGCTTTATTTAGCGCTTTGTAACTGGTGGTGAGTGGTCTTGTATCTTGAGTCAGAGTTTGCTGAATTTTTAAGTCGAGCGCTTGTACAGCATGGCGAATAAGGGTCAGCTGCTGAGTAACGATACGAATGTCTTCATGCAAGCGTGTTACGCGATGAATCAAGTCATTTTTACGTTTTTCGTGCAGTTCTTCCTCTTCTTTTTTGGTTGATTTAATGGTGCGTTCAAGTCGTGGCTTCAAGCTTAAATATGCTTGCTCAGCTGAATCACGTTCGTCACCGGAAAGCGCTTCTAAATTAGTCTCTTTATCAATTAAGTAAACTTTGCCATCTTTCTGTACTAGTTTTTTGGCTTGGAAGGTATTTTTAAGCTCAGGCCTTTCATAGAGGTGTGTGAGGAATAATTTTTCTTCGTCATTTAAGCTAAATAAGCGTGTGGAATCAGAGAGTATTTCATCAAAGAAGGCATGTCGTTGTTGTTGCTCTGCAAAAGCCGCATCTAAAGCATCCCATTCTGTATCAGTCGCGCTGATTGCTGCAGTTTTTTGGGTTAGAGTTATGTTTAGGGCTTCAATGCTTTCAGCATATGCAGCAGCTGAGACAGTTCTGCTTGATAGAAGGAGTTCTTCTTCAGTGGTTTTCTTTTTCGGTTTTAAAGTTTTATCGAGCCTTTTTTGCTCTAAAATTTCATCGAGACGGCTTGCTGCTGCTTCCTTACGATAGGCAAGTCCTAAAATGAGCATCAGGAGTGCACGTGCTCGTTGTTTTTCTTCTAAGGTTTTAAGGCCTGCTTGTCTGAGGGCTTCAAGTTCTGCCAGTTTTCTAGAAATTAGGCTTTTTAGTGATTTACCGCCAGGGGAATTTAAAAACTCACCCAGTTCTTTCGCATTTTTTATGCCGTAACGTCCCATGAGCTGATTAGCGAGCAAAGGCGATTTACTGTTTTGATCGTTGGTAAGTTTAACTTGAATATCATGGGCTTCTTTTGTGAACCAATCTTCAAGTGCTTTGCTCGTGGGCATCGATAATTCCTTATGTTGATTACGCAATAAAAACATTGTAATTATACACGCTTATGGCGTTTATTTGAAGTCAGGTAGTGCTTTTTTTGCCCATATAATGTATATTATTGGGTTTATCGTATAGAATAGAAAGCTGAGTTTTGTATGGAAGTAGTGATTCAATGACAAGTACTTGTGGCTATATTGCACTCGTTGGGCGCCCAAATGTTGGTAAGTCGACGCTGTTAAACTGCATATTAAAGCAAAAATTAAGTATTACTTCACGTAAACCACAAACCACCAGACACACCATTCGTGGCATCGTCACGGAGGGGGAGTGTCAAATGATTTATGTCGACACGCCAGGGATTCATGATGGTGGTAAAAAGCATATGCACCGGCTCATGAACCAATCCGCTGAAGCAACGCTTTATGATGTTGATGTGATTGTTTTTTTGGTTGAGGGCACACGGTTTACCGCAGAAGATGAGCGCGTATTAAACTGCATAAAAAAAACGGATATGCCATGCATTTTGGTGCTCAACAAAGTAGATCAAGTGGTGAATAAGAATGACTTACTTCCAAGCCTTGATGCGCTCAGTAAAAAGCATGACTTTTTGGATATCATTCCATTATCTGCCAAAACAGGTGTTAAAGTAGACGAGCTAGAAAATGCTTTAAAGCCGCTTATGCCTGAGTGTCCGCATCTATTTGAGGATGATCAAATTACTGATCGCTCTAAGCGCTTTTTGTGTGCGGAGTTGCTACGAGAAAAGATTTTCCGATTCAGTGGTCAAGAGCTGCCTTATTCGACTACAGTGGATATTGAGTCTTATGAAGAGAGTGATAAACTCGTTAAAATACAAGCGCTTATTTTAGTCGATAAAGATAATCATAAGCGCATGATAATCGGTGAGCGTGGTAAAAAGCTTAAAACCATTGCCAGCCAAGCACGGCTCGATATTGAGCGCTTGCTGGGGCAGTCGGTTTTTTTACAATGCTGGTGTAAGGTCAAATCGGGATGGTCGGATGATGCACGGATACTCAAGCAACTAGGTTATGAAAACTGACGAACTCTCAGCATGGTTATTACATCAACGTCCTACCAAAGATAAAACAACTCAAGTCTTGTTTTTAACCCGTGAACGTGGCATGGTCTCAGCGTTTTGCGCCGGTGCGCGTGGCAGTAAAAAGCGTGCCATTTTGCAACCTTTTACCCCCCTTTGGCTGACATTGAACGAGCGGCACTATGGGATGTATGTGAAGCAAGTTGAAATTGCCTCATCGACCCACTTTTTGGTGGGGGAGTCGTTACTTTCTGGGTTGTACCTAAATGAGTTACTCTACCGCGCATTAAAGCCTGACTTGTGCGATGATGGCTTATTTGAAGCGTACGAGGCCACTTTGCTTGCATTGCGGTATGCAAATAACCGAATCAAGTTGGAAGCGGCGCTCAGGCAGTTTGAAAAACGCCTTATAGAGGTTTCTGGGTATCAAATATCGTACCGACATGAAGCACATACTCATCAAGCGATTACCTCGGATGCATATTATGCTTTTTTACCGGGAGATGGATTTGTGCAACAAGAAGAGGGCATTTTAGGTGCTCATATTTTAGCAATTTCTAATGGTGTATGGGATGATGTCTCGGTTTTGAAAGTCGCTAAATTTATTATGCGACGCGCAATAGACCATTTATTAGATGGCGCCGTGATAGAAACGCGCAGCTTATATCAAGAATAATGGAGATAAAAATGAATCAAGCAGTCCTATTGGGCGTGAATATCGATCATGTGGCGACGCTGCGGCAGGCACGTGGTACGCGTTATCCAGATCCACTGAAAGCAGCACTTGATGCCGAAGAAGCAGGGGCTGACGGAATTACCTTACATCTTCGGGAAGATAGACGGCATATTCAAGCCCATGATGTTGAGCGGTTTAAAGAAGCATTGCAAACGCGTATGAACTTAGAGCTTGCGGTGACGAATGCCATGGTCACTTTTGCAGAAAAAATTAAACCAGAGCATGTCTGTTTTGTGCCAGAAAAGCGTGAAGAGCTGACCACAGAAGGTGGGCTTGATGTCATCAAAAATCGTGTAGCTGTTACGGAAGCAACTAAGCGCTTGAATGCTGAGGGCGCTGAAGTTTCTTTGTTTATTGATCCAGACAAGCAACAAATTGAAGCTGCCCATGAAACGGGGGCTGAAGTTGTTGAGCTGCATACAGGGTGCTATGCTGAAGCAAGTACCCCGTCACAAGTTGCAGAAGAGTTAGAGCGCCTGAGAGAGGCGGCGCTGTACGCGGCACAAGGGGGGTTAGTGGTGAATGCAGGGCATGGTTTGCATTATCACAACGTCAAGCCAATTGCAGCTATTCCTGTGATTCATGAACTGAATATTGGACATGCAATGATTGCACATGCAGTTTTTGTGGGTCTTAAGGCGGCCGTGAAAGAAATGAAGCAATTAATCCAGGAAGGACGCAATGAATCCCAAAACGGATAGTATCATTATTCGTCTTACCGGCGACTCGGGAGATGGTGTACAACTGATAGGTGAGCAGCTCACCATTACAGCGGCACTTGCTGGGCGTGATGTGCGCACCCTTCCTGATTTTCCAGCAGAAATTCGAGCACCCGCAGGTACTGTTGCAGGGGTTTCAGGGTTTCAGCTTGCGATGTCATCAGATACTATTTTTACAGCAGGTGAGCAGCTGGATGTATTGGTTGCGCTTAACCCCGCAGCACTTAAAAAGGCGTTGCCTTACTTAAAACACGGTGGGCTGTTAATTTTAAATCAAGACAGTCTCAGCGATAAAGATTGGTCTAAAGCAGGTGGGGAGCCTTCAGAGCTTGAGAACATCAAAGAGCACTATCAGTTGCTTTGTGTGCCCTTGGTTTCTGAAACAACAGCTGCCCTCAAAGAGGTTGGACTTAGTACTTCAGATACGAAAAAAGCTAAAAACTGTTATGTGCTTGGGGTAGTACTCTGGCTATTTGAGTTTGAAACCACGCAAGCGTTGGCGTTTATGGAGAAAAAGTTTCAAAATACACCTGACATTCTAGAAGGCAATAAACGCGCACTTTTAGCAGGATACAATTATGCCATGACGTTAGAGCTGTCGCGCCAAACTTTTCAAATGGATGATGTGGTACGTCTTCCTGGCGAGTATCGGCAAGTCACAGGGGTTGATGCGGTAGGCCTTGCTATGGCGACGCTTGCAACAGGTACAGAAACACCGGTGTTGGTATCGGGTTATCCAATTACACCTGCATCTGGTATTTTGCAGGCGTGTGCTTCCCTTGAAGATTACGGGGTTGAGCTGTTACAAGCTGAAGATGAAATTGCTGCTATTGGGGCTTGTTTGGGAGCTGCCTATGGAGGTGCATTGGCACTCACGTGCACATCAGGCCCAGGACTCGATTTAAAATCTGAGATGCTTGGGCTCGCGGTGGTTGCGGAACTCCCCTTGGTGGTTCTAGATGTTCAGCGAGCAGGGGCATCGACAGGGCTTCCCACCAAAACGGGACAAAGTGATTTACGCCAAGCCCTTTATGGGCGACACGGTGAAGCACCACTGCCAGTCATTGCAGCTAAAACTCCTTCTGATTGCTTCGAGACGATAATGGAGGCTTTTCGTATTGCGGTGAAATACATGACGCCGGTTGTCGTGCTGATGGACGCTTATCTTGCCAACGCAGCAGAACCTTGGCGAATTCCAGACCCAGACGACATCATGTTGCCAGAAATTGTGTATAACCGAGCAGAGCAGCCATTTACCCGGGATGAATTTTTAAGCCGAAGTTGGAATATTCCAGGCTCAGACGGTTTCATTCACCAACTCGGTGGGCTCGAAAAATCAGGGGAGTCAGGCGGTATCAGCTATGACCCTGAAAACCATGAAGCGATGGTTGCTTTACGTTATCAAAAGATTCAGCAGATTCAAGCTGATTATCCAGAGCTGGTGATAGAAGGGGACTCTGGTGCAGACCAGCTTTTAGTGAGCTTTGGGAGTACTTATGGTAGTGTGAAAGCGGCATTGAAAGTCTGTCAGAGCAAAGGCTTAAAAGTCGCACATGTGCATTTGAGGCATCTCTCTCCTTTACCACCTGAGCTTGGCGCGATTCTAAAACGTTTTCAGCATGTTTTTGTTGCGGAGCTCAATACAGGCCAGCTATGTGCCATGCTACGGGAAAAGTATTTAGTCGATGCACGAGTCATTAGCCAGTGTAATGGGCAACCTTTTTCAATCAATACTTTGGTTTCAGCCATTGATGCGGAAATAAAACATGACAAAAAAAACGTTCACACGGAATGATTTTAGTAATCAAAATGAAGTTAGATGGTGCCCAGGCTGTGGTGACTATGCCATTTTAGCGGCATTTCAAAAGATGCTACCAGAGCTTGAGTTGCCACCTGAGAAGCATGTGTTTGTTTCAGGGATTGGTTGTGCTGGTAGGCTGCCTTATTATATGAATGCCTATGGTTTCCACACGCTACATGGTCGTGCCACTGCAGTTGCAACGGGGCTTAAAGCCCTGCGAGATGATGTTTGTGTCTGGGTGATTACTGGAGATGGAGATGCACTCAGTATTGGGACTAATCACTTGGTGCATGCCCTAAGACGTAATGTGAATGTAAACATTATCCTAGTGAATAATCAGGTGTATGGTCTCACGAAGGGGCAGTTTTCACCGACTTCACCCCGTGGGAAAGTCACCAAAACGTCACCGCACGGTGTGGTATCTGAAGCACTGAACCCGCTGACGCTGGCACTGGGTGCCGGGGCAAGCTTTGTTGCACGTGCCGTCGATAAAGACCCGAAGCACTTAGGTAGTATGCTTAAAGCCGCTTATGAGCATCAAGGGGCATCGTTTGTAGAGGTGTATCAAGATTGTCATATTTTCAATCAAGGGGCTTTTGATGCCTTTTCGACTAAAACCAATCGCGAAGCAAATACAATTTATCTCGAGCCAGGAGTGGATTTAAATTTAGGTGGCTTAACGCATGATACTTCAAACTTTATGCAAGCGATGCAGTTGGCACGCTTACGTTTTCCAGAGCATCCAGTACCGCTTGGCATTTACTATCAAGAAGCGCGTGATGTGTTTTCACTAGCTCCTAAGCATAATAAAAAAAGGGCTGATTTATCAGCCCTTTATCGCGCCAAAGCGAGTTGGCAGGTGATTGCTTAGTCACGTCCTGATAGCGCACCCAAAATGTTGAGCAAGCTGATGAACAGGTTATACAGCGAGACAAACAGTGACACGGTTGCCGCGATATAGTTTCTTTCGCCACCGTGAATAATTTCACTGGTTTGAAACAGAATCAAGCCCGATGAAATTAAAACAAATGCGGCTGAAACGAAGAGCTGCATGGCTGGCATTTGGAACAGGAAGCCTGCAATCATTGCCAAGAAGGCGACCATCACAGCCACGAATAGAAAGCCACCTAAGTAGCTGAAGTCTTTACGTGTGCTGAGGGTATAACCAGAAAGGGCGAGGAAGATTAGTCCTGTGCCACCAAGGGCCGTACCAATCAATTGTGGGCCATTCGAGAAAGCACTAATATAAGCATTTAAAACCGGTCCAATTGAAAAGCCCATAAAGCCGGTAAAGGCAAATACACTGACGATACCCCAAGGGCTGTTTTTAAGTGCATGGGTTAAAAACATCAAGCCGTAAATGCCAACAATCATGAAAATCGGATTTAGCGGTGGTGCTTTTACGGCAAACGATAAGTAGGCCGTAAAAGCACTAAATAAGAAGGTCATGCTGAGCAACAAATAAGTGTTTCGAAGTACCTTATTTGTTGCTAAAACTGATTCGGTCGTGCGAGTTAGTGTTGCCGTGTTGCGTCTATTCATCTTATAAACTCCATAGGTTATAGGATTTCACCTAAGTCTTAAGATATAGCCGCCGAGTACTTTTTTCAAGTCACTTAAAGCTTTTTAGGTGACTTGAGCGAGTTTGTTGTAGCTAATCGATCAAATGGGTCTTCAGTATTTGTCTCGAAAAAATGCTTTATGAGTTTTTGTCTTTTGTGTGTGCTAGAAGTAAGGGTAAAAGGCTTAACTTCAAAAGGGATATGCGTTGTAGTTGGGGCGCTCTCGACTGCTTCAAAGCTGCCCTTTTGGGTGCTATTGCTGTCGGACGAACTGGACGAACTGGACGAACTGGATGAATGTCCTTCTAGCATTGTTTTATCATCCTCAATCTCTGCAAAGAGCTCGGTATGCAATGAGGTATGAAAACCTGAGGGGGCTTGTGGTTCCACTGGAACGCCATGAGCAGGTACCCCAATCGTAGTTAAACTTGCTGTGTCCACAGCAAACGCTAGAGTATCTGCTTCTGTAATTGGTGTTTTGTTTTGGTATGCCAGGTCTACTAGGTCAGGCCTGTAGTTTAAGTAGCTTAAATCGCTATATGCGTCTAGCAGGTCAATTGGGTTATATAAATTATATGTGATACATGGGGTC
Source organism: Gammaproteobacteria bacterium (assembly GCA_030147635.1). GTDB lineage: Bacteria > Pseudomonadota > Gammaproteobacteria > Legionellales > Legionellaceae > JAALKW01. The sequence continues at coordinate 8,661 of JASBUZ010000029.1, forward strand.
GAAATAGCACGATTAAGGTGTAGCAAAACATCAAAATCTTTTAAGTGTTTATCTAGGCCTACCATTTCTTGTAGCATGTGCATGCATTTGTGTATTGCAAGGTAGGTTGCATTGTAATGTCCTTGGTCGAGTTTACCCTTTAATGCATACTCATAGTCAGAATCAACACGTAGCTTGAGTTCTGTGAATGCAAGTTTTAAGGCACTGTATTTTTTCTTAAAGCTCGTGAACGTATAAAAATCATTGGAATTTTTGTAGAGTGAGTCCCCTGGAGAGCGGTAGAGGGGGTGATGCCCTCCTTCGTGAGTATCTAAGGGAACTTTTGTAGTGCCGCCCGGGGTGACTCCATTGCTTTTCACGCCATTCGTATAAAAGCAAAAAAAATTGCCGCCATGTCCATCATTAGGGCTGGGCACAGTGGTTGGTTTTGCTGGAGATTGATATTCTTTGGGAACGGAGGTGACTTTCTTTTCGGGCATGGTTGGACACAAAATAAGTTAAAGAAGCAGGCAATTATACTTTGTGTTTCTTAATAAGGCAATATTTTTTGTTGGATTTTTTTTTTTAAGTGAGTTATTTTGGGCTAAATATGATACTGTTTGCACTCTAAAAGGAGAATTTATGCGTCGAGCAGCAGTGGCACAAATGGTTTCTTCGGCAGATTTGGCTGAAAATTTGGCATCCTTAGAGTCTTTATTTGGTGAAGCATCCGAGCAAAAAGCAGAGTTGCTGGTTTTGCCTGAAAATTTTGCCTTTATGGGCGCGCATGAAACCGATAAGCTTGCTTTGGGAGAAGCGGTCGGCGAGGGTGTCATTCAAAACCGGCTGAGTCATTTAGCGAAGCAACATAACTTATGGGTGGTTGCTGGAACCGTACCATTGAAAGCACCTGGCGGTCGGGTATGGGCAAGTTCCCTAGTATATAACAATCAAGGCATAGAAATTGCCCGTTATGATAAAATACATCTATTTGATGTAGTAGTGTCTGAAACTGAAACGCACACTGAGTCAAATACGTTTGCGCCAGGTACAAAGCCTGTGGTTGTAGACACACCGATTGGCCGAATTGGCCTCAGTGTATGTTATGATGTGCGCTTTCCAGAGCTTTATCGGGTACTGCTTGATGAAGGGGCAGAGTTATTTGCCATGGTTGCAGCATTTACCGCCGCAACAGGGGCTGTACATTGGCATAGTTTGCTTCGGGCACGTGCCATAGAAAACATGTGTTACATGTTTGCTTCAAACCAAGGCGGTGTACATGCAAGTGGTCGTGAAACCTATGGGCACAGCATGATTGTGAACCCTTGGGGGGAGATACTTGCCGAGCTAGAAAAAGGGCCAGGTGTAATTTGTGCCGATATTGATTTAGAGGATCTACGCAGGCGGCGTGTGAGCTTTCCATGCCTTAAGCACCGCGTGTTATAAAGGGGTTTTTGTATATGACAGATGCACTAGATATTGCCAAGGAACTATTGTTAAAACCTGCATCGCTTGATGAGGCGGCACTCGAGCGTTTAATTCATCATTTTGTCAGCCGAAAGGTCGATGATGCAGACTTATATTTTCAGAGTGTTAATTATGAGTCTTGGTATCTTGAAGACTCTGAAGTAAAAAGTGGCAGCTACGCGATTGATAGAGGCGTTGGTATTCGTGCTGTCAGTGCTGAAAAAACTGGATTTGCTTATTGTGATGATATTGACTTACCAGCCATGGAGCGTGCTGCAGACGCTGCACGTTCTATTGCTCTTTCAGGGAGCACACAAGGTCAAGCACTAAAAATTGCCACGGCTCCCGTGACCCACTATGCGGGGTTTAATCCAATTGAAGGCATGACTAAGCAAGAAAAAATTGATTTACTGTTGGCAGTCGACCAAGCCGCTCGCCAAGAAGATCCGCGGGTCATACAAGTTAATGCCTCACTCACTGGGGTGTATGAAGTGGTTTTGGTCGCGGGGATGCAAGGGCAGTATGTTGCTGATGTAAGGCCTTTGGTCAGCATGAACGTGAGTGTGATTGTTGAAGAAAATGGCAGACGAGAGTCAGCCCGCTCAGGCGGCGGTGGTCGTGTAGGCTACTCGTACTTCTTAGATCATGCACGTGCCATACATTACGCCAAAGAAGCTGTGCGTGAAGCAGTAGTTAACTTAAAAGCAGAAGATGCGCCAGCGGGGATGATGCCCGTGATTTTAGGTCCCGGTTGGCCGGGTGTGTTATTACACGAAGCAGTTGGGCATGGGCTTGAAGGAGACTTCAATCGTAAAAAGCTTTCCGCCTTTTCTGGACGATTGGGTGAGCAAGTTGCGGCCAAAGGTGTGACTGTGGTAGATGATGGCACCCTTGCTGATAGACGTGGCTCATTGTCTGTCGATGATGAAGGAACGCCAACCCAATGCACAACGTTAATAGAAGACGGTGTACTGGTGAACTATATGCAAGACAGACTCAATGCACGCTTGATGGGGATGGAGCCAACAGGAAACTGTCGACGCGAATCTTACGCACATGTGCCTATGCCGCGCATGACCAATACCTATATGCTCGCAGATCATTATCATCCAGATGAAATCATCCGCTCTGTCGATAAAGGGCTTTATGCGGTGAATTTTGGTGGGGGACAAGTAGATATTACTTCTGGCCAGTTTGTTTTTTCGGCCAGTGAAGCTTATTTGATTGAAGGTGGCCGTGTAACACGGCCAGTGAAGGGGGCAACTTTAATTGGTAATGGCCCAGATGTGATGAAGAAAGTCAGCATGATTGGCAATGACTTGCAATTAGACTCAGGGATTGGGGTATGTGGTAAGGATGGCCAGTCGGTGCCAGTGGGTGTAGGTCAGCCCACATTAAAGGTTGATAGTTTAACAGTTGGTGGTACTAAGGCTTAAAAAGCCTTGCAGTTTTAGGAGAGATTGTATGCCTGACGGTTCTGGTGGTGGAACACCACAATCGCCCGCACGACAATTATTACAAGAAATCAAGGCGGAATTAAATAGAGATCATCGTGAAGTTGGTGAGGCAGCTCAGCGGCTTGATGCCTTCAAAGCGAGATTTTTAGCGCTTAAAGCAGTCAATACACCAGTTGCAAAATTGACTAAGCAAGCCATTTATGAATCCCTGATGGACTTTTCAGAAAAGCATCATGTGGACTGCTTTTTTACGAATGGAGAGCTCGCGTGTTTTGGAGTTCGTCGAAGAGGCTTATCTCGATTTCAGCCTGGTAGTATTCCAAAAAAAGAGCAGCTAACACCACCGAGAACCCCTGAGTCTGAACCTCAGTCTCCATCTAAAGAGGAAGAAGCAAAAAAACTATTCCGTCAGCAATTTAGCATGCACTTTATTCACTTTCGAGATGAATTGAAAGGGAAGTTAGAACTTGCTAAACATCAAAAAAAGGCACTTGCTATGTACGAAGTAATTTGTAAGCAGGCTAAGCCTTTAGAGAAAGAGCCTACCGAAGAGAGTTTCCAAGCATTTAAGAGTTGGTTTCAGGGTTTTTTACAAGAGGAGCAAGAGCACTTCAAGGATACGCCCTGGATTTGGTATGATGTACTAAGGCCTTTATTTATGGGTTTCTTGGGCGTGATTTCAGCGCTAGTTATGGTGGTTGTGAGGCCTTTCTTTCCAGAAGTTGCGGAGCACGCTGATTCGTTTTTTGCCGAGCGAGTTTCTCCGGCTTTCAAGGTGATTCAAGACGAGGCGAATGACTTGCTGGATAAAATCGAAGCCTTGGTACCAGTCTCTGCTTAAGTTACCTTACATTCCAATATAATTGGGTCCACCACCACCTTCTGGTGCGGTCCAAATAATATTTTGCTTTGGATCTTTAATATCACAGGTTTTGCAGTGAATGCAGTTAGCTGCATTGATTTGTAGTTTAGGCTTTTTATCTGCATTTGTGATTTCATAGACGGCTGCAGGGCAGTAGCGTGCTTCAGGGGAAGCGTATAACTGATAATTGATATCAATAGCAAGCTCGGGATGCTCTAGCTTTAAATGAACTGGTTGATTTTCTTCATGGTGGGTATTAGTTAAATATACAGAAGAAAGTCGGTCGAAGGTGATTTTACCATCTGGTTTTGGATACTCAATTTTAGGGGTACTAGATGCTTTAGTTAAAGTCTCATTATCCAGGTGATTTTTAAGGGTCCAAGGGCTTTTGCCACGTGTGACATAAGTTTCAAAGGCCGCATTAATAAGTCCCACCCACAAGCCATAGCGAAAACCAGGGCGAATATTTCGAGCTTGGTGTAGCTCTTTTATTACCCAAGATTTTTTAATATTTTCTGCGTAGTACTCTAACTCAGAAGTTGATTCACTCAGCGCTTTTTCAGTCGCTTCAGCAGCTAAAATACCAGATTGAATGGCGGTATGAATGCCTTTGATTTGGGGCACATTTAAAAAACCCGCAGCGTCTCCAATCAGGGCACCACCCGGGAAGGTGAGCTTGGGCAGGGACTGGTATCCACCTTCGTTAAGTGCGCGTGCGCCATACGAAAGGCGCTCTCCGCCTTCAAGGAGTGGGCGAACAAAAGGATGTGTTTTAAAGCGCTGCATTTCCTCAAACGGGCTTAGCCATGGGTTTTGATAATCGAGTCCCACTACAAATCCGATGGCTATCTGGTGGTCTTTTAAATGATAAATAAAAGAACCACCATAGGTTTGATTATCCATGGGCCAGCCGACGGTGTGAATTACTTTGCCAGCATTATGATGCTCTGGTTTAACGCGCCAAACTTCTTTAATGCCGAGACCGTAGGTTTGTGGGCTCACACCTTCTCTTAGCTTGAAGTGCTTCATGAGTTTTTGACTGAGCTCTCCTCGGCAACCTTCTGCAAATAGCGTATGTTTTGCATATAACTTCATGCCTGGCTGATAGCTTGGTGTTTTTTCACCGGCTTTATCGATACCAACGGGACCTGTTTCGACACCAATGACTTCGCCTTGGTCACCAAGTAGAAATTGACTTGCAGCAAAGCCTGGGTAAATTTCACAGCCGAGGTTTTCAGCTTGCTCTGCTAAAAAGCGTCCGAGTTCACCCACGCTAATAATAAAGCAGTCTTTATTATACATTTGTTTGGGCGTTGGCATACGATAAGCACGCTTGGTGTTTAGAAAGTAAAACTCATCTTGAGTGACAGGTGTATGCAGGGGGGCGTTTTGCCATGTCTCAGGCAGTAATTCTTTTAAGCTTCTTGGATTTAGGACTGCACCAGAGAGGAGGTGGGAGCCAACTTGTGCGCCTTTTTCAAGGATGCAAACGTTGATGGTTTGATTATTTTGTGCTGCAAGTTGTTTTAAGCGAATGGCAGCTGCAAGTCCGGCAGGGCCTGCGCCAACGATAATCACATCATAAGTCATGGCATCCTGTTCCATACGGGCGTCCTTAATGATTTCTTTACATGAGTTGGGCCATCATAACAGCGTCTTTAGTAAGGTTTCAATGGCATTGATGCGTGCATCTGCAGTTTGGGTTTCACAGATAAACTTGAGTCGGTTTGAGCCATCGAGTTGATATTTTTTAGCATCTGTCTGAATCAGTTGAATCAGCTTGGCGAAGTCGATGTTTGGTTTTTCTGTAAATTCAATGCGAATGGTTTGTTGTGAGGCACGAATTTGTGTGACGCCAAGTGGCGAGGCAAAGTGTTTTAAGGCGGTGAGAGCAAACAAATTCTTAACCGAGTCCGGCAGTAGGCCAAACCTATCCACTAATTCGACTTGGAGTTCACGTAAGCTATCGGCATTTTCAGTGTGTGCAATGCGCTTATAGAGGGTAAGTCGAGTATTAATATCTCCCACATAATCCTCTGGAATAATGGCGCTGACGCCGAGCTCAATTTCAGGGCCAGGCGTACTTTTAGTTGTTAGCTCAGGTATTTTGCCGGATTTTAAGGCTTTGACGGCTTCTTCAAGCATCTCCATATAAAGATTAAAACCAATGGCATGCATGTTGCCACTTTGCTCTTCCCCTAGCAGCTCACCCGCGCCTCTAATCTCTAAGTCGTGGGTGGCAAGCATAAAGCCTGCCCCTAAGTCTTCGATTGAGGTAATGACTTCAAGCCGCTTTTTAGCATCAGGTGTAATAAGGGTTGATTTGGGCGTGAGCAAGTAGGCATAGGCTTGGTGGTGTGAGCGTCCAACACGACCGCGTAGCTGGTGTAGTTGTGCTAGGCCAAAGTGATCTGCTTTATCAATCAGGATGGTATTTGCCGTTGGGATATCAATGCCAGTTTCAATGATGGTGGTACAAACCAGCACGTTAAAGCGCTGGTGATAAAAGTCAGACATGACGCGCTCGAGCTCGCGTTCTCGCATTTGTCCATGTGCAATTTGCACACTTGCTTCAGGCACCAGTTTTTGCAGCTCTTCAGCAATCCGTTGGATGGTTTGTACGTTATTGTGTAAAAAGAAAGCTTGCCCACCACGCAAAATTTCTCGCAGCAATGCCTCTCGAATGAGCGTATTATTTTTTTCTTGCCAGAAAGTTTTAATGGCTAAGCGCTTGGCAGGAGGCGTTGCTATCAGCGAGATGTCTCGAATGCCTGCCATTGCCATATTAAGTGTACGAGGAATAGGCGTTGCAGTCATTGAGAGAATGTCGACCTCAGTTCTGAGAGATTTAATTTTTTCTTTCTGCTTGACGCCAAAACGGTGCTCTTCATCGATAATCAGCAAGCCCAAATTATGAAAATCAACGCCTTTTTGTAACAGTTTGTGAGTACCGATGACTAAGTCCACCTGTCCCTTTTTCAATTTCTCAAGGATGACTATAGTTTCTTTGGGTGTTTTAAAGCGAGAAAGGAGCTCAAGCGTGATGGGAAACTCCGAAAACCTATCTCGAAATGTCTCAAAATGTTGTCCGGCTAGGAGTGTCGTTGGGGCAAGGACACAGACTTGTTTGCCACTTTGAATAGCAATAAATGCAGCACGCATGGCGACTTCTGTTTTACCGAAGCCGACGTCACCACAAATGAGCCTATCCATTGGGGTTTCTGATTTTAAGTCTTGGATAATATCATGCGTGGCACGGGTCTGATCGACAGTTTCTTCAAAAGGAAAACCACTGACAAACGTGTTGTACTCTTCTTGATCGCAAAGATGTGCATGTCCCGCACTTGCAGCCCGCTTTGCATGAACTTCAAGGAGTTCTACGGCAACGTCATGAATTTTTTCTGCTGCTTTTTTACGTTCTTTTTTCCATTGGTCGCTGCCTAAGCGATGTAGTGGCGCATGCTCTGAGTCAGTACCTGTGTAGCGGCTTAATAAATGAAGTGCTGTGACGGGGACATAAATTTTGTCATCATTGGCGTAATTTAAGATAATAAATTCGCTTTGCACGCCTTGGTTTTCAATCAGCTGTAATCCCAGGTAGCGACCAACGCCAAAGTCGAGATGAACCAGTGGTGCACCAACGCGAAGCTCGGTTAAGTCCCGAATCATGGTGTCTGGGTCAATTGAGCGTTTTTCACGGGCACGCTGTTGTGGCGTTGCCATCTCGCCAAAGAGTTGTGACTCAACAATAATCGATATGCCAGCATCAACCAGTACGGCACCTGCAGTGAAAGGTGCTATCAGCAAGTTTAGCGCTTCAGTGCTTTCTAAAAACGCATCGAACGAGGCATGAATGACGGGATGCAGGTTGAGTGGCTTTAAAAGCTCGAGTAATGCTTCACGTCGCCCAGTACTTTCTACGACAAATAAAACACGGTTCGGAGTTTTATTTAAATAACTGGCCAAACTAGCAAGTGGGACCTCTGCTTTACGTTGAATTAGTAGTTCAGGGCCTGGCTCGGTATTGAAGTTTGCGGCGTGCGCTAAGCTTTTTTGTGGTGCTTCTTGCAACTGAAGTGGTGTAAAGCGCTTTGCTTCTGTTAGCAGTTCAGTCGGTGTTAAGAAATTTGATTCAGGCGGTGTTGCTGGGCGACTTGGATCGAGCCTGCGCTCTTTGTAGCGACTATTGATTTCATTCCAAAACTGTTCTGCTTGGTTTTGTATGGACTCAATCAAGCAGACATGAGCATCTTTTGGTAGGTAGTCAAAGAAGTTTGCTGTGGTTTCAAAGAAAAGGGGTAAGTAGTACTCAATACCTTGGGGAAACTGTCCTTGGCTAATGGACTCATAAATCGAACATAAGCTTGGATTACCTGAGAAGTTTTCGCGAAAATTTTGTCTGAAGTGCGCGATATGCTCTTCATCAAGCGGGCATTCTCGTGCTGGCAAAATACAAATTTCATCGAGCTTTTTAATCGTGCGTTGAGTTTCTGGGTCAAACACACGAATGCTTTCAACACTGTCATCAAAGCGTTCAATGCGAAAAGGCACGCGACTTCCCATTGGAAATAAATCGAGCAGCCCGCCTCGTACTGAAAATTCGCCATGCTCAAGGACATTGCTGACAGCGTGATAACCGGCATCGATCAGTTGTTCTCGAAAAGGCTCTAGATGAAAGGTTTGGCTGGTTTTTAAAACAAGCGCATGTTTACTCAAAAAAGCTTTGGGGCATAAGCGGTGCATGAGTGTACTTGCTGCCGCAATAACAACTAGTTTTTCGCCTTGTCTCAGTTGATTGAGGATATAGAGCCTATCAGAGATGATGTCTTGATGAGGCGAAAACTGGTCGTAAGGCAGCGTTTCCCAATCTGGAAACAAGACAAGCTTTGGAGTGTCTTTATGCTCAGCGAGTAGAAAACGTAGATTGTCATATAACGTTATGGCACTGAGATGGTTGGGTGCCACAATGAGTCTAGTTTGTAGGCCACGACACCACTCAGCAAGTGCAATAGGTAAGCTCACACCGTGTAGTTGACCAAAGCGTGTTTTATCAGGGTTGGGATTGGGGAGAAGTTGTTGTGCCATAGCAGATGCTTTTGTCTCAAAAATAAAACACACTAATCATTTTTTTGCCTTAAATGCCCATTTATACTATCATTTACATAGAATCTTTGAAAGCATAGTCTCTAGAGAAAATTATGGCCGTCACACAAAAGCAAGCGCAAGAATTACTCGACAAGTATGGTTGGGCACTAGAGCAGTTAGAGGAAGGCGTTGAAGCCACAGGCGGTAGGATGCTGGATGATGTTGATGATGAAGGCAGTATTTTTAAGCAGCAAGTCGCGAGTGTTGTGCTGAGAGCACTGGAATCCATTGCCAACGATATCACTTTTCGACCCACACTTTTGAAGGAAAAGGGTAAGCTACCTATACAAAAACATGCGTTTATCGAAGGAGATTTTGGCACGCCACCCGATCCTAATATTTGCTTGAGAAAGATTTTTGCAAACCTTGATAACGCTTATCCTGAGTATATGTTTAAGCAGCTAAGAGATGCTTTTTTACGTGAGGATGGGCAAGAAGAATTAAAAAAATTCCATCAAGAGATGATAAAATTGACATTCACTGCAGATGCCCCTGAGGGCAAGGTGAACCTAAGCCTTATCCGACGGCTCAAAGAGCGCTTATCAGCTAAAAATTTAAACCCTTATTTTAGTGCAATGAATGAACTGATTGGTTATGCCTCTTCAGATATTGAGCGAGATGCAATGACGCAGGATAAACAAAGTTTTAAAGAAATTGCGAAGGAAATGCTTGAGTGTGTGAAAGCCATTGAGACAATGCATAACACAGGAAAGGTCGATAAAAAAGCAATTCGAAAGCGCTTGAAAATCCTTGGAGAAAATATTGAAGATGCATTGGAGTATTTAGACAATACGCATAATTTTTCACTCGAAGGTCAGGCGAATATAAAGCCGCAACATGCTTCTGGTGAGAGGGGCTTGTGGAATATCTTTTGTTATAATTTAGCTTGTTTGTTTCGTATGTTATTTACTATTTTAAGTATTGGGTATTTTAAGCATGAAAATCCGCTGGCCAAAAAACTAGGCTATGGCAGCTTCTTCATTAAAACGGGCATGACTGTTGATGAAGAAAAAGATGTAAAAACGCAATGGGAGAAAATCGAAGTTTTAGAATGTACGCTTAATGAAACACGAAAAACTTTGGCAAGCCTAACCCGAGAGATATCTTCTCTTGATCAACAACAACCTAATCCCTGATCCTGGGGGATATCCGTGCTAGTATCTAGTCAAACAGGGATTTTTTAAGGTTTCAGGATGAAACGCAACCAAGCAGCTGCAGAGCAGATCGCAGAGTTAAATACTAATATTTATATCGGGGGGCTGAATAACCCAGAAACTGAGGTGATTCAAGTTCCTCTTTATGTCGTTGCGAAAGTTCAAGAAGCGAATGCTATTAATAACTTGGTTGAACAAATTAATCAGGTAGTAATTAATGGTATGAAATTAAACAAACAAGCGCTCAGGCAACTCACTCAGCATATAAACGCTTTAGTACAGTATCCATCAATAAAACGAGGATCCCAATTTCTACAAAACTTAAGAGCGGGACTTGCTCAGTTTTTTCTAAACGAAGTGAATCGGATGCCTCGCAATGAAACCGAGGTAGGACACTTGGGGTATGAGGCATACCAAGAGCAGATGCTCATCATACACAAGGTGATTCGTAGTTTTAATCGAACACTCACTTTGGTTAAGTTGCCTGAGCTTACAGAGCCTATTGTATTACAGCTCTTTCCGAGAGCACCTTCGCCACTGCCTTATCAAGCTAGACGTCTGCCTGCAACACTGGATGAGTTCGCAAGCAGCATTGCGTTAAATGATGCGTGTAAAGAAGTATGGGAACATCATTTTCAGGAATATCATACCTCTTACCTGCAAACCTATTTTGAAAGTGTTTTGAGAGAAGTACAAAAATTAAGTGTGGATTCGTCTGAGCGGGCTGGAAAGTTACTCACAAAGCTTGCTGATTTTTGTAAGTGTTTGGATGAAAATCATTTTTGTGTGGAAGTGATGCGAGACATTGCCAAATTTTCAGTAAGCCCTGTCAAAACAGTTCGTCGACGCATACCTTCTGTGCAAACAAGTACGCAAGTAGCTGAAGTTAGGGAGGGGGGTATTTCTCAGGCGGTTGATACCAGTTATAAGGCCAGCTATAACCAACTTATTCAGTTACTCTCAACTTATGTTTACCAGAGTCATAATGTACTCCTGAACTTCCGGACTTTCCAAACACACTTATTGAGTATGCTGAGACAGTACCCTATGAAAAAATATGAGCTTTTGCCAAAAGTACGGCAAGAGTTGGGTGTGTATGATAATCAAGATAAAAAGCGGGCTCGTATTAAATATTATTTGAGCCGTTTAGAGCGACGTATTCAGCATGATATTCCAGAACACTCTAAAAGAGTGTTGACGCAGTTGAAAACGGAGTATGATAAGAGTAGCTCGACGGCTAGGCAGCAACTTAAATTACGTTTTTTTGAAGACCTTGAAAGAGAAATTCATGAGCATCCAGAGCGGACGTATCATGAGTGTGTTGATGGTGTGAAGCAAGCACCGCAGAGTTTGTACACAGCTCTTTTTCAGGCAAATAGCATCTTTAATATGGGAAGTCACAATTTTAGAGACTGGGTGCAAACTTTAGAAACCTTAGAGCCTGAAAAATCTTTAGAGGCTGAGCTTAGGGCCTGTTGACAGGAGAGAGACTGACACAGTTCTGTGAACACTCTCCTACCCTCCTCTAGGCTGGGACTTTCGCTCCGACCCTTCTTTCTTGTCAGTTCTTAAGCCTTGTATACCTGCTTTCAAGTCTAAAAACGAACTTGTTCCTGATTCAAGATCGAAGCCTTCAGGTAACCTTTCTTTTAATGCCCCGATGACTTCCTCAATTTGCTCAGAAGTAAGTACTGCCGCATATTCTTGTATTGCCTTTGAGAGTTTCATCTGGTCGATGCCCTCTATATAGTAGATATCCGGTGGTTTAACTTCAGAAGGTGGATTAAATACTCCCGAGCCTATTTCATAAGCCATCACCATGGACTGTTTGATAAGGTAGCCTAGAGACTCTAGCCTCGACGTATGGGAAGGCACGCTATTTCTAATTATTGCATCAGCAATTTCACCCTTTATGAAAGCAATAAACTGTGTTTGCATAGGTTTGTTAAAGCCGCCTAAATATATTTTCAGAGCTGAAGGGCTTTCTATAAAACCATGTAACTTTTCCTTCACGCGCTCACAAAACTCTGCTTGCTCTTTTGGCGCTAAGTACCTCATGATGACCATGAAGTCAGCAGGACATTGAATAAATCTGCCTAACTTCTCCTTCATACTCTCATAAACTATTTTTCGCAGTTCTGGGACTAAGCACTCCAACACGTTACTGAAGTCCTGAGCATTGCGGACGAGGCCAAGTAACTTCTCCTGCACACTCTCATAAACTATTAACTGCTCTTCTGCGACTAGGTGACTTATAAGATGTCTAAAACCAAAAATACTTGGGATAAAGCCGAGCAACTTATCCTTCATATACTCAAAGAATTCTGCTCGCTCTTTTGGCGCTAATAACTCTAAAACTCCTAAGAAATTGTAAGTAATATGACGCATGATCTTGGGTAACTTCTCCTCCATACGCTTATATAGGTCTGCTCGTTCTTTTGGCGCTAAGAGCTCCATAACTTTAATGAGATCACCAATATGTTCGATGAAGCTTGGCAGTTGTTGCTTTATACTCGCATAAACTACTAAGCGTGCTTCTTTGGAGCTCAGGCTAGCTAGGACGTTTATGCATTCACGAGCATTTCGGAGGAACATGGGTAACCTAGTGGGGGCAAACCTACCTTGTATAAACTCACGAAAATCTGACTCCGTTAAATGACTAGGCTCATAATGTCTAATATATTCAAATAAAGCTCTTTCTTTATCTGAGCCTATATCACTTGGCAGCGGAGCATAGCCATCTTTTAGCTGCGCTTGCCCCATAACTAAATATTGGGTTATCGAATCCCCATATTGAGTGCCTTGCTTCATCATTTCTGGAATAGGAGCTTCGGGAAATAGGTTTTCCGGTGTGCGACCACCACATCCAAGTGTTACAACTTTAATCTCTTCGCGTTTCAATATTTCACGTGCAAATTTTGACAGCATGTCTTGAATGGCTTCTTCTGAAATACGACCTATTGAATACTCAATAGAATCGAGGCAAAGGTTTCCACGCTCTGATCTCCAGGCATAAGTTTGAGCAATAATGATTGGCTTACCATCAGGACCATTTTTAGTAATCACATAAAAACCATTATCAGATAAAGCGGTTCCATCTCTAACGCACTGCTCAGACTCTCTTCCAATAGATTGGCAGCAGCCAGTCGTTTCTCCAAGAATCAATGCGCGTTTATCATCAGTTGGTAGTTTTTGTAACCTAAATCCTGCACTTACGCCTTCGCCCTCAATATCAATCTCAGGAATATTGTCCTCTGTTTTTTTAGGCCATCCAGGTGGCTCTTGCATATAATCAAGGCAAACATTAAACCATGCTTCCGGATACTTATTTTCGTGACACAAAATTGCAAAATTTAGGTCTTCACCCGCTCTTTTGTATTTAATGCGTGCAAAATAATGCGCTGCCTCGCGTCTGTCCTTTGGTGCACGCAACTCACCTGTAGACTCATGAATCTTTTGTTCTATTTGGCTTGCCATTGCAAAAAATGAAAAAGCTCCAGGACCAACTTTATTGATTAATCTACGCCAGCCTGCAAAATCACTCACATCTTTCTTTTGAGGTAGTGTTAGCTGTACCAGTAATACATCATGGAATGGTTTAGTAAGTGGTACGTCTGATTGGTTTAAAAGTTTATATGCTGCTTTAGCTACCTCATCAAAATTTGGAGCTATTTTTTGCTCGGGATCAGTATAAATAGCCATAAGTTTATAAGCATAGTCATAGGCCATAGTATCTTCAGAGGTATTATTCTCTTCAAAAAGCACAGCTATCTTTCGACAGCTTAATGTGAGCTGCCTGAAAAGAGCTTTATATTGATTCTGCTGCTCTGAACTTAACTGTGAAAAGTAACCATATTTTTTATCAAGCGCTTCCCATTGCATTTCTAAATGAGGGGCATCCCATTCTGGCTCTATTTCTTCCTGGGTTTTTTTGAGAGCGGACAATGCTTCTGATAAATTACTATTCTCATTTAAGGTGAAAATAATTTTTAGTACAGCCTGTAGATAAGGGTATACTTGAAACCTGTCCTGACTCGATAAAGCTTCTAGCACTTGATCTTGGTCTAAGCCCTTAAAATAAATACTTTGTAGTTTATTTTGAAACTGGGCGAGTGCAGAAGGGGCTAGAGGGTTTTTGGGTGGGGCAGCATTCAGCACCTTTCGCTCAAACTCAGTAACGATGTTATCTGTACGTAATAGACGATTGTTTAAACGTAGCATTATAGTTTTCTAAAAGACGGTTAATAAATCTAAGTATAGATCATAGTGGATTGTATTGAGGCGCTTTAGAGGCATGTTGTTACACCCTCTTACATCTAACCGACGTAACAACTCATCTAGGCTGAGACTTTCGCTTATATCAGACGCTGTTTGCTAGATAATTTGAATGGATGACAAAACAGGTAGGACCGGTTTTGTCGAAACCAAGCGGGGTCATGTATGACCCCGGGCGTTTACCCCATATTTCTCAATACATATTGCAAGATACCACCATTTTTGTAGTATTCGAGCTCATTGTTGGTATCAATACGGCATAAGAGCTTGATGGTTTCTTCGCTACCATCTTCGCGTGTGATGTGTGCCTCTAAGGTCGCCTTAGGCTTCAAGGTTTCATCCAGCTTGATGCTGACACGTTCGCTGCCAGTTAAGCCAAGTGTTTTACGGGTGGTACCAGCTTCAAACTGCAGCGGTAAAACACCCATGCCAATTAAGTTTGAGCGGTGAATGCGCTCAAAGCTCTCGGTAATTACAGCTTTAACGCCTAAGAGTAACGTTCCTTTGGCCGCCCAGTCACGAGAAGAGCCTGTACCGTACTCTTTGCCTGCAAAAATGACCAAGTCGTTATTTTCTGCTTGATAACGCATGGCAGCATCATAAATTGGTAGCGTTTCACCACTTGGGATATGACGCGTAAAGCCACCTTCTACATCAGGGGTCATTTCGTTACGGATACGAATATTGGCAAACGTACCGCGCATCATCACTTCATGGTTGCCTCGTCTTGAGCCATAAGAGTTGAAGTCTTTTGGTTCAACGCCTTTACTGCTCAGGTAAGCACCTGCTGGTGAGTCTGGCTTAATTGCACCAGCAGGTGAGATGTGGTCTGTGGTGATGGAGTCGCCCAGTAATGCCAAGACATGTGCATTCTCAATAGACTTTACAGCATCCGGTGTTTCTTTAAGCCCTTCAAAGAAAGGTGGGTGTTGGATGTAGGTTGAGTCATTGCTCCAGGTATAGGTTGTGCTTTCAGTAGTTTGAATCGCTTGCCAGTCAGCATCCCCTTTGAATACATCAGCATATTCTTTACGGAACATGGTATTGGTGACTTTAGCCACTTCTTCTGCAATCTCAGTACGTGTTGGCCAGATGTCTTTTAAGAACACGTCATTGCCATTTTTATCTTGCCCTAAAGCATCCCGGCTTAAGTCAATACGTGTGGTTCCTGTTAATGCATAGGCTACAACCAGTGGGGGAGATGCAAGCCAGTTAGCTCGGACCTGTGGATGTACACGTCCCTCAAAGTTTCGGTTCCCTGAAAGGACAGAGCAAACTACTAAGTCATTATCTGTAATAGTTTTTGAGATAGGATCTGGGAGTGGGCCTGAGTTTCCAATGCATGTGGTACAGCCATACCCCACCAAGTTAAAGCCTAAGTCGTTTAGGTAGGTTTGTAACCCTGCATGCTCTAAGTAATCAGTGACCACTTTGGATCCGGGTGCCAGCGAAGATTTTACCCAAGGTTTGCGGCTTAAGCCTTTTTCCAACGCTTTTTTAGCAACCAATCCTGCTGCCATTAAAACACTTGGGTTTGAGGTATTGGTGCAGCTGGTGATTGCAGCAATGACGACATCGCCATGATGCAAGTCGTACCCTTCACCTGAAACTTCAAAACTTGTCGCTTTTTCAGAGCCTTTGCCAGAATCCTCTAGGAAGGCATCGAAAGTGGTTGGTAGTGTGTTTAAGTTTACCTTATCTTGTGGGCGTCTTGGGCCTGCAAGTGATGGCTCAACGGTATCTAAGTTCAGCTCAAGCGAGTCAGTGAAGGCTGGGTCTGGGTTGCTCTTGTCGTACCAAAGGCCTTGTGCTTTTGCATACGCTTCGGTGAGTGCAATGGTATCTTCATCACGTCCGGTTAATTGTAAGTAGTGAATGGTTTCTTCATCAATTGGGAAGAAACCACAGGTTGCCCCATACTCAGGCGCCATATTAGAAATGGTTGCACGGTCAGCTAGGGGTAAGTCGGCAAGTCCTGGGCCATAAAACTCGACGAATTTACCAACAACGCCTTTCTCACGTAGCATTTGGGTGACTGTGAGTACTAAGTCGGTTGCGGTGATGCCTTCTTTGAGTTTGCCCATGAGTTTAAAGCCAATCACTTCAGGAATCAGCATAGAAATGGGCTGGCCAAGCATCGCTGCTTCAGCTTCAATACCACCAACACCCCAGCCTAAAACGCCTAAGCCATTGACCATGGTGGTGTGAGAGTCAGTACCGACCAAGGTATCTGGGTAGGCATAGGTTTTGCCATCACAATCAGCATGCCAAACGCCTTTCGCGAGGTATTCTAAGTTCACTTGGTGGCAAATACCTGTTCCAGGAGGTACAACACTAAAGTTGGAAAATGCTTTTTGTCCCCAGCGCAAGAATTCATATCGCTCTTTATTGCGCTCCATTTCTTTGTGGGTATTCACTTGGAGGGCATTGGGGCTTGCAAATTGGTCGACCATCACCGAGTGGTCGATGACCAAGTCAACCGGTGAAAGTGGAGAGATTTTCTCTGCATCTTTGCCCATAGCTTGCAAGGCATCACGCATAGCGGCCAAGTCAACAACAGCTGGTACACCTGTGAAGTCTTGCATTAAGACACGTGCTGGTCGGTACGCAATTTCATGATTTGAGCTTTTATTTTTGAGCCAGTCGGACAGCGCTTGGATATCTTCAGTTTTAACGGTGTCACCCTCTTCAAATCGTAAGAGGTTTTCAAATAGCACCTTGAGTGAATAAGGGAGGCGTGAGATGCCATCAAAGTGATTTTGTTCAGCCAATTTTAAGCTGTAGTAGTGGTAAGTTTTATTATTGACGTCCAGCGTAGACAGAGTGCCTAGCGTGTCTTGACCGACTTTCATACAGGGGCTCCTTTCATTCGAAAAACGCAATGATAAAGCAAAATGAAAGGAGTTGCATGTTGTTCTATAATTAAAGTGTAAAAAGTACTTTCGGAGAGCAAGCATGGTTTGTGATATTGAGCTACTACTTTATGCATCTCAGTTAAGTTATCGGACCTTTATGGATGCTAATGGTCGGCCTTTCATTGATGAGGAAGAAGCATATAGGAGAGCCAAGCCGGACGAACAAAATTCTTTTTTTTATGCGAAGCCCACGATAGAACAAAAAGGGTATCAGGTTGAACGTATCGTAAAAAATAGCAAGGGTTCTGGGTTAAATGCGATATGTTTAGAACCTACAGATGAAAACACCCCCATTGTGATTACTTTTCGAGGCACCAAAAGTAAAAAAGATGCAATGGCTGATATCAGTATTGCAAGGACAGGCGTAGTTGGGCAAGCGTTACGTGACGACGCTTATCAGCTGTATCAAGAGACGAAGAAAAAATACCCAGGCAGAAAAATCGTGCTAGCAGGGCACTCTTTAGGGGGAAATTTGGCACAAGATGTTGCGTTACGAGCTTATGCTGATGGAGCACCTCAGGGAAGTGTGCAAGTGAGGACATTTAACACTGCACCTGCACATACACCAGAAGGCGAGCAGCTAGAAAAGACTGGCTCGGAAGCACTCGATAATTTTGTGAACTATCGACTATCAACGGATAAAATAAGCGATATACCTGGCTATAAGGGATATGGGGATTTCTATAGCTTTGCAAGTGGTAAAGCCTTATGGCAAGTTAAAGGTTCTCATGTGTTAAGTACAATGAAAGCACAGTTACCTGAGGAGGTTAGGCAGTTACAAGTTGGTGGTCCTGAAGAGCGTTTAATTGAGCGTGCTAAGTGTATGCACAAAGCTTATGAGGGGCGTGTAAATGGACAGCTTTTTAGTAGTATACGAAGAGGCTCAGCTAATTTAGATGCATTTAAAGATAAATTACCTCTGGTTGCTCAGGCGATAAATGATCGAGATTATGAACAGGCCAAAAGTCTTGTGTCGGAGTTGAAGGCAAAAGTCAAAGGTAAACAATCCTCACAGTTAGTTGCAAACTTGGAAAGGGATTTAGAGCGCCTAAAAGTTGACCCTAAAGATGAACTTTTTAAAGAGCTCAAGGATTGCTTTAGTCAGGAGGGAGAACGTTCAGGAGCATCACTAGCTGAAAAAGCTAGCAATGATGATACACCCACACCTACTAATTAACCCACAAAGCCGTTGCAATGCCTGCGAGTAAGCCAAACAAATGTCCTTCCCAAGAAACACCTTTTTTGCTTGGAAAGATGCCAAAGAAAATCCCGGCAAAGTAATATAAACTCACAATCCCCAATAAAATAGTCGTAGCGCTGCCTTCTTGGTAGATATCAACCACCAAAAGTCCCCAGTAGCCGGTAATGACCCCACTTGCTCCAATATGCACGCCAGGCTTTGCAAAGAGCCAAACTAAAGTGCCACTGAGGATAGTAATGCAGAGAGTGACGAATACAAAATAAGGCAGTCCATTTACCAGAATAAAAGCACTCAAAACTAAAAGTGGGATGGTATTAAAGAAAAGATGATTAACATTAGCGTGCAGGATCGGGGCAAACAAAATCCCGGGCAAGCCGTAGAGTTTTCTCGGTGTGATGCCTAAAATAAGCAATATGCCCCCCAGTATTTGATTGAGCAAAAACACCCCCCAAAGTACCGCAGTTATCCAGCCAAGTGTTGTTAAGTTGGTTTGAATTTGGTCGGTAATCCATAAAATGCTGTCAAAAAAGCTATTCATCATGTTTGAGTACCTCACAAGTCAGTTGACCTCTGGCAAGTTTGAGCTGTATCTCAGTGCCAACAGGTGCATCTTGAGGTGCTCGAATCACGTGGTGATTAGTACTTGCAATGCTGTAGCCGCGATTGAGTGTTGCGAGAGGGCTTAAGGCATTTAAACTGCTTGCCAGTGCTTTGAGTGCATGATTCTTTTGGGTGATATGATTGGTCATATGGATTTGCAATTGCCGGGTGAGGTAATCGAGAGTTTGCCAGTGACCTTGTAGTAAGCGTTCGGGAGATTTAAGCCTTTTTGCTAAATGGTTGAGTTGCTCTGCTTGATGGCGAAGTAAGCGCGTGATGGCTGTCTCAAGCCTTAAATTCAGACGCATACAATGCTCATGCAGGTGATGTTGGTCGGGCGTAACTGCTTCGGCTGCAGCGGTAGGGGTGGCCGCTCTTAAGTCTGCAACAAAGTCTGCAATGGTAAAGTCTGTTTCGTGACCAACCCCTGAAATGATAGGGAGCTTACTCTCAAAAATGGCGTAAGCCAGCGCTTCATCATTGAAAGCCCATAAATCTTCAATACTGCCGCCGCCTCGGGCTAAAATCAACACATCACAGCTTGCCTCAAGGTTTGCTTGTTGAATGGCTGAAATCAGTTGTGGGGGGGCAGAAGCACCTTGTACTTCACTTGGATACACTTGCACTTCTGTGAGCGGAAAGCGTCTTCTGAGTGTTGTTTGTATATCACGAATGGCAGCCCCAGTGGGTGAGGTAATGAGGCCAATCTTATTCGGATATTTAGGCCAGGCTTTTTTATGGCTTTCTTCAAAAAGGCCGAGTGATTTAAGCTTAACTTTGAGTGCTTCAAACTGCTGAAATAGGGTGCCTTTGCCAGCGGGCTCTATACGCTCAACAATGAGTTGATAGTCGCCACGCGCCTCATACACACTGAGTGTACCAAACAGCGTTAATGCTTCACCGTTTTGTAAGATGATATCAGTGTTTTTTCGATGTCGGCCTTTAAAAAACACACAGCGCAACTGGCCCGTTGCATCTTTTAGAGAAAAGTAAGCGTGCCCTGACGCGGGACGGCTTAAATTAGAGACTTCACCTTGCACGGATACCATGCCCATATCGTCTTCAAGTAGGCGGCGGACTTTACGATTTAGCTCAGTAACTGAGAGGATTTTGAGTTCATTTTCTATCATCGTTTATATGTTAATGGAATGGGCTGGTAATTCAAGCGAAACTTAGGCAGAATAAATGCGGAACCCATGGGGCGTATCGTTTCGCCTCTAGCAAAGACAATAAGAGGACTACTCATGATGAAGAAAAAATGGATTGCGGGCGCGGTTGTAGTTGCTATGTCTGCTCCTTTATTTGCGGCTGATATGACGTTATCCACGACAGAAGATAAAGTGTCTTATAGTATTGGCTCCGACTTAGGAAAAAACTTGAAGCGCCAAGGGATTTCAATTAATCCAACTGTCTTCGCTAAAGGGATGGAAGATGGCATGAAGGGTGGCAAGCTCTTAATGACCGAAGAAGAAATGAAACAAGTACTGAGTGATTTTGAAAAAGAAATGATGAACAAACGTGCCTCTGAATTCAATCAAAAAGCAGAAGAAAACAAAGCAAAAGGCGAAGCCTTTCTAAAAGAAAATAAAACTAAAGAAGGCGTCGTAACCACAGCAAGTGGTCTGCAATATAAAATCCTGAAAGCAGGGAACGGTGCGAAGCCAACCAAAGAAGATATGGTAACTGTAGAGTACACAGGTCGTCTTTTGGATGGTGAGGTTTTTGATAGCACCGAAAAAGCAGGCAAGCCTGTGAGCTTTAAGTTGACTCAAGTGATTCCTGGCTGGACCGAAGCACTGCAACTGATGCCAGCAGGTTCTACCTGGGAAGTTTACATTCCTGCGAAGCTTGCTTATGGCTCACGTAATGTTGGTGGTGCAATTGGCCCGAACGAAACCTTAATTTTTAACGTGCATTTAATCGAAGTTAAAAAAGACGATAAGGCAGCAGCTGCGGCCAAAAAATAATTAGTACGGCTTATTCAGGATGAATAAACGTTTATTGATTGTTTTTTTGTTGGGTTTCTCTTCAGGGCTACCATTAGCCCTTTTGGGAGGAACCCTTCAAGCATGGTTTTCAGCTTCCGGTGCTTCTGTCATGACGACCGGTCTTTTAAGTTTAGTTGGATTTCCTTATATCTATCGTTTCCTGTGGAGCCCTTTGCTCGACAGGTTTTCACTCTTTAAACTCGGAAAGCGCCGTAGTTGGGTGCTCTCGATGCAAATTTGCTTATTGGTGGGATTCAATTTTTTAGCATGGTTAACGCCTACAACCTCACCTGGGCTGATGGCGCTGATTGCTTTTTGCCTTGCTGTTTGTTCTGCAACGCAAGACATAGGCATTGATGCGCATCGAACCGAATATTTAAAACCTGAAGAGCATGGTCTTGGTGCTTCTTTTGCGGTATGTGGCTATCAAATTGCAGTACTCCTTTCTGGTGGTTTGGCTTTAATTGTGGCGTATCATTTAGGCTGGGCTTTTACATATCGCTTGATGGGTTTTTTGATGTGCGTTGGGATGCTCGTGATTCTTTGGAGTCCTGAGCCTTCGAATGAGGCGCTGAATGAGCATGTAGGTTTGGTGGAGTCTTTTGTTGCACCTGCAAAAGCATTGCTATTACGCCCTGGTATTGTCGCGATGTTGTTTTTTATTTTGTGCTACAAGCTCGCAGAAGCGTTTACCACGACCCACAGTGGCATCATCATGCCGTTTTTAATCCAGGGCATGGGCTTTTCTTTAGATGTGATTGGCTATGTCAATAAAGTGATGGGGGTTGGGGCCATTTTACTAGGCGGCATTGTGGCTGGTGTGCTTTTGACGCGCTGGTCGCTTTATCGAGCGCTTTGGACCTTTGGATTATTCCAAGCACTCGCACATCTCTTATTTGTGGCTTTAGCTATTGTTGGTAAAAATACCACGCTGTTTGCATTGGCTGTGGTCTTTAATAATTTAGCCGCTGGCATGGGATCGACTGCATTGGTAGCCTTTTTTATGCGCTGGGTCGATAAGCGTTTTACCGCGACACAATTTTCACTTTTGATAGGTATTGCCTCTTTGGCGCGTGTTTTGTCAGGTCCGCTTGGCGCTGGGTTGCAATACTATGTGGGTTGGGCTGGGCTTTATGAGATTGCTTTTGTGCTGACACTTAGTTTTGTACCGTTTTTAGTTCTGATGTGTCGCGCAGGTGTGTTTGATGGATTAGAAGTAGGTTTGAAAGAGAAGCGCTCTGAAGAGCAAGCTATTTAGGCATTTGGTACCGAGGGTGGGAATCGAACCCACACGATGTCACCATCACCGGATTTTGAATCCGGCGCGTCTACCAATTCCGCCACCCCGGCCTAAGGCATGCATTATATCAAAGCGATACAGATAAACAATGGCATTTTAACTTTATTTTTGTCTTGACAGGCTTTTAAAAAACAATATAGGCTGGATGCGGACTTTATATTTTTTTATCTCGTTGGAGGGACCCAATGTTAAAAAAACATGTGCTTTCACTGCTTGGTGGACTGTTGTCGTTTTCCGCATCTGCAGGGACGATGGGTATTATGGCCCCGCCACCTATGCCTCAGATTGAAGTACATCCGTGGTCTGTGACCGCAAGCTTGGGTTATACCGCCTATAAATATGGTGCAGATGGTTCTGGGCAAACGCCTGTTGGCCGCTTTGCAATTGGAAAAGCCATTTGTGATGTTGGACAAGCTTCCTTTGGTGGAGAGCTTGGTGTACAAAATGGCAATACTATGCGTCTCTTCATCGACCAAAGCACCTTAGATTTGCTCGGCGGCTTACCGGTTGAAGCAACTATTACCCCATTACTTGACTTACTTGCAACCTTACGCGTCTCAGTTGCGTCTAACACCCCTGTTTTTCTTGATATTAAAGGAGGTTTGGTGTATCGCCGCATGTATCTAGATCGAGAAACCATTAATAACAAATTCCAGTTTGGTGGCGAGTTCCAAGGTGGGATTGGTGTTCCAATTGCAGACTCTTCAACTTTAAGTCTCTTGTACCAAGGTATTTTTGGAGGAAGTCTTGGTTATAACGTCAATACTGCGGCGCAAACTGCCAGTGTTAAGAATATTCCAATTCAAAATGGCATTCTTTTAAGTTTAAATGTTACGCTTTAATTGTAGTGCTATGAAGAAATAAGGATATTGATGATGCAAACAAACTTTAAGAAAAAATTTCTGTGTGTGGCTCTTTGCATGATGTTTGCAGGCCATGCTTATACTGCTCATGCTAATCACAACCCAGCATCCATTGGTTATGTCGACGAGGCTATTGAAGCAGCTTTTCAGCGCTCTATTTATACGGCCGGAACAGCTATTAATATTGTGAACAATGTGATTAGTGGAGCTTATACTGCAGGAACGGGTATTATTATTAGCAGTGAAGGTGTCATTTCAGAAGAAACGGTAAGCGTTGGAGATAACTTTCACGGTGCTACTGTTTTTTATGTGGATGCGAGTGGACATCATGGTTTAGCTGTTAATACTGCTGGTGATAGTTTTAAAATTGGGAGTGCGAGTTTGCTTAACTCAACAGCTTTTGTGAATGCAGTTGCGACAGGTACTGGTGTCGGCGCTGGGGTATCCAATACAAGTATTTGGAATGCAGCTTTATTATTGTCTAGGAGTCTAGCAGGCATAGTCCCAGCAACTAATGACAATGGTGCTGCTGAGCTAGCATCAAATTACTCTGCGCAGGAGGATGGTGCAATATGCGCTGCAGCAAGTACCACGCCAAATGCTAATTTATGTTTTGGTGCCTACTATCTTCCCTCTTTAGCTGAATTTGAGCTACTAGTTAAATCGGGTTTACTCAATACGCCTAGCGGCACTTGGTGGACTTCTACTTCCGATCCGGCAACTGCTGGCAATGCTTTCGCCATTTATAAAAGTGGAGGGACTGATAACTACACAATTGAGTCTCGAGAAGTCACAGATAGTTTGCTGGTTTTACCTGTTAAATTATTTTAATCATGCCAGAATCAGGGTTTGAATTATGAATTTATAATTTAAACCCTGACCGCGGTATCATCTTGGAATAATTTTAATTACAATTCTATTTTGTCTCATCATTAGGCTCTCTTAGACCATGTTTAGGCCCTTGGCTCTTTATGTTGGGCTTCGCTATATGCGAGCCCGGAAAAAAACACATTTTGTTTCGTTCATCTCTTTTACCTCAATGCTTGGTATAGGGGTGGGTGTGATGGTTTTAATTACGGTACTCTCAGTCATGAATGGCTTTGATGAGCAAATTCATAAACGTTTTTTTGGTATGGCGCCTGAAATTACTGTGACCGGGGATGAAGGTGTACTGAATGACTGGCAAGCGGCACAAAAGAAAGTAGCGAGTGTGCCAGGTATTGTTGGTGTGGCACCATTTGTGGCAGAGCAGGGGCTTGTCACGTATGACGGACAAGTACTGCCCGTGATGCTAACTGGAGTGATTCCCAAAGAAGAGCGCTTAATTACTCACCTGGAAGATAAAGTCCTTTTAGGAGATTTAAATAAACTGCCACACTTTGGCACGGTACTTGGGCGAGAGCTTGCCGAAGCACTCGGCGTGATGGTGGGCGACAAAATCACCATCATGATTCCGAAAGCAACGGTCAGTATTGCAGGTATGGAGCCGAGGTTTAAACGCTTTACTGTGGTAGGTATTTTCTCAGCAGGCCCCGGATTTAGCTTTGACAGCAAACTTGCTTTTGTAGACTTACATGATGCACAAAAGCTAACGCAACTGGATGATGCCGTCTCTGGCCTTAAAATTCGTATCAATAATGTATATGACGCACCGATGCTCGGTGAGCTGATTGCCAAGAAGCTTGGGGATGGCTATCGAGTGGGCAACTGGACTGAGCAGTTTGGTGACTTTTTCCAGATGGTCAAAATGGAAAAGACCATGATGACGCTGATTTTATTGCTCATTATCGTAGTGGCAGCATTCAACTTGGTGTCTTCTTTGGTGATGCTCGTGAATGATAAACAAGCTGATATTGCAATTTTAAGAACCATGGGTGCAACGCCTCGCTTTATTTTGCGTGTGTTTGTGGTGCAAGGGATGCTGGTTGGGGTGGTTGGGACTCTGATTGGGCTCGTGGCGGGGTTATTGCTAGCGTATAACGTGACCGACTTACTGGATACCATCCAGCGCTTTTTTGGGGTGCAGTTGCTTGCATCCAACGTTTATTACGTTGACTACTTGCCCTCAAAAATCTTGTGGTCTGATGTGGCTGGCGTTTCAGCTGCAGCACTCGTGCTGAGTTTTCTTGCAACGCTTTACCCTGCATCTCGCGCGTCTAAAACCGTGATTACGGAGGCCTTACATCATGAGTGAGCATTTAATTGAATGTCGAGACCTCACCAAGTCTTATCATGATGGTGAAACTGATGTATCGGTGTTTAAGTCATTGAACCTTGAGATTAAAAAGGGCGAGTGCCTTGCTATTGTTGGGCCATCCGGCTCTGGTAAAAGCACGTTGTTGCATTTGCTCGGTGGGCTTGATAAGCCAACCTCCGGGCAAGTGTTGATGCAAGGTAAAAATTGGCAAGACTTATCTGAGAATGCGCGCTGTAAATGGCGGAACCAACACGTTGGCTTTGTCTATCAGTTTCATCATTTATTACCTGAGTTTTCAGCGCTTGAGAATGTTGCTATACCAAGGCTACTGGCTGGGGTGCATAAAGACCAAGCATTGAGTGAAGCAGAAGAAATGCTGACAGAAGTTGGACTTTTGGCGCGTCTTCATCATAAACCGTCACAACTCTCAGGCGGGGAGCGTCAGCGTGTTGCGATTGCACGTGCTTTAGTACCAAAGCCGATGTGCGTGCTTGCCGACGAACCCACGGGAAATTTAGACCGGGGCACTGCAACGCAAGTCTTTGATATTATGCTTGCTTTGAATGAATCTCGAAATACCACTTTAGTGGTAGTGACCCACGATCAGATGCTTGCAGAGAAGCTTGGAAACGCATTAATGCTTGAAGACAGTCGATTTTAAACTCAAATTGAGTTAAAGTGCGAATCATATCGTATTGAGGCAAGTGTGATTATGTTTAGAAAACTACGAGGTGTTTTTTCGAATGATTTGTCTATTGACTTAGGCACAGCCAATACGCTGATTTATGTGCGGGACAATGGCATCGTATTAAACGAGCCATCTGTTGTGGCACTGCGCAATGAGTCAGGACAAAAACGAGTGGCCGCTGTTGGCTTAGAAGCCAAGCGCATGCTAGGACGAACACCAGGCAATATCAATGCCATACGCCCTATGAAAGACGGGGTTATTGCTGACTTTTTTGTGACAGAAAAAATGCTTCAGCATTTTATTCACAAAGTACATGAAAACCGCTTTTTAAGACCTAGTCCACGAGTTTTAGTGTGTGTGCCTTGTGGCTCAACTCAAGTAGAGCGTCGTGCGATTCGTGAGTCTGCCATGGGGGCTGGTGCTCGAGAAGTTTTCTTAATTGAAGAGCCAATGGCAGCAGCGCTTGGGTCCGGTATGCCCGTTGAAGAAGCAAGTGGCTCCATGGTTGTTGATATTGGCGGTGGAACTACTGAAGTTGCGATTATCTCGCTAAGTGGTATTGTGTATCATCAGTCAGTGCGTATTGGCGGTGATAAGTTTGATGACGCGATTATTTCCTACGTGCGTCGTAACTACGGGACCTTAATTGGTGAAACCACAGCTGAGCGTATTAAGCATGAAATTGGCTCTGCTTTCCCAAGTCGTGATTTGTTTGAAATTGAAGTACGAGGTCGAAACTTAGCAGAAGGGGTGCCTCGTAGCTTTACCTTAACCAGTGCAGAAATTTTAGAAGCACTGCAGGAGCCTTTGTCTGGTATTGTTGGTTCGGTACGAGCGGCTCTTGAGCTTGCGCCACCTGAGCTTGCTGCAGATATTGCAGAGCGAGGTATGGTGTTGACTGGTGGTGGAGCTCTCCTCAAAAATATGGATACCTTGTTGATGGAAGAAACAGGATTGCCTGTGTTGGTTGCAGAAGATCCGTTAACTTGCGTTGCGCGAGGTGGTGGAAAAGCGCTAGAAACCATGGACTTACGCGGTGGCGATTTCCTTTCGACCGAATAAAAAGCAAAATAAGCTCTTTAAAGAAAGTGATCAAAGTCAGTGGCAATTTCCACTGGCTTTGCTGTTTTCGTTCTGCCTGATTTTTTTAGATAGAAGCTATACCATTGTTCCTATTCATCAAGTTTTAAACTCTTTAGTTTATCCGCTTCAGTATGCAGTAAATCTTCCTAGTCGCTTTATGAACTGGAGCCATTTGGCTTGGGGCAGCAAGCAAGCACTTCTCGATGAAACACGTGCTTTGTATGCCGAGCAACTCACGCTTAAAGCAGAACTACAAAAGCTCTCAGAGTTGCAAAATGAAAATGCTGATTTAAAAGCACTTTTAAGTTTATCCCAGTCTTCCAAAGATAAAACCATGGCGGCAGAAGTTTTAACGCTGAAGTCAGCTCAAACGCGCCATACCTTATTGATTAGCAAAGGAAAAAAGGATGGTGTAGAGGCGGGTCAGCTGGTTCTTGATACGGAGGGTGTCACAGGGCAAGTGATTGAGGTCGGGCTTTTTAGCAGCAAGGTGCTACTTATTTCTGATGCAGCCAGTGCGGTTCCTGTTCGGAATCAAAGAACCGGGGAGACTGCTATTTTAGCGGGGACCAATGAGCCTGAGCACTTGTCATTAATTTATTTGCCCAAAACCGCATCGGTTGAGCCAGGCGATGTTTTAGTGACATCGGGACTTGGGGCGTGTTATCCTGCCGGTTATCCTGTTGGTGTGGTTGAGCGCATAGATAACCCACTAGGGGAAGCTTTTGTGCGTATCGATGTACGCCCTTTAACACGCTACCATCGTAATCGTTTGGTGTTATTGGTATGGTCGCCTGAAAAAAAATCTGCAAAGAAAGGTGCAAAAACGTGATGGTTTCTAAGCTTCGTTTGAGTTTTATGGCAGGTGTTATACTCTTTTTGAGTATTTTACCACTTGGCATCATGCTAAGTACTTTCAGACCTTTTTGGTTGCTTTTGTTTGTAATTTATATGCAATGTACGTTACCTAAGCAATGTGGTGTGCCTTTAATATTATGCCTTGGGTTATTGCTAGATACGCTGAGTGCAGGTATTTTAGGCCAGCAAGCGTTTGCACTGCTGCTAGTGGCTTTTATTGTCTCAAAGCGTGCTCAGCGTTTTCGATTGTTTTCTATGTCACAGCAGCTATTTGGTATTGCCGCTTTTAGTCTTGTATATCAGCTGACTTTACTGCTTATCCAACTGCTATTGGCATACCCTATATCGCTTGGGGGAAGTGTACTGCCTGTGCTCATGAGTGTACTTTGCTGGCCTTGGTTACAGTATCTAGCAGATCGAACTTTGTTTGGTTCAGTGTCGAGAGTAGTATGAGGCATTTTATATTTGCGGTATTTTTGGGATTGCAAAGTACGCTTGTATTTGCCACGCCTTCTGATATAACCCCGGAAACCATACAGTCAGCGCAAGCGATGCTAAACCAAGCCTTTGGAGATTGGCACAAACTAGAAAAGCTAAACGCAGTTGAGTTAGCCAAAAAATTGAATGCACTGGTTTACCACTTTTGTACGCCGCCTCAAGAAAATATCGCGGTTGCTAATCTTAATGATTTATTTAAATCTTGTCATACTGCATGTGGTGGTCGGAGCTATGTCCTAAGAGGGTTGCTTGCGGTTTATGGCATTGACTCTAAATATCACAATATTTACAACATCCCGATTCAGGGAAATCATTCAGCAGTTGAGGCAGATATCCGAGGGCGCCAGCTTTTTTTAGATCCAACCTTTGGCACGTTTTTTACGCATAGAGCTATCGATGATATTCCAATGAGCTTGGATGATGTCAACTTCTCGTTTGAGGCAAGTGAGTTGCCAGCGCATGTTTATCAAGCAAAGCCAGTAAAGTCACTGCAAGCGATTCCTTCGATGACGCTTGAAGCACTTTATGCGCTTGGATTTGAATCTAATTATTTTCAGCTTGCTGCCTACGTGGAGCACGAGGCTCAGGGAAGCCCAAATGATGAAAGTATTTTATATTTATCTGCTTATGCGCCCCTTGAAGATAACCACTATGCGTTAGGGTGTTTGGATGCTCTTAATGTTACAGAAGCATCCTTGTGCTTTTTAGAACAAACCAATAAGCTTTATGCGGAAAGCTCACCTGATAAACAAGTCTCATATAGCTTTAGTGCACTTGGGTATCATGCAAACTTACAAAAAATAGATTTGCTTCACTTACAGAACTTAAAACTTCAGCAGTATTATCGTGTTACTTTTTTGGTGGAGAATCCAAGTACTAAGGTACTTCCTCTGCATTTAACCAATCAAGGGCGAGGACTTGTGCTACCTTCTTATGCCAAGCTTGTAACGATAAAACCTGGCTTATCAAAGTATACCGTTTATTTAAAAGCAAGTAGTAAGCAAGGGACTTTATCGTTATATACAACGCCCGGTGTGAAGTATGGTTTGAACCTATATGGTATTCAGGTTGAAGCTGTTTGATTGGACAAATTTTATGACTTCTTTCATTCAAAAGGTACTGTAAAGTAGACTGTCACACCTTCCTCTATTTTTCCTTCGATCCATATTCGACCGCCATGTTTTTCTATTATCTTTTTAACATTCACTAGTCCAATACCGGTACCACTAAAATCTGAGTTGCTATGTAATCTTTGAAAGACTTTAAATAGTTTATCAGAATACCTTGGGTCAAAGCCTACCCCATTATCTTGAATGGAAAACTGATACTCTGACTCAAGCTTTGTGCTGTTGATTTTTATCATTGTCTTTTTTTTATTTTTTGTAAACTTCAAGGCATTAGAGATTAAATTTTCCCAGACCATAAAGAACATTTTTTTGTCGCAATAGACTTCTGGTAACGATGCAATTTGCCAGTCAATGGCTCTACCTTTTGTTTCAGGCTGGGCGCGGGCTATAACCTCGTTAATCAAGTCATTAAAGACAAGTTTTGACTTTTTTAAGGATGCGCGGCCTAGGCGAGAAAAACTAAGTAATGACTGAATTAACCCTTCCATCCGAAAAGCTTCGTCAGTAATAATTTTCATATATTTTTTAACTTGTTTATCCTCGGAGTTTTCTACATGTTTGTTGAGTAATTCAATATATCCAATAATATGCCGGAGTGGTGCATTCAAATCGTGAGAAACGGAATAACTAAAACTTTCTAACTCATCATTTAATTGTTTAAGCTTATTATGTTGCTCAGCTAAAAAAGCTTCAGTCTTCTTTTGTTTACTGATCTCTCTGATAATTCCTGCAAAAAAGGTTTCATTTTCAACAGTGAATTCACTCACTGAAAGAAAGATAGGAAAAATGGCGCCATCCTTACGCTTTGCTTTTACTGTACGTCCAGAGTCATGTTCCTTAGCATAAGGCTCAGGCATTAAGGCCGCTACATTTAATCCTATGAGTTCCTTTGGGGTATAACCAAATAATTTAACAGCGGCAGGATTAAAGGCTTGTACGACGCCTTCTTTATCAATCGTAATAATAGCATCCAGTGCTGTTTCGAAAATCCCTTTGAAAATTGCATCATTGTAATTATCCATGAGCCTGCTTTTAAGAATGAGAAAATATCGAAGTCAACTCGTACTATAATCATAGTATTATGTCAAAGTAGGTTGCAACAAGGGAATCTGATAAGTCATGAAAAAAAGTATCAAAATTCTTTATTTGGAAGATGACCTAATAGATTTTGACTTGATCAAGACTAAGCTTGAGAGTTCGTATGAATATCCTATCGAAATACAGCATGCTCCAAACCAAGAAGTATATGAAGAGCTGCTCCATAAAGAGACATTTGACGTTATTCTTTCTGACTATAATTTACAGAGTTATACAGGCCTACAGGCCTTAAAGTATTTAAATAAGAAACGATGTCATTCCCCATTTATTTTATTATCCGGAGCGATTGGGGATGAGTTAGCCGTTGAAGTCATGAAGGCAGGCGCTGTTGATTATGTACTAAAAGATCATTTAGAAAAACTACCTATGGTGATTGAAAGAGCCATTGATGCAGTTACTCAAAAGCAAGAAAGGTTACGCTGGGAGTCCATGTTCCATACGATTGAGCAGGCCGCTTTAGCAGGCTTTTTTAGACTCAATCTTCATGGAAACCTAACTTACTCAAATCGCTATCTCTTAGAGATGCTATCGTGCACTCATGAACAATTGCTCAATAAGCAGTGGTATTCTATTTTCATTGACGAAGTGCACGCAGACATAGAAGCATCTTGGAAAGAGTCAATAGAAGCAAATGGGAGCTATAAACTTCTACAGGAATATACTAGTTCGGATAGTGTGCGGAAGTGGATCAACCTGACGATTCTACCCGAAATGCAAGGTGAAAAACTGGTCGGCTACATTGGGGTCGCCTTTGATGTGACGGGCATTAAAGAAACGGAGCAAAAGCTTGAGGTTGCCAAAAAATATGATCCAGTCACGTTATTACTCAATAAGAAAGCGTTCGAGAGACTACTTAAAAAACACCTTAAGAATCATCAGGGCACAGACTATTGCTCTATGCTACTGTTCTCGAGTATAGATAATTTCCAACATTTCAATGATTCTCTAGGGTATAAGGGCGGTGATACTATACTCAAGGCGGTAGCCTCTATATTATCGGAGTACTACGGAGAAGAAACTATCATTGCTAGGTTTGACAATGATGCCTTTGCCATACTACTTGATGGTGTGGAATGGGCAAGTAAAACAACTAGGAGTATTGAGCAATTAAGCAAAAAACTATCAAACCATGCTATTCCTGTACAAGGTGGGAGCGTTTATGTAAGCCTAAAGACTGGTATTGCTAAAATTCCTGATGCGGGAACCACAGCACAAGAAGTATTACAGCATGCAGCTCAAGCATTGCAGCAAGCAAAACTCAGAGCCAAAAATAACTACTGCTTTTACTCGGATGATATTTCCCAAGCAGTGTCAAGAACAGCAGATATAGAGCATGCACTACAATATGGCTTGTCTCACAATGAGCTTTATTTAGTTTACCAGCCACAAATAGATATTCGTACAAATCAAGTGACTGGCCTTGAGGCGCTTTGCCGCTGGGATAGTAAGACTCTAGGAGTGATTTCCCCAGTTGAGTTGATACCTCTGGCAGAAGAAATGGGTCATATCCTTCCAATCACAAAATATTTAAGTGAACTGTTTTTTTATGATCTCGACGGGTGGGCGCTGAAATATGCTGATTTATTCAAAAATATTAGGGTTTCTTTTAACTTGTCTGCAAAAGTTATCACTGACGATGATTATCTGAATTTTCTTATTGAACTGTCTAATCGATATAATATTAGGCCAGACTCAGTGTGTTTCGAGGTGACTGAAACCGCTGTGATGGAAAATCAGATCAGTTCTAAATCCTTCCTGAGCACACTTTCAGATATCGGTTTTAACTTATCTATTGACGACTTTGGTACAGGTCACTCATCCTTAGCTTATATTAAATCACTGCCAGTTAAAGAGTTAAAAATTGATGGTAGTTTTATCAAAAATCTTGCTCACAATGAACGTGATCGTCAAATTGTGGAAACTATCATAAATCTTGCGCATACGCTTAAGTTGCATGTTATTGCTGAGTGTGTAGAGGATATAAAGCAAACGAATATATTGAGGGAGTTAAATTGTACGACTGTACAGGGCTATTATTATTCGAAGCCACTTAAGATTGAGGAGCTTATTCCTTTTTTGCAGGGGTTTCCTGGCTCTGAGGAGCATACATGAGTGCTGAAAATAGCCTGTTTTCCCAAAGCTCACGTTTTTTATTATTAGCCCGCTACTTTGCTTATTTTCTATTAACTTGTCTTTTGGTGTTAGGAAGTACAGTGATTTGGGGATGGTATACGCATAATGCTCTCATCGTTCAAATTTCTCCCAATTATGTGCCCATGCAATTTAATACGGCGCTCAGCTTCATTGTGATCGCATTGGGTTTATTTTGTATTGAACGTAACTACCAAAGGCTTGCCCAGATATTGGGTATATTCGTTACTTTCATTGCAATGATGGTACTTTTAGAGTACGTATTCTCATTTGATACTGGGCTCGATCAACTCTTCATTCAGCATTATATTACGATTGCAAGCGCACGACCAGGCCAGATGGCACCGAATACCGCACTGGCCTTTATGATTGCTGGTATAAGTATGCTATTACTCTCGGTGGGAAAATATACAACAAAACGCATTGTTTTAGTAATATTTTTAAGCTTTATTTTGTTTATACTCGGATACACTACGTTTGTTGGATACTACTTTGGCGCAAATACTTTATCCAGGTGGAGAAGTACAACAAGCATGGCTTGGCATACAGCCTGTGGCTTGATGCTTTGGGGAGCTGCTTCTATCATCCTTGGCTTGGTGGAAGCAAAAGAGAGAGGATATAAACCAAAGGTATACCTTACAACGATTTTATTTTTAACGAATGCCCTAATTTTTACTTTTTTATGGCAAGTCTCTATCTTTCATGAGTCAAGATTTTTTAGTAAAACCGTCTCTAATGTTGCAAGTGAAATTAATAAAGGGCTTAGTAATAAATTGACCATTGAGTTCTTCTCTTTAAACCGACTTGCTAGTCGACATAGCTTAAAAGGCGAGGATAGCTATTGGGAAAAAGATGTAAAGCTGTATTTGGAACACCATGATAGCATTTATTTAATTGGAAAAATCAATCAAACTAAGACGATATTACAGCCTTATGTAAAGAGTGATATTTCTATTAATTTGCCTACCTTACAACAGTCCATGCATAGTATTTCCCTCAATGAGAACGCGATATCATTGGCTCCTGTAGAACTAGATAATCACCAATACTTTGTTGCTTTTTTCCCACTAGCAGGGGGGGGCGCGGTCGTTGTGTTATACAGGGCAGATACGCTTATTCGCTCGGTATTATCTGTAGCTGAAAAACGCTATAACCTAGCGCTTCGATTAAACCACCACTTATTGGCTTCAGTAGAGGGTAAAAATTCACCATCTTTGAAAAAACGATGGGGTAATACAACAAGTTTTACGTTGTATAAAGGCTACTTTCAGCTTACAGTATGGCCTTCATGGCAGGTTTTGAGAGAATATAAATCTCAAACGCCTAACCTTATTATTATCTCAGGCATCATTTTATCGTTTTGCATTGCGCTTTTGTTTTTCCAAAAGCAGTCTTTTTATCAGAAAGCCTTAGCTCTAGAAAAATTTAACGATGAGTTAGAAAATTTTAGCTATACGATTGCACACAACTTGAAAGCACCGTTAAGGCATATTACAGGCTATATCCACCTATTTTTTCGTTACCAAAACGAAAACAATGAAGCGGGGAAAAAGAAATGTTTATCGGCCATCACGGAAGCAGCAGGTAAGATGGATAAGCTCATAGACTCTTTGTTACTTTATGCTTCTTTTAGCCGAATTAAAGAGCTTAAAAAGTGCTCGTTTTCACTCAATAAAGCCATCGATGAAGCGATTTCAAAGTTGCCACACGAGCAAACGAGTATGGTGCAGTGGAATATTGGTGGTCATTTACCAATGGTTTTTGCTGATTATGCAATGCTCACTACACTGTTTAAAGAAGTATTTGAGAATGCAATTAAGTTTACGAAGTCTAGCCAAAAAATTGAAATTAGTGTGGATGCGGTTGAAAATAAACGCGGGGTCTTAATTATTATCAAAGACAGCGGCATTGGCTTAAATCCACAATATCAGGAAAAAGCCTTTTTACTGTTTCACCAACTCGATAAAGAAGATTTTAAAAAGGGAATAGGGGCAGGGCTTGCTTACATTAAGAAGATTGTTGAGCGTCATGAAGGCGCAATTTCCATTGAGTCTCATGTGCCTCAAGGTACCAGTATTCAGATATTTTTACCGGCACTCAGTTGATAGGAGAATATAGCATGAATGAAAACAACATGATATTACTTGCTGAAGATGACGACTTTGATAGTGAACTAACAATAGAAGCTCTAAAAGAATATAGTTTAGAAAATAAAATAATAAGAGTTTGTGATGGAGAAGAGCTTCTTGATTTCTTAAGGTGTGAAGGACAATACTCAAAAAGAAAGAGCCAGTTACCTACACTTTTATTACTTGACTTAAAAATGCCAAAAATAGATGGTATAGAGGCATTGAAGTTAATTAAGTCTGACGAGCGGTTGAAACTGATGCCTGTGGTTATTTTGACTTCCTCACATGAAGATAAAGATTTACAAGCATGCTACGAGTTAAATGTGAATGCGTATGTTGTGAAGCCGGTTGACTTTCATCAACTCGTTGATGCGGTAAAAGAAATCGGTTGCTTTTGGTCGATGTATAACAAAATACCTTATGCTGAAGATTGAATCTCTAAAGTAGGAGAGAACTAGATGAGTTCTGTGCATTTTTATCAGGAAGTCAGGGAGTCTTGCCATACACTTAACAATAAACTTATCGCTATTCAAGGTTTTTGTGAATTGATGGTGCGAGGGGAAATTGATGATACGATAGAGGCAAATTTAAAGCACATTCGGGAGGTTGCGGTTGATATCTCACATATGACCCGAGCTATTTCTTTGTGCATTACATCTCAGTCTGATGAACAGACAGCTAATGCAACAATTACCAACTCTGTGAGCAAGATAAATGACCTAATAGCTATCTTGCGAGCGGGTGTTGAACACCTACTGCAACAGGTGCACGAAGATAGTAGCAAGTCCACATCCTATAAAGAAAAGGCTTTGATGGCTATGCAACAAGCAGAGGAAGTCGTCGCTCAGCTTAGCTCGCAGTGCTAATTAAGCGCTGTGAGGCATGTAATAAGTCAGCTTTACTAAATGGCTTGGCGAGCCAAGCAGCGTTCTTGTCTGCTTTGATAACTTCAGGTAACTTGACGTCAGCATTATCCCCACTGATGAATAATATCGGGAGTGAGCTCGGCACGGCTCTAATTTTTTTGTAAACAGCTGCGCCATCGAGTTTTGGCATAGTGGAGTCGAGCACAATAAGAGCCAACTCCTGAGCGTGCTTTTCAAACATCTCAAGCGCTTCAAGACCATCTTGAGCGAAAAGGACTTTTGCGCCACAAGATAGAAAATGCATGCCTATGATTTCTCGTAAATCGTCTTCATCATCAACGATTAGTACGGACTGCTCTCTCAGTATATTAGCATCATCTTCAGTTAAGTTTGATGATGTATTTACGCGAGGCTCATGCGCAGTCTCTGATGCTTTAGGAAAGTAAAAGGTAAAAGTCGTACCTTGACCAACTTCAGAGTCAACAAATATTTCTCCATTGTTGTTGACTACAATACCATAGACGACAGATAAGCCAAGTCCGGTGCCTTGTCCGACCGGCTTGGTAGAGAAAAAAGGAATAAAGAGGTTTTTAAGATTTTCTGGAGATATGCCACTCCCTGTATCTGAGACAGTAAGCTTCACATACGAGCCAGGTTTTTGTACCTGATGCTTGTTTACACTGCTTGTGCCAATCACAACAGTATTTTCTGCAGTAATTGTAATTTCCCCACCCTCCTCAGGCATGGCATCACGTGCATTGGTCATCAAGTTAGTAAATAGCTGTAGTAATTGATTTTCATTAGCATTGATTTTCCACAAGTCTTTCTCTTGTTTAATGGTGTGCTTGATGGGAGGCTTCAAAATCGTTTTATTGAATAAAGTGACTTTTTCTAGCAGGTGAGGGAGGCTTAATACTTCTTGGGGTTGTTGGCCTTTTTTATTTCTTGAAAATATGAGTAATTGCTTGATGAGTTCTGCCGAGCTTCTGGCTGCCTTCTCCGCAATCTCAAGTTGATGATGCAAGGCTTTATTCTCGACGCTGGCTAAGTCGTGAGAAATTTCTAATGCGCCTGATATGATGGCAAGCGCATTGTTGAAGTCGTGCGCGATGCCTCCAGAAAGCTGACCAAGAGATTCCAGTTTTTGTGATTCTAGTAGTCTGTTTTGCGTCAGTTTTGTATTTTCTAGGGTATCTATCTCGGTAGTCCAACTGCTAATATCTTTGAAAATGGTAATATCGCTAAAAGACAATAAAAACTGCTTGCCTTCTGCTGATTTTGAAAGTTGAGTGATGTGATAGTCCAGAACTTTTTGTTTTTTAGGGGTGTAAATAACACACTGGCAATGTGTTTTTTTCGCTTTTGAAGGGGCGTGAAAATCATCGATATTGAAAATTTTCCGAACGTCATAATCGAGGAGCTGTGCTTTAGACTGATCCAAAATATCAGCGCCTGTTTGATTGATAAAATTAAGTTTAAAATCATGACCAAAAGTACAGATACCATGATGCACAGACTCTACTAGCACTTTGTACTTTTCTTGGGAGAGTCTATAGGCCTCAGGGGTTGGGATGCTCAGTAACTCAGGCACAAGCTTCCATAATACTATTGCTGTTGCAAAAGATACGACGCCAGTTAATGCATCAACAACGCCTTGTATACCGTAAATCGGTTTCCAATAAGTGACAATGTGTAGTGCATGGGTTGTGCCGCACAGTAAAATAAAAGCAGCAAACAACAGAGATATCCAAGTATACTGAACGTCCTTCCGCTTTACGTATACTTTTAATAATATAATTGGTATTAGTAGGTAAGAAAGCGCAATTAGGCCATTTGATAAGACCAATGTCCAAAGGACGCTTGGTTTCCAAAATAAACACATACCATGAGGCATAAATCCTTTTGTGCTAAAAAACCCCTTGATAACTTCAAGCATAAGCACTCCATGTGACAAAAGTTGCGGCCCTGAAAGTTTGCGGAATAGACCTTTATGTGGTTGGCGTCCCAGAGAGGATTCGAACCTCTGACCTGCCCCTTAGGAGGGGGCCGCGCTATCCAGCTGTGCCACTGGGACGAAACAAAATTGAAAGAAAGTCTACTCTCATCTGATTTTAATCACAATATTTTGTAAGTGCTCCCCCTTGAAATAATTAACTTCGTCCTCATATCAAAAACTAGCTTTAGTTTAAATTTTTTGAAGTGAGGAGATAGCTCAATGGCAAGTAAGCAGCAAACGATGGGATTTCAGACAGAAGTCAAACAAATTCTAGATTTAGTGGTCAATTCGCTATACAGCAATAAAGAAATTTTTCTAAGAGAGCTGATTTCGAATGCCTCTGATGCATTAGATAAATTACGTTTTTTAGCTTTATCGAATGCTGATTTATATGAAGGCGATGCCGATCTTCGCATGACACTCGAGTTTGATGATAAGAAAAAAACCATCACCATTACCGATAACGGTATTGGTTTGAGCTGGGATGAAGCGGTTGAGCACTTGGGAACGATTGCTAAATCGGGGACCAAAGACTTCTTGAGTCACCTCACCGGTGAAGAAGCCAAAGACTCACAGCTGATTGGTCAATTCGGAGTTGGTTTTTACTCTGCCTTTATCGTTGCCAAGAAGGTCACGGTTGAGAGCCGACGTGCAGGGCTTAAACCTGAAGACGGAATTGTCTGGGAGTCAGAAGGGCATGGCGAATTTACAATTGCGAACAAAAAGCGAAAAGCACGTGGTACTTCTATTACACTGCACCTCAAATCAGAAGAAGAGGGCGACTTACTGAGTGACTGGCGCTTACGTAGCTTAGTGAATAAATATTCCGATCATATCGCATGGCCTATTGCTATGAAAAAGACTGCTGAGCTAGATGCATCAGAATCAGAAGGTAAAGCAGAAAAGAAAGAGAAAAAAGCAGCAGCAGCAGAATTTGAAACCGTTAATAAAGCAACTGCACTTTGGACACAGTCAAAAGCAGATATTTCAGAAGAAGATTATAAAGCATTTTATAAGCACATTTCTCATGATTACCAAGAGCCATTGACTTGGTCGCACAACCAAGTAGAAGGGAAGCAAGACTACACTACATTGCTTTACATTCCATCGCATGCACCATTTGATTTATGGCAAGCTGATGCGAAGCACGGCTTAAAGTTATATGTAAAGCGTATTTTCATTTTGGATGATGCGACGCAATTCTTGCCACGCTACCTGCGTTTCGTCAAAGGAATAGTTGATGCAAGCGACTTACCACTGAACGTGTCTCGTGAAATTCTACAAGACAATAAACAAGTCGACAGCATCAGAGCTGCATGCATTAAGCGTGTGTTGTCTTTACTTGAAAAAATGAGTGCTAATGAGCCAGAAACCTATCAAAAATTCTGGGATGAGTTTGGTGCAGTGGTGAAAGAAGGTCCAGTGGAAGACATGGCCAACCGTGACCGCATCACTAAGCTGTTACGTTTTGCAAGCACACACACCGATAGCGAGAAGCAAACAGTTTCTTTGGCTGATTATGTCTCTCGTATGCAAGAAGGCCAAGAGAAAATCTATTATGTGACTGCTTCAAGCTATAATGCGGCAAAACATAGCCCACACCTTGAGATTTTCAAGAAGAAAGGCATTGAAGTATTATTGCTGAGTGATCGAGTCGATGAGTGGTTGGTTGGCTATTTAAGTGACTTTGAAGATAAAAAACTTCAATCAATTACTAAGGGTAAGCTTGAATTAGACGACACTGAAAGCAAAGAAGAGTCTGAAGAAAAAGATGAGACTTTCGCATCTATGCTCAAACAAATGCAAGATATACTGGGTGAGCGTGTGAAGGATGTTCGTATTACGCATCGATTGACGGATTCTCCTGCTTGTGTAGTTGCAGATGACAACGACATGGGGCTTGAAATGCAGCGTATTTTACAGTCTGCAGGTCAAGCAGCCCCGCCAACTAAACCTGTGTTTGAGGTGAACCCTGAGCATGCGCTTTTAACACGCTTGAATGACGTACAAGATGAGGATTTATTTAAGGAGTGGACCGAAGTCTTGTTTGAGCAAGCACTTTTGGCCGAAGGTGGCACCCTAGATAATCCAGCAGCATTTGTAAAACGTATGAATCGCTTATTAACAGCTGCATGAGGTTATTCTTGATGTTAGATGTAGAACTACAGGCATGTTAAAGGCCGCATTATCGCGTATGTCGCGAGCGGTACCAAACCCTGTGTTGTTACGTGGGCAAAATCACCATCAGTCTGGTGATGTGCTCACGTTTCGCTTAAGTGATGGTTTACTCCGTGCTCGGGTGAAAGGGCATGCACATCAAATTTATGATGTGTATATGGATTTAAAAATCTTTCCTGAAGCGTCTTCACGGTGCGGCTGTGAGCGAAAAAGCAATTGTGAGCATGCAGTGGCAGCACTGCTTGCTTTACATGCGCGTGAAACAGGTGAAACTTCAGCGAATAAAACCGCTTCTGCTCATACGACGGCAATGAGCTCACTCTATGAAACTGTCATTAAAGAAGATGAGGTCAAGTGGTACTCGCAAAGCCGCTCGGAAGGACACGATTTTTTTGCTTACCAACTTGGTATTTTAATCGATAAAAAACAAGTGAGTATTGTTCCTTTGGTAGCAGATCTTGTTGCTCAGTATGGCTCTGCATCGCTTGAGAGGCGGGATGACAATGAGCGTTTTCGACTCCCCATCGCAGAAGGCAAAGTCCTAGAAGTGACTTTAGGTCGATTAAAGCCTTTATTGAAACTCTTGTGGCAATATGGTTTGAAAAGAAAAGATGCTCTGACAGACTTTTTTAAACTCACACGCTATCAACTGCTTTTCATCGAAGAAGCAGAGCAAGCCATTGCGGCAAGTACTGCGCGTTGGCATGGCACAACTGAATTTAGACGTATTCATCAAGCACTCCTGCACCCTGAAACTAATCAAGTGATTACGGAGCCTCCTAAAGGGCTCAGAGCAGATTTACGTCCATACCAAATGGAAGGCTTAAACTGGTTGGGTAAACTCAGAACCGCGCGCTTAGGCGGTATCTTAGCGGATGATATGGGGCTTGGGAAAACCATTCAAACGCTCGCACATCTTCAGCATGAAAAAGAGGAAGGCAGGCTGCGTCGAGCAAGCCTTATTTTAGCGCCTACCAGTGTTTTGGGTAATTGGTATGAAGAAGCAAAGCGCTTTACGCCAGACTTAAAAGTTCTGATATATCATGGCCTAACACGCCATCAAATGCGTCAATTTGATGAGTATGACTTAGTGATTTCAACCTATGGGGTTGCACAACGAGATAAAACTTTTTTTGTGAAATACCCATTTTATTACTTGGTGCTGGATGAAGCGCAAGTGATTAAAAACACCCAAACCAAGACACGACAAATTATTCAACAACTACGCTCAAAACATCGTTTGTGCCTAACAGGTACACCATTGGAAAACCACTTAGGCGAGCTTTGGTCGTTGTTTCACTTTTTAGCGCCCGGATTTTTGGGCACACAGAAGCAGTTTCGGCAGTTATTTCAAAATCCAATCGAAAAACAGCAAGATGAAGAAGTACGTGCCACTTTAGTCAGACGCTTGCAGCCTTTTATTTTGCGACGCACTAAAAACCAAGTGGCTTCAGAACTGCCCCAAAAAACCGAAATTACTCGAAGCATCGAGTTGGTTGGTTTTCAGCGTGACTTATATGAAACCATTCGTATGACCACTGAGCGCTCAGTGCGAGAGGCCATTGCCAAGCAAGGCCTAGGGAAAAGTCAGTGGGTATTTCTTGAAGCATTACTTAAACTGCGTCAAGTCTGTTGCGACCCACGTCTTTTAGCAAACGAAGAAGAGCACGCAAAACAAGCTTCAGCCAAACTCGATACCTGTCTTGAACTTTTGGATAATTTGATTGATGAAGGGCGCTCGGTTTTAGTTTTTTCTCAGTTTACTAGTATGCTCGCGTTGATTGAGAAAGCTTTGGTTGACCGTGGTTATGATTATTTACTGCTGACTGGAAAAACGCGTAATCGTGAAGAAGTGATTCAGCACTTCCAAGCCGGGGAGGCACCTATCTTCCTGATTAGTCTGAGAGCTGGCGGGGTTGGGCTGAACTTAACCAGGGCTGATACCGTCATTCACTATGACCCCTGGTGGAATCCAGCGGTAGAAGACCAAGCAACTGACAGAACACACCGGATTGGCCAGAATAAACCCGTGTTTGTATATCGCTTGATTGGAGCGGGGACGGTTGAAGAAGTGATGATGAACATGCAAGCACAAAAACGCGCCTTGTTTGAAAGCATTTTCTCAGAGGAAGCCTTAAGTGCACAAGCTGAGTGGACTGAAGAAGAGATGGCCCAATTTTTTATGCCACTTGAGCCGCGTTAAGATAGCGCTCATGGAGTGCCTGTAGTGTTTTAAGAAATGCACGAGTATCGCCACTGTTTTGGATGATATCATCAGCTAATGCGCGCCTAACCACTTTATCAGGTTGCATCGCAATCATTTTACGTGCTTCAGCCTTCGTACATAAGTCACGCGCCATCAGACGTTCCATTTGTAGCTTTTCATCCACTTCGAGCAGTAAGACCTGGTCAAGGTATGGAAAGTCTTCACGCCGGGTGAGTAAAGGCACTTCAACCACGACATAAGGGCTTATCGCTTTTGTGATAGCCTCTTCAATGCCTACTCTAATCTGCGGATGCAAATACGCTTCAAGCCAGCGCCTCTCATCCGGATGCTGCAGAATAATGCGCCGCAAGGCTTTACGGTTGAGAGCACCAGAGTCCGTTAAGATATTCTGACCAAAGTGTGCTGCAATGGCAGTGAGAGAGGGAGTGCCTGGCTCCGTGAGTTCCCGTGCAATGACATCTGCACTAATTGTTTCGATGCCAAGTTGCTTGAAAAAACGAGTGGCCGTTGATTTTCCACTGGCAATGGTGCCGGTTAAAATGATGGTGTAGGGCATGTTTTAACTCTCTTTAACGTCAATGGTTTTAATATTGGAAAAGTGTGTAACCTGAATGCCTTGAACTTTTTGCTCTCGATCCCCTGAATAAATTAAGAATGGCTGTGCACTTCGCTCACCAACTAAGGCTTGAAAGTAATGAAGTCCTTTCAAAAACTCAGGATGGAAGGTTTTTGAAGATTTTATTTCGATAGGGGTTAAAAGTTGCCCATTTTTTAGAAGTAGATCGACTTCATTTTGATTACTGTCACGGTAAAAGTAGCAGCTAGGCTCGAGCCCCTGGTTGATGCATTGTTTAATGATTTCTAGGATAACGAAATTTTCAGCTAAATTGCCTCTCAACGGATCTCGGGCTAGCTGTGCTTGGCTATGAATATCTAAACAATAAGTTGCAAGTCCTACATCAGTAAAATAAAGTTTGGGGGACTTTATGATTCGTTTACCAAAATTTTCAAAATAGGGTGGCAGGCGGTAAACAATAAATGAAGCCTCTAATATAGAGAGCCAATGGTGGACTGTATTTGAGGATATTCCAAGTTCATTACTGACGTTACTCGCATTAAATAATTGTCCAATCCGTGATGCACATAGCTTAATGAAGCGCTGAAACATGCTCAAATCTTTTAGGTTTATCATTTGCCTAACATCACGTTCAATATAGGTTTTTAGATAGTTTCGGTAAAACTTTGTGGGGTTTAAGTTATCCTGATAAATTCTTGGGTATAAGCCTTGGTACAAGTAATAGTCTAATGCTTGATGCTGTAGCGAGTCTGGGAGCTCGGATAGTGAGAAAGGGAGCAACGTGAGCAGTGCTGTTCTCCCTGCGAGTGATTGACTGACAGACTGGTGCAGTTCATGTTGGTGGCTACCCGTTAAGATAAATAAACCTTTCGTTTGTTTTTCATCCACTATTCCTTGCAGGTAAGAAAGTAGCAGCGGAAGACGCTGAATCTCGTCCAATATTGCCCCCTCTGGATAGCCTTCTAGAAAGGCTTTCGGATCTTCCTTCGCAAAATCTCTGTCATCTGGATTTTCCAGTGAGACATATGGCTTATTTTTAAAGATATGTCGCACTAAAGTGGTTTTTCCGGACTGTCTTGGGCCAAGTACCGTGACAATGGGGTAGGCATGAGCCATATCCACGATTTCTTTTTGGATTTCTCGAGTCAAAAATTGCATAAGAGAGTGACTGTCAGTTGACCTAACATAAGTTTAGTTTATGTAAATTTGAAGTTCAACTTCAAATTTACATAAACAACTTACAACTCCTGAGCTGGTCTCTCTCTCGGAACATCTCCAATCAACTCCCCCAAAGTTTCAAACGTCAGAGACTCAACTGCATGTAGTTCATCGAGTGAAGCGGAACTTGGTAATTCAGACTGGGCATGCTCGATTTTTGCGCCTTGCTCAATCATCGCCAGAGCCTCATCGAAATGGCAGCCTCTTACATAACCTTTTAGGGCATTGTTGAGTAAAGCTTGATAGGCAATTTTATCTCGTTCAGAGTACATGGTTCTTCTTTCAGCATTAGGCGCTACAGCAGAAGAAGCAAGCAACTCATTCACCAGTGTTGCGTGACCGGCTTCTGCAGCTTTTAAAATAGCATGCCCGTGGTAGCCCGGGTATTTGAGGTGATCGACGAGTGCTTCTGTTTGTGCAGTTGTTGCAAACCCTTCAATCGCATCGCTGTATAATTTTAAATTTCTATTCACCAAGCGACCAAGTTCAGCGAGTGCCCCCCGCTCTGAAAGTCCACGTACTTCGGCACCAGGGTAGCGATTTCTTAGCTCAGGCAGTAACTCATAAAGGGCATCAAGCCTACCTGTATGCGCCGCTCCTCGCAGCATGCCTTTATGAACCAGCTCTTTAG
This sequence comes from Gammaproteobacteria bacterium, assembly GCA_030147635.1. GTDB lineage: Bacteria > Pseudomonadota > Gammaproteobacteria > Legionellales > Legionellaceae > JAALKW01. Next base: position 53,389 of record JASBUZ010000029.1, read on the forward strand.
CACCACCTAAGTCTGGATGTCTGAGTAAGTCTTGGGCTTTTCTAAGTTCACCTGCCAGAGTATAACCATAAGCCGCCTCTTCAAATCGACCACAATCTAAATCGATGAGTTGCTGTACGCGCTCGTCTTGACCTTCTTTCGCAAAATAGGCGATAGGAGTTAAGCCATTTTGGTTAAAGTGTCTTAAGGCATGTATTAATAAATCAGGTTGTAATGGCATTATGGGCCTCCGGGTTTAAACTCATCATTTTTTTCTACTTTCGACTTTTTTTTTTCAAGGTCCTCCGCTATTTCAGGAGGTACTTCAGGTTTTACTGGATCTTGAAAAATCTCAGGTCTTTCTTCTCTTGCCTTGGCGACAGCTTGCTCTATTTCATCGGGAGGCATTAAATCGAGATCTTGAGCATCGTGAAACTCTAAATCTACCTCTACCTCTACCTCTTCCTCTTTATCTGAATCTTTTCTGACGAGGCCGAGGTCTCGAAATGTATCATAAGTTGAGTGTGGTTTGGATACTTCTTCTGGTGTTGAAGCGTGCTCTGCCTTTGTATCTGTACGGAAGAGGTCGCCTATACTGATGATAGCAGTCAATATACGTTGGGCATAGAAAGATAAATTAGGGAATATTTGTCCTCGACCGGCAAGCCACGCTCGCGTATTTGCAAAGGGAACTCGAGTTTCGTTAGCTGGATAATTAACCCCAGGTAATAAATTTGCCCAACCTTTAAGTGATGCAATCAACGGAATCATTCGGCTTGTATAGACCACATGCCGACCATCGTGCGCTGGGTCATAATGATCATATACTGTATGCTCACCGAGTTTAGCTTCGTTGATAGGTTCCAATAACTTTGTCAGTGTTTCTCCTAAATTTAAGCCTGGGACTGCATCAAATAAGTGATTGTTTGGATCGTCAACACCATCTCTTACATTGACCCATAGTTTTTGAGCTTCGAGTTGGTAATCGGATAAGAGTACTTGAATGACTGGAATATTGATTGGATTTTCATAGAGCTTGTCTTGTATCTCTGGTAGACGTCTATTCCACTCTTTATCTATGTTATCTACGAAGGTTGTCCAATGCTCGATTGCTTTTTGATGGTCACCTTCAGGAACGTTTGGTAAAAATGTTCCAAAGAAATTGTCTTGCAAGCCTTTTTTAAAGTCACTAAACCTATTTCTAACGAGCCGATCAACTTGTTTTTTACGTGTCATGATGGCTTGTTCACGTTTAATATAAGCCTCAGGGTTATAATAGTAACCACCAGCCCCAAGAGACTCTTTACCAAGTTGTTTTTTAAGACTTTCTTTGTCGAGATACAAGCGCGTCTGACCTTTTGCGCCGAATCGTCCAGAGCGACCAATCATTTGTTCTAAATCGCGCTCTTCAGGCAAGTAAGTAACCATGACGTTTAAACCATTTTGCTTAGCCTGATTATCCAGTGGAATATCAGTGCCTCGCCCAATCATTCCGGTGGAAATAGTCACTTGACCGGCCTGTCCAGCTCTTTTAACAGCATCTTGCTCTTCTGTGAGCGACATCTGGCCGTGTATGTAATTGATAGAGACAGCTGATGAAAGTGCATCACGAAGTGCAGCACTTTCGACATCATTTTCACAAAAGATCAGAATCGGTTGATTGTTAGCTTTTGCTTTCTCAATGTCTCGCAACATGTGTGCTATATTTTGTTCTCTATTTTTGGCAAGCTGTATGGGGCTGTCAATGCGCTGTAGTCCTTGATGCCTTGGTACTTTGAGAATTTTCATGTTCTCGCCAGATGATGAGCCAAATAATTGACCTGCTTCTTTTTGCTCCGCATCGGAGCCTGGCGTTCCGGTGACGGCTTGTACTCGCCCATCTTGATAAAGATCGATATGATTTTTACTGCTGGTTGAATAGATGATTTGTCGCTCGTCAGAGACATGGAAGTCAGTTTCACATTCGGCCAGCCTTGCCTTGAGTGCTTCGTCTGTTTCTAAGCCCGGATTCCTTTTGGCGCGATTTAAGCGAGCGTGCAGGCATTGCTGTACCCCTCGAGAAAATTTTGAACCACTCGATGTTCGAAAATCTGCTTTCAGCTTGGCATAACTTGAAACTCGACTGCCGGTTTTGATGTCAGCTTCAATGGAAAAAGATTTGTTGTACTGAAGATTTTTAGCGGTATGTGCTGAGTCAATCCATTCATCCAGTTTTTTAGCATTCACGTTGTCAAGGCGTGCGCCTTGTTCAGGGGAGGTATTTTGTTCTTTAAACCACTTCAGAAAATCCTGGCGAATCGCAGAGATATTACCACTTTCATAGAGCCTTTGGGCGCGTCTCCCTTCCATCATATATGTCATGAGTAAATCGTACATCCAAGGCATATCAATGATGTTCGCATTCCCTTTTTCCGAGTAGTTGACACGCTTGTTGACCATATCAAAATAAGCTTTATCTGCTTCATCGAGCAGTAAAGTTCGCTCGGTGGAATCTTTGGCCAACACGAGATCTAGCTTGCCTTGGACCGCAGCACGGTTTCGAATCAGTTGTAGGTTATCGGAGTCGGAGAAGTTAATACCGCCTCTTTGATAAGCGCTAAAATCGGAGTTGCCGAGTACCATGCTACTTCTAGCGCCAACCATGTCGAAGAAGGGTTTGTATTCCACAAAGTCGCGATAAGCGAGGGTGATATCACTGGTGACAAAGTCAACGGTACCCCCTAGCGCTTGTTGGCAAGCAGCAGAAACCATCATAATGCGAGACTTACCTTCACCGGTGCCAATTTGACTGGTGACGTGTGTTCCGCTTTTTAGCGAAGTTAAAATAGAGAGATATTGAGTGGTATTGAGCTCCATGGAGCTACCAAGCTTGTAGTCTCCACCTGTATAAGCTGGGGCGTCGTATCCTTTTGAGCGATGCAGGAGCTCGGCTGCAGCAGCAACTAAAATTTCGTAGTTGGGAGGTTTTGTTTCGCCTGCTATTTGAAACTCAGCAAGCACCTTATCCGAGCTTTTGGTGCGCATCTTAAGTGTTAAATCTTCAAAAGCACCTACATCAATGAGCCCTGGCTCAAGGCCACTGGCTTCCATTTTTGCCAGTTGGTCACGTGCTTTAGCTGCATCGAAGCCACTTTCTTTTTCACGATGTGCTGGAAACTTATCAAATAGTTGATAGCGTGCCTCAAGTTCACCGCTTTGATGCCACTCAAGTACTTGCTGAATAGAGGGATAGGGAGCTCTTTGATAAGCGCGCTCTACGAAGGCTTTAAGTTCATCATTGTTTTCACAAGCCGCACTAAGTTCTTTTAATGCTTCGAGGTCGTAATTTTTATCTGCGTTTAAAACAGCAACTGCAGCACTCAGTAAGTAGGGCTTGTCATGAGTGACTGCCAATAAGCTCTTTAAATCAAGAGGATTATTTTGAAAACGTAAACAAAGCGATAAAACTGCATTTTTATCTTCAATCGCTGAAAATTCACTTTGCAGTGAGTCTGTCAGTCTTTTTAATTCACTTAAATCCTGGGTTGCTCTGGCAGCAGTCGAGAGCAGTGTCATCAGTTGCTTTTTGGCAATAGGGTTTTCTTTGGCAATGACATGAACTTGTTGTACGAACGCTTTAAACTGCTCGGTATACTCTGCTATTGAGGCATCAGCATCTATATTGGTTTCGAGTAAAGCAGTGTGAATCAGTGGGTCTATCAGAGTTTCAGAAATGGCGCGTGGCTTTAGGCTGCGAAAGTTGGGTAAAATATCCCGAATATACGCAATTGTGCGCTCAGGCATGTGAGAAATATCTTTATCTAGCTGACGCTCTGCATTCATGAAGCCAATAAAGTCATGACGTCTTTTTCGGCTTTCACGTACCAAGCTGAGTAGTGTGACAATCGGAGGCTCATCTTGATAATCCCGCGGTATTTCAGATGAGAGATTTTTGGATTCAATCAGTTTTTTTAGAAAAACGTCTTTTTCAACCTCATCGGGAATAGCATCATACTGCCCGATAATTTTTTGAGCGATATCGTCATAGTATCTGCAGTTTTTAGTACTCCGTAAGAACTTTAAAACACCATCAGCCTGAGAACGGAACTTTTGTTTGATTTCGGTTTCTAACTTTACTGGAATCGCATCGCTGCCGTATGTTTTTAAAAATTGTTGAGGGAGGTGCGCGCGAATATGCTCATGAGATTTGATAACCTCAATGACTGGGCGTTCATCTGCTTTAACAGCCTCAATGAGACTCCGTAAGTCTTCATGAGTCAGTGTGGAGTTTGCACCACCAAAGTCTAAGGCACGGAGAATTTCGAAACACTCGTGCATTCGCTCTTTATTAGGGATTTCTGTGAGTTCTGACCCCATCCCTGCAGTTTGTTGATCTCTTCTCGGAAGAGCAGCAATGATGTTTTCAACCTGACTCTCTTTTAGATTGAAGTTACTAATCAATGCTGAAAGTTGCTGTGTATATCGCTTAGTTTTGTTTTGAAGTAAGTCGAATTTTTCTTGAAGTTTTTCTTTTTCTTCTTGTGCTTCTTGAAGTGCTTGAAGCCGTTCCATCATATCCGGGTTGGGTGTATCCGTTACTTTTTCTAACCGCTCAATTCTTTGTTCGAGCCCTTGAAGTTCTAGCTCCAGCTTGTCTCGCGCATAGTGGTCAGGATCGTTTGAACGTTCTAGATGTCCATTGACTGCCTTGACAATTTTTTGAACTGTTTCAATATGTTCGAAGAATAGCTCTGGGTTTTGATAGGCATCTTCGGTGTAATGCGCCATACCTCCATAAATGCAGTTACCATATGCCTCTACATAAGTATTCAGTTTTTTGTTAGTCTCCTTGAGCTTACCAACAGTTTCTATCATTTTTGCTACATTGAGCCTCGGCTCAGCACAGGAAGCAATCAATGCGACGAGTCGACTGAGTAGCGGAAATTTGGGTGGGGTTTCCAGTTCGTTTAGTGTTTTTAATAGTTCAACTTTGAGTTCCAGTGTTCTCGCTTTAGAAAGTAACGGAACATGGATACCATTGATGCTGCTTAATAAATCATCCACGTAGCGTGTGGCTTCTGCTTCTGGAAGCTTTTCTACATTTTCCTTTAAGCCTGTTGTTGCATTTCTAAGTAGCCCATACAATTGATTTTGTAACTTAATATCAAGAGGTCCAATTTCACGCTGAAAGTGCCGATAGAATCCGAGAGGAAGCTGCTCGCCTGGTGGCTGAAAAGCAACTATTCTGAAAAAGCTTTCTTTTGTTGTTGTGGCAGCTTTAGGTAGATAGTGAGTGGCGGTGGGATTGCTTTCTATTTCACTCTGTTGGTTAATTTGCATCTCGGGCGTAATGAAAGCCCAAATCTTATCACCTTGGGTGGCGAGTGCATTAACAGCCCCGGCACCTGATAAATCAAGACCGGTGATTATTTCCCACTGGGCAAGTCGATTCGTCTCATCCACATACTCTAAAATGTAAAGCATACGTGAGAGCGCTGAGGGCAAGCTTTTGACGCCTTGAAAGTTTGGATTTTCATAGAAGCTAAATTGCCTTCCTTCTGGAAGGGGAATATGTTCTAAACGCTCTTTAAATGCTTTGAAAGCATTAATTTGATCAACTAAGTTCACATCACCTTGCACGCTGGCGTGTTGTGTCAGCAAACTTAAAAACCAAGCCTTTTCATTCTCAGGTAACCTATCCACAGATTGAAGTGCAGTTTCAAAGTGACTGTCTATACAGAACGCATAACTGCTTGCCCCCGAGAATAGGATGTCATGCAGCTCATCAAAATTTGGATTGTTTTGCTGAAGTGCAATCAATTTATCTAAGCCTGCTTCACCGTGTGTGATATAGAGCTGGATGAGTGCATCAAGATTTATCTGAGGGATTCGTTCTTGAAGTGCTGTTATTTGGGATGCGTTATCACTGAGTCGATTTAAAAAAGCGAGTTTCTCACGCTTGCTTGCAGATTGATTTGGAACGAGATTTCGTCGGTATTCTTCTGCTTTTTCTCTATCAAATGGATTAGCTATATCTGCAGGAAGGCCTTGGTCAAGCTTTTGCATTTGCTTGTAGGTAAGCGGTGCTCGGGTTGGGGGAGGTAATATTTGAACGCGGAGCGGGTCGTTAACTGTTGAATTTTTTAAAGCTTCATCGTAGCCAATTTTGAGCTCTGGATCAGAGGTTACAATGACAAATCCAGCAGGAAGTCGCTTTAAGTCAAGACCATACTGAAACTGCTCGTAATGTGCGACAAGTACTTCGCAAGCGCTATGGGAGAACTTGTGATTATGGCCACAGGCACCAGGTGAGAGAGTGCCAAACCAGTTGCTAAACATACGATCATTTTCGTCTGGTGTGTTTGGGCCAGGATATCTGGAAGGCCACTTAAGAACTCTACCTCCTGACACCCGGCCACTGAAGCCTTTTTTATGGTAGAAAGAATCAAGTTCAGCAGTCTCAGTGTTTAAGCTGCTTTCTTGATCTGCTTCTTGATCTGATTGCACTTCAGCATCGTGTTCTACCTCTTCTTCTTCCTCCTCTTCCTCTTCTTCTTCCTCCTCGAGTTCGACATCCACGTCTGGCATTGTGCTTGTTTGGCCTCTCATTTGTGCCGGGCGTTTAGGTGTTGAGGGTGTTTTTTCTGCTTTTTCTACAAGCTCACCCGTGAGTTTTTTGATATGCTTATCTCGAATTCTGTCAGTCAGAATTTCATCTAGTTGTCTTTGGCGCGCATCTTTTGGGGTTAGTTCGATATCAATCGCAATTTCAGGCGTATTCTCTACGAGCATAACTAAATCATGTATTGCTTGGTCGCTTTCTAGGACTAGTCCAACAGTTTCAGCGTTGGATTCAGAGAGTCGAATTAGGACTTGTTTTAGCGATGAAAAAAAAGGTTCATCAAAAATATTTTGGTCGCGTAAATCAAGGGTGATCTTGTTGAAAGGAAGTTGGTGATAGTCGCTGCAATAGCTAGCAATCCCCCATAATGATTCACTAGATTTATCGCAGTCTAGTATTAACTCATCGAGCGGTTTTGCTGTTTGTGCTTTTTTAAGTTTTTCATGCGCTAAACTTAGAAATTGCTCATAGTCAGCACTATTAAGTGCAGGGTTGTCTGGCAGCAAGCGGGGAAATTTAAGAGACCGCTTATTGAGTACTAGCTCGTCAATACTTGTCCTAACGAGCTCATGCTCATCTGGGATAATTAGCGTAAAATCCGCTTTAAAGTCATCAACTGTTTTTCCCGCACGTTGTAGTTCTTCTTCTGGAATATGTTCTAGTTGTGTTTTATAAAACTGCTGAATGAATTTATCTATATTGTCAGGTGAGTTATCAAAGTGTGATTTATAAATATTGTACAAGCGCTGATAGACGAGAATAGGATTAGCTTCAGCACCTGATATAAAAGCCTCAGGGAGGTAGCCTTGAATACGATTGTAGACCAAAAAGCGCTGAATATCGCGAACAGTGAGTGCTTCATTGGGTCTCAGTTCGCTCCGCAGGAATTTTTCCTGAATCCCTCTATCTTCAGGCCGGCCTGCCAAGGCAAGGCTAATTTGTGCTTCTTTTGCCTCTGCTACTGCTTGTAAGAACATCATGAGCATAGTCGTAAAAACACCTGCTTCACCACCATGCATTTCTGCATTTGGGTCTTCGGGGTTATACTCCCAACTCATAAGCTCCTGATGAACGGCGCTTAATTTATCATAACTGAGTTTGTCTAGTTCATAGGTGCGGCTAAGATATGAAGGGAGCTGCTCTACTGAGAGCTTTTTTCCTTCCTGAGCTGATGCTTCAAACGCCTGCTCTAAACGGTTAAAGTACTCAATTCTGTCTTTTCCTGCACGGACTTGTTGCAGTTCGTCAACTGAGCGACTCATAAGCAAATATTTTTGATGACTTGTCTTTAAATTATAGACATTTAATCTATTTTTTGCTCAAAAGGGGTGGGGTTTATTTATTTGGGACTTTTATCTTTTAAATATGCTAAAATTCCGGCCTATTTTGAGGATGGTTTTATGTGGCAATTTTTATCTTTTTTAGCCTCTCCAAAAGTATTTTATGAGCGCACAAGTCAGTGGGCACCATGGTTTGGTGTGCTTTCTTTGGTGCTCTTACTTTGTGGGGCTGTTTGGGGGCTTTGTTTTGCACCTGCGGACTACCAGCAGGGGGATGCTTTTCGCATGCTGTATGTCCATGTGCCAGCCGCCATCATGTCGATGTTTTTGTACGCCCTAATGGGGGGCTTTAGTCTGAGTTTGCTGGTGTGGCGAGTCAAGCTTGCCGGTGTTTTACTGCGTGCAGCAGCCCCAGTTGGTGCCAGTATGGCGTTTCTGGCGCTGATTACGGGAAGCCTTTGGGGGAAGCCGATGTGGGGCGCTTGGTGGATATGGGATGCAAGGCTTACGTCTGAGCTTGTGTTATTACTACTTTATGTGGCTATTTTAGTGCTTCAACAAGCCTATCCGAACCAAGCCGGTGATAAGCTGGTTGCCATTTTAAGTTTGGTGGGGCTTTTGGATTTGCCGATTATTCATTATTCAGTGTACTGGTGGAATACCTTGCATCAAGGCTCAAGTATTTTAGCCTTTGCAAAGCCGACCATTCATAGCAGCATGCTTTATCCGCTGCTTTTGATGATAGCGGGCTTCTTATTGTATGCCTTTTTTATCATGAGCCTGAAAGCGCGCAACCTTGTGTTGCTGCGTGAGCGTCGCGCTAAATGGGTTCAAGCTTTAATTTAAGAGAAAGAACATGGATACACTACTACATTGGTTTCAGATGGGGGGCTATGCAAGTTATGTGTGGTCTGCCTATGGTATTGTTTTTTTTGTGTTTGCCTCACACTTTTTCTATGTGAAGCAACAAAAAAAGCGTGTTTTGAGTCAGTTAAAACGTTGGGTTAAAAGTCTGTAATGCATCCAGTTCGCCAAAAGAAATTGATTAAACTCTTAATCCCTATGCTTGTACTTTCAGCGGTGGTGGCCTTGGTGATGTATGCGCTCCGGCAAAACATCAGCTTGTTTTATACGCCGACTGAAGTCCTGCAAGGTGAGGTACCTAAAGCTGCTCATATTCGCATGGGAGGTCAGGTGGTTGAGGGTAGTGTAGTACGTGGCAAGGACTTGGAGGTGCAGTTTAAGCTCACTGATACCAATCAAGAGATTTTGGTCAGCTACCGTGGACTGCTTCCTGACTTGTTCCGTGAGGGGCAGGGACTGGTGGTTGACGGCATGCTCGCAGAACCTGGACACTTTAAAGCCGACCGCGTGCTTGCCAAGCATGATGAAAACTATATGCCTCCTGAAGCGCGAGAGGCATTAGTCAAAGGCGCTGCAGCACAAAAAGAGGCGCAGCTATGATTCCAGAGCTTGGCACTTTTTTTCTGATTCTGGCCTTGTTATTTGCATTTCTTTTAGTGTTTTCGCCAAAATCAGCCACTTATTATGTCTTGGCAGAAGGGGGAGCTGTTGTACTCGCGTATGCCTGCTTAACACTTAGTTTTTTGCTTGATGATTTTACTGTGCGTTATGTGCTGCTCAATAGCAGTACGTCCTTGCCTTGGTTTTATAAACTCTGTGCGGTTTGGGGTGGGCATGAAGGCTCGATGCTGTTGTGGGTATTGATTCTAATAGGGTGGATGGTTGCGATTGTGTTATTCAGTCGTCGCTTAGAGCGTGTGTTTTATGAGCGTGTGCTTGTGGTTTTGGGGGCTTTAAGTATTGGATTTTTGCTGTTTTTGCTTTGTACCTCAAACCCATTCTTACGCCAGTTTGAAGTACTGAATAGTACAGGGCGTGATTTAAACCCACTCTTGCAAGATCCAGGTTTTTTATTTCATCCCCCAATGCTCTATATGGGCTATGTTGGTTTTGCTGTGGCTTTTGCACTTGCTATTGCAGCGCTTTGGCTTGGCCGAGTAGAAGTCGTATGGGCAAGCTGGGCGCGCCCCTGGACGCTTGCTGCCTGGTGTTGCTTAACCATCGGGATTACCCTTGGCAGTTGGTGGGCGTATCGCGAGCTTGGCTGGGGCGGCTGGTGGTTTTGGGACCCGGTTGAAAATGCATCGTTTATGCCTTGGCTGGTTGGCACAGCACTATTACATTCGTTGGTAGTGAACGAAAAGCGCGGGCAACTTAAAGCTTGGACAGTACTCTTGGCGATTACTGCCTTTTCACTCAGTTTAATCGGTACTTTTTTGGTGCGCTCAGGCGTTTTAACTTCAGTGCACGCGTTTGCGGTTGACCCCGCACGTGGACTTTATATCCTACTTTTTTTGATGGTTGTGGTTGGTGGCTCACTTGGGTTGTTTGCTTTTCGAGTCGATACCTTAAGGGAACGAGAAAAGCCTTTTTTAGTCTCCAGAGAAGGGGGGTTACTGCTTAATAACGTATTTTTGAGTGTGTCGATGCTGACAGTACTTCTGGGTACAGTTTATCCTTTGCTGATTGATGCATTGAAGCTTGGCAAGCTTTCGGTGGGGGCGCCTTACTTTAATGCGGTTTTTGTGCCACTGATGTTGCCAGTTCTCGCTTTAATGGGGCTTGGTGTGAATAGTCGCTTCAGACAAGAACAGTGGAGTCGGTTATGCGCTTCATTGCAATATGCGTTTTTGTTGAGCCTATGCTCGCCACTGTTTATTTTTTTGTGGCTTAAAAAACCGATTCAACCGCTTGTTTTTTTAGGACTTGCATTGGGAGCATGGATTATTCTCGCAACCGTGAAGAGCTTACAAACCCGACTAAAAACGCACAAGCTGCGCCAAGTGGGCCTGCGATTTTGGGGAATGTTCTTTGCCCACATTGGTGTTGCAGTTACCGTGCTTGGGATTAGCTTAACCTCAGGCTTTGGTGTGGAAGAAGATATTAAACTGACCCCGGGTGAAGTGATGCAATGGTCGGGCTTTGAGGTGCAAATCGATGAAGTCTCAGACTTAAAAGGCCCCAATTACACTGGAACACGTGCTTGCTTTAAGCTTGACAAAGCCAATTGGCATACCATCATTTGTCCCGAGAAGCGTATTTATGACGTGAGCCGTATGGTCATGAGTGATGCAGGAATTCACGCGGGCTTTTTACGAGACATTTATATTGCCTTAGGAGAGCACTTGGAGCGTGGTGCTTGGTCACTGAGGTTGATGTATAAGCCTGGTGTGCGCTGGATTTGGGCTGGAGGCTTTTTGATTTTACTAGGTGGCCTCTTTGCGCTTGTCAGTGGCCCTTTGGTGAGGAAAACAAAATGAAGCGTTACTTAACCTGGGGGCTTATGCCCATGGTTTTATTTGGAGTGCTGGCCATTTTTTTCTGGCGCGGTTTATCACTGAATCCAGGTGAGTTGCCTGCAGCACGACTCGATCAAAAACTGCCGGCGTTTGAAACGCCAGTATTGGGTGACAAAATGCGGTTGTTCTCGGCACAGAGTATGCAGGGGCATCCAGCCGTACTACATGTATTTGCCAGCTGGTGTGAGGTGTGTGCAGAAGAGCAAGTCTTTTTATTGAAGCTTGCTGATAATGGGGTGCCGCTCTACGGTTTAAATTACAAAGATGATCCATTTGATGCGATGCGCTGGCTACAAACTTGGGGTAATCCATACCGATTAATTGGCACAGATAGAGGTGGGCATATAGGGATTAATTTGGGGGTGTATGGCACGCCTGAGACTTTTCTTGTTGATGCCAACGGATTTATTCGTTACCGCCATGTTGGGGCTTTAACAGCAAGTGCATGGAACGATGTTTTAAAGTCTAAGTGGGAGGCATTGTTGTGAGTTTGAAAGCTGTGATATTCACATTATTGCTGGTTCCACTGATGGCACAAGCCGAAGCTTTGTACCCCTTTCAAAATCCTAAACAATCCGCCCAGTTTCAAGGACTTTTGCGAGAGCTTCGTTGTCTCGTGTGCCAAAATCAAGACCTAGCAGACTCAAATGCGCCACTCGCCAAAGACTTACGCGATGAGGTGTATCAGTTGGTAGAAGAGGGGAAAAGCGATGATGAAGTTGTGCGCTATTTAACCGCGCGCTATGGCGATTTCATTTTATTTAAGCCGCCTGTGAAGTCAGTGACGCTGATTTTGTGGTGGGCTCCTATTGTATTCTTACTGCTAGGCTTTGCGCTCTTTTGGCGGAGGACACGCCATGCTTGATTGGGGTGTTTTGGTTGCACTTATGCTGCTTGGGCTCTTGGTCGCCGTTTATCCGCTCAGAAAAAGAAAAATTTTGTTTTTTGGCGCGCTCCCTGCGGTTCTTATTTTTTTAGTGGCAGGGTATGCTGTTTGGGGTGGTGGGCCTGAGTGGCAGCGCTATAAAACTGCTTTACACAAAAAAGCGGAAGCAGAGCAAGTGCTCGCCTCTTTTGGCAGTACAGATGCAATTGTAGAGAGGCTTAAAAAGCGTCTTTCTGAAACACCTAAAGATGCAAAAGCATGGTTTTTATTGGGGCGTGTATACGCTTCGAAAGGGGACTTTCAAGAGGCGAATGCCGCCTATGTGGTCGCGCACAGCCTTGAACCTAAAAATCACGAGTATAGTCTGCATTATGCTGAAAGCGTTTGGGTACTTCATCATGAGCGTTTTGATGAGAGTACGCGTCAGTTATTGCTCGGTATTTTAGAAGAAAATCCAAAGCAAATGGATGCACTTGCGATGCTTGCTTATGATGCATACGCACGGCACCTCAATCAAGATGCCGTGATGTATTGGGAGCGCTTGTTAGAGTTGATGCCACAAGCCTCAGAAGAGGCTGATAAAATCCGCCAAGCGATTGCCAAGGTTAGAAGCCAGGGTGTGCTCCGTGACGCAGCTCTTCTTGAGGGGCAGACGGAATCAAAATAGGGGTAGAAGAGCCCCGAATTCCTGGGCGAGCACTAAATCTATGCCTGTTTTGTGAGTGCCCTTCTTCAATGATGTGAAAATTTTCTTTGAGGTCTTCTTCAAAGCATAACATAAACTCTTCATGCATTTTTTTTGCTACTGGCGAATTTGGTTTTTCTTCCAGCAGTTGAATGGGGTTTTGGGCGCGGCTTCCCCGTGCTTTTTCAAAAATAGACGTGATTGTTTTGCAATCTTCGGAACTTAGTAGTCTAGTTTTGGTTAATTTCCTCCTCAAGAGCTTGACGGCGAGCTCCTCAGTGCTAGCTGTTATGCACATAATGCCTTCGCCCCGCTGAAGTGCTGCTTGGAGCTGTTTTCTTAGTGAGTCGAGGACGTCTTGATGGAAATGCTCGATGATATTGATAATTGCCTGATATAGGTCTGGAGAGAGTACGTTTTTCATGGTAATACTTCTTTATTGATAGAGATAATTAAAAAGGTTCCGGGATTTGCTTACAGCCTATGCTATCAAGCTCTTCTGAGAATGCTGCTATAAAGCGTGCTACACGACAGGCTTCGAATTCCTTTTGTTCCTTGCTGTTTGTAAAGCGTCCGCTTCTTGAGCTCAGTGTAAGCGGGCTTCTAGAATTAAAGCATCTACGAAAAGCATCAATGATTTCTTCTTTTTGAGTGCCATTAAGCTCACGACTGTCGTTGATACATTGATTGAATCGCTCTTCAATTTGTGAATCAAACTCCGCAGCACTGCCTATGAAGCTGTAGCCCTGGCTGAATGAGTTTGCGCCAATGGTAATAGCATCAGTCACGTAGTCTGAGTAGAAGTCTTGTGCTGCACGCTTTACAATTTCTTTTTGTTCATCTGTTAATATGATCATATGATGTTTCTCACGATTTTCGGCTTTATTTCTGTACTTCAAAAAAACAGGGCAATAATTGTAGCATAAAGTTTAATCTTAATTCAACTAGCCTTGTGTTTTTCTACGCTTTTCCTTAGAATGCCAGCCTTCTTTCTTGGGGGCTTTTATGTCCGATTTTTATTCTGATTTCACAAAAAGGCGAACTTTCGCCATTATTTCACATCCTGACGCAGGTAAAACCACAGTGACTGAAAAGCTGTTGCTTTTTGGAGGTGCTATTCAAATGGCAGGGACTGTTAAGGGCCGAAAAGCATCAAAGCATGCTACTTCCGACTGGATGGCAATGGAGAAAGAGCGAGGCATTTCTGTCACCACTTCTGTGATGCAGTTTGTGCACCTCAACCATATTATGAATCTTTTGGATACCCCAGGTCATGAGGATTTCTCGGAAGATACTTATCGTACCTTAACTGCGGTCGACTCTGCTTTAATGGTGATTGATGTTGCCAAAGGGGTGGAAGAGCGTACCGTGAAGCTGATGGATGTTTGTCGTCTGCGTGATACGCCGATTATGACCTTTATCAATAAATTAGATAGGGAAGGTCGAGAGCCTATTGAATTATTAGATGAAATCGAAACAGTATTAAAAATTCAATGTGCCCCAGTGACTTGGCCGGTTGGTATGGGGAGCCGATTCAAAGGTATTTATCACCTCTATCAAGATAAAATCTATTTGTATCAGTCTGGTAAAAATGCTGAAAAGCAAGAAGCATCGGTGATTGAAGGCTTAAATAGCCCAAAGCTTGATGAGGTATTGGGGGAAAGTGCAGCAGCTGACTTACGTGATGAAATTGAGCTTTTAAAAGGCGCTTCACACGAACTAAATCTTGAAGATTATTTAGCAGGTAAGTTGACCCCAGTGTATTTTGGCTCAGCAATTAATAACTTTGGTATTGAGCCACTGCTTGATGATTTTGTTGCTTTTGCACCACCGCCACAAGCCCGTGAAGCCAAAGAGCGTGAAGTCTTGCCAAGTGAGAAAGCTCTAAGCGGTTTTGTATTTAAAATTCAAGCCAATATGGACCCCAAGCATCGTGACAGAATTGCTTTTATGCGAGTTTGCTCTGGTAAGTTCAAAAAAGGCATGAAAGTGAAGCACTTACGGCTTGGTAAAGAAATAGCACTCAGTAATGCCTTAACCTTTATGGCGAGTAGTCGCGTACATGCCGATGAAGCTTTTCCTGGCGACATTATTGGACTTCATAACCATGGCACCATTCGTATTGGAGATACCTTTACTGAAGGCGAAACACTCAAGTTCACTGGCATTCCAAACTTTGCCCCAGAACTTTTTCGTGTGGTACGTCTTAAAGACCCCCTCAAAAGCAAAGCACTGCTGAAAGGCTTGATTGAGCTTTCAGAAGAGGGAGCAACCCAGATTTTTCGGCCACTGGCTCGTAATGACTTAATTTTAGGCGCGGTCGGAGTACTACAGTTTGATGTGGTTGCTCACCGACTCAAACATGAGTACAACGTGCAATGTGTTTATGATTCTGTGAATGTAGCCTGCGCACGTTGGGTGTACTCTGACGATGAAAAAGCACTTGCAGCCTTTAAAGCAAAAGCTGAAGACTATTTAGCTTTGGATGGCGGCGATGCGCTTATGTATTTGGCGCCAAGCCGGGTAAACTTGAGCTTGGCTGAAGAAAAATACCCTGAGATTGAGTTTAAGGCAACACGCGAGCATTAATATTGCTTGCTCTGGGCTATAGCGAAGGCGTATCTGTTTGTCTTGGCGGTGGTGGAGCAGGAATATCTTTAGCAATATCTGCTTGGTATTGCGCTTTAAGCCGTTGAAATTCTCGTACTGCTGATTGTTCAGAGCCTGCCGTCGTGTGTGCTTCTACTTGCGCTTCTATCTTTTCGACCATTTTTAATATGCGCGGATTTCTGCTTTGTTGCGTGACTGTTTTTTCTACGCGTTTTAATAGTTCAAGCGCTAAGGTAGATTTATCTGTGGTGTCTAGGTGTTCGTCGGTTAGTATTTTGTCTACTATATGCTGATACAATTCAATTTTATTTTCTAAAGGTATATCTTGGGGAATGATGCCGTGCACATTATCAGAGCTAGGTTGTAAAATGAACTCTGTTAATTTCCTATGGTAGTTGTTATATTCAGGTTCGCTTAGATCGATATTAGCTATAGCTTGGTCTATAAGCATAGTGGCCGTTTCATATTGCTTGGAACTGGCAGCAGAGTGAATAAGGGATGGATAAAAGGTTATTACTTCTTTGGCATACTCTGCTTCAAATTGATTAGCTTGAACTAAATCTATAATTATTCGGCACTTCATATCTTCAGTGAGGTTTTCAATCTCCTTTATATTTTGAATCATTTGCAGATAGAGTGTATCGATATTCTGCTTTGAGTATCTAGGCTCTGCTGGGCTCCATAGTAGCCCAGGTGTTGTGATTTTCATTTCTTGTATATGCTTCAAATATTTAATTACAAAAGGGCTATTAACTCTCCCCTCAATGACAGCATGCTCTAGTACATCTTTTGAAAGCTGGTGAACTAATTCAAAGTGTTCGTCTGGCACGGATTGGAATAGATCTTGATACGCCTGCACTTTTTCTTCCACCGCGGTATGTTGATCATGCACAGTATGAATGGCTTTCAAAATATGCCAATGTAACTTTAAATCTCCCTCAGACTCGGTAATTAATTGATTCAATGCCTCAATGTTAAAGTTTGCTGGATTCCACATGTCATGTTCGTTTGCTACGCCAAGGGCGGTTTGTGCTAGCGCTAGGTGCCTTTCTGGAAGCCTATCAAAAAAAACCCTTCGACCAGCTCTCTCATTATTGAGATAGGGCATGAATACCTCTGCGAGGTGTCTTTGTGTGAGTAGTGGAGGAGGTGTTATTCTCCTACTGTCTCGCTGCGCTCTTGCTGCTTCTCTGGCGCGCTCGATATTCTGCTGTTCAATGCTCCCTTGTCTGCGTCTAGCTACATTTTGTTCTTCTTCAAGCCTTACAGACGCTGGTTTTGGAATTTGTCTAATAATTTCCTCACAATACAGTTTGGCCGCCTCTTTCTCTTGTGATTGTACGGGAAGATCGTCGATTTGCTTTAGTAGTGAAGCTGCTTCGGCGCTAATCTCGCCAACATCAGCTAGCTCTTCTGGTGGTTGTGCAAGTGCACATCGCCTAATTTCTTTCTCGATGTCACTCATCGCGCCTTTTGCGAGCGCAATAGCCATCTCTGTCTTTTCTTTCTTGCCTAGTCTTCCTATATTTATGAATGTAATACTTTCGCCATAAGCTTGCAATTTTGTTTTGAGTGATAAAGGCGTCCCACTCATTTTTTGCATGATGAGCAAAGTAGCCCAAAGCGGATTATCGGGCTCCGCTTGCGACAAGCTTTTAAGTGCGTCTGGGTCTAAGTTTCCGGAGCCTAAAGGGACTTTTATAGTATATTTTTGGCCTGCGCCATCTAATGTTTCCCCGGTTAATGCTTTGTAAATCTCTGCCGCGTTTTGGCCTATTACTTCGATGTTACCGAACTCGTCACGCTGAAAAGTCTTTGGGTAGGCTACTGGCAAAATACCACGTAAATAGCCATCTATGCGATACTCACGCTCGTCTCCTTCGAAGCGGCTCCATTGTCCCAGATTGAGCATGATGGTCTCTCGCAAAAGATGCTCTGTATCCGTAAGTCCTTTGTGCTCTTTATCGAGTATAGCTTGTGCTTCTTGCTGACCATTAAACCCAAATCCCATCTGAGATAATGCAGTCATTGTCTTACCAAACATAGCGTCGGCAGCATTGTTATCTCGTGGGGGCTTCGCATAGCACTTCTTAACTTCTTTTAGTCCAGTCATAATGAAGCCTGGTCGTTGTGGTGCTTTAATCAGGAGGCTTCCCAGAATCTGGGCGTTGAGCGGTTTAACTTTTTCGAGAATTCGTGTCATGTTCGGGTGTTGTTTGGAAAGCTCTTCCATGCACCGCATATAGGTTTGAAACTCCGGTGATGAATAAGCTTTGGCTAATTTTTGAGCCATTTCCTCTTGAGAGAGAAGTGGGTCGACGTGCTCGAATAGCACGTCTAAATGAAGCGCTTGATATGTTTTGACTAGTTGGTCAGCCAATTTCATATAGTTTTCTAAAATATCTTGATCTGCTTTCTTTAGGTGTTTACTCAGTATCGGGAGTAAAACTCGAACTTGCGCTACCTCACTCACAAAGCGCATTTCTTTGAGCAAAAGCTCACTGACATTAGATGCAAATTGAGTTGAATCTTTCGGATTTAACTTTTGGTGTGCTTCAAGCCATGGCTGACGACTTGAGGCGAGATAGTCATTTGCAGTTTCTTGCGTTAAGTGAGATATGGCCTGTAAGTCTACTTCAAGTTGTTTCTTATAAAATTCATCTTGAAAAATACTGATGGTTTGTCGTAGTCCGCCTCCCAGCATACTCTCTTGTAATACTTCCCGAACAAGATAAGCATGCTCAGGATGTGCAGCTACAATTTGTCGTGCATTCCATAGGGCATCTAAAATTGCCTGTTTATCAGTGTTTTTAAGTAGATGTTTGTCTAAAGCGTGTAGGATGGGTTGAACCACTTTTTGATGAATCTCATCACCTGTAGCAAGCTCAATTTCAAGTTTACGAGACCTTTTCGGTTTTCCAGGCGGAGGGGATGGTGTTTGAGGTCTAGGAGAGGGCCCTCTCACTACCTGCGGAACTACTCCATAATTATCGGTGTCCTTAACCTCTAAATCCTTCAGTTCAGCAAAAGGTTTTTTTGGATTCTTAAGTTTTTCTTGAAGCCTGGCGCATTCTGTCGAAACAGCGCGATTTTGTTGTGAGATGGTAAGTCGGCCATGTTTTTCACGATGCTTTTTACCCTCCCATTTTGCAACCCGGCTCTGCATGGCATCGAAATGCTCTTGAATCGCATGAGTTGCCTGATTATGATCCTCCTCCTTTTCTGCAAGCTTTTTACCTGTATTGGCGCGCATCAGTCGTATGGCAGCATCGGTGACGTGTATGCCAATATTGGTTTTTCGACTGTAACCGAGTTTTTTGTCTTCAATAAGTTGAGTGACTTGTTCATAAGTTTGTATTTTTTCAGCGAAAGAAAGGTGTCTCGGCTGGTTGGCTGTGACTGGCATCATGCTTTTTAAAACCACCCATAATGGGTTATCAGGGTCTTCTTCGATGAGCTCATTCAGTTTACTTTTATCAAATCGTTCTGGCCACAAGGGGTGGGCTCGGTCTAAGCCCAGTGCCTCTGTAATCAGGGATGAATGTTCCACTGTTGGTATAGCTGCCAGGCGACCATCTTCCGCAAGTGTAAAAGTCTCTGGGTATGCTTCTAGCAAAACGGTTTGTAAGTAAGTTGGCAGGTCTGTGACCTCGTCTTTTGGTGTTTTTCCATCTGGCTTGAGGGCTACAGTTGGATTATGGAAATTCAGTAACAGCAAAGAGCGAAGCACGGCCGTTTTCCTGTCCATTTTTCTTGCATCTTTTGAGTGCAGTGGCCACTGTTGAAAGTGGCGAATCGTTCTGGTTTGCAAGTAGGTTTGTCTTGCACGCTCTTGAACAGGCTCAAGCACAGCATTTAGCCTTGGTTCTTGCGTTCTAGCCGCTGCGAGCAAGCGCGGGGTGCTGCGAAGGTTTTTGGGTGGCTCTTTAGCACACTCATGCACTTGTTTTGCGAGTGGAAGAGGTTTAATTTTGCTTTGTAATGCGGAAAGCCTTTGTTGATGCGCGTTGTATTGCTCAAACTCATTTTTGGTACAAGCCTCTACAAAAGCATTCATTCTCTCTGTTTCTGGTTTATCTTTATCTTTCAGGAGTGATGTAAACCCAAGTGTTTCATGTGCTTCAATAGTAGCCTTACACGTTTCCAAATAATCTTCAATGACCGCTTGGGTCTCCTGTTCTTTTGGTGGTGTTTGGTCATCTACCGGGTGGCTAAATGCGGTCAAGTAGAGTTGTAGTTCGCGTATTTTTGCAATAAACACTTCTTGCTGCTCCAAGAAGCGCTTCATGGCTTCTTCTGGTTTTGCGGTGACTGCAACAGCAGAGACAATTGGCGGTGCTTCTGTTGCTTTGGTCTGCATGTTTTTGAGTGTGTTACGTACACTTTTTGTATAAGTGCTGCCTGAGCTAAAGTGCGAAGGGGTAATGAGTGCGTCACCATTGTTAGTGAGGGTTTTTAAGGAAGCGTAAAAAATAGGTGCGAGATGAGCGTGTTCTTCGGCCAATGTTTTGGCTTTTCTGAGCTTATCTAATACTTCTGCTTTTTCTTGTTCGAGGGTAAGGTCTGAAGTATCTTCTTGAAGTGCTTCTGGATTGTCGGGCTGTATGCTTTTAATACGTGCTTGAAGCCTTGCTTGGGCTTCTTTTAAAGGGACAAGCACATGGCTTGAAAAATCTTGAATTATTCCCAATTTTTCATCATAAGTTTGTTCAGTTTTGTTCTGCATAAAAAAACCAACAATCTAGAACCGTATAAAAAGTATAGGACATATTGTTGGTTTTTTGTTCTTTTGTGGGTGGGACGATTATGCTTTTGAATCGCTGATGGCGATGCAGCGGAAAATAGCCAATTTTTCACCTTGATTTGTCATTTGAACGCTTGTGCCTGGCTCAGCAACAATATCAAATTTATCACCCAGCTCTGTTTCTACGTCTAAAGACTCACCACGGTGCAAGATAATATCGTTGATGATACCTTTTTTTCGTAGAATTTTAATGGAAATAGTATTGGTGCCTTCATTTTTGATGGCGGTACACTCTGCATGAATAGTCCATCGAAAAACGTTAGAAAAAACGCGAGGCTCGCCTGCTGGAAGCTCGTAGTCAATGTATTGCTCGTTTTGGAACAAGTAGGGTTCGGCATCAGCAAGCACAGGTGCTGTAAATAAACCACTCATGCAAAATAATGCAACTCTTAACCGTCTTATCATAAAAATCATCCTCAGAATAAACTAGTACACGTGCCCTTCTTAAGGCGCGTTTGCGGGCCTAAGGTACCACAAACATTTCGTTACTGTCTAGTAGACGATGAATTTGATTTAAAAAGGTGCAACTCGAACAAGCGCTCCAGGTTGTAGTTTGAGTAGGCCTATAGTTTCCTTGGAAAGGCTGCAGGTATTCTCATGGAGGTTTAATAAAGCGGGTGCTTTGGTTGCCCGAAAGTTATCGCCGGTAGTTGCAATAAGATAATCAGAAGGTGGTAGTTTTTCTCCTGCTTCTTTGAGGGTAAAGGTTTGACTTTGCTTCCAGGTTTTGATGTAAGACAAAGGGGCTTCAAGCACGGGGCCTGCATCAAAGATGTCAACATACCGGTTGTAATAAAAACCTTCATCCAGTAAAAGCTTCATGGCTGGTACGGTTGAGGGATGGGGCTTTCCAATAACCGCTTGAGCGCTTTTTGGGAGCAGCTTTACATAAATAGGGTATTCAGGCATAAAATCTGCAATAAACTGCTTGTCAGTGGATAGCGTGAGCTGGTCTGCCTCAAGAAAAGATAAATGAAAGAAGTGATAGCCTAAGGCGTCCCAAAAGGGGGAGTTGCCCGCATCATTCGTGACGCCGCGCATCTCAGCAATGACTGTGTCTGAAAACTGCTCTGGGTTTTGCGCCATAAATAAAAACCGAGCACGAGACAAAAATGATCCATATCCGTCTTTACGGTACTCTGGCTTTAAATAAAGCGTACAGAGCTCGGTGTGGCCTTGGTGATCGTTTACTAAATTAAGTAGTTCATCTTCATGCTGACTCTTATCTGAGCGCCTTTTTAAGGTTTTAATACGCTTAGAGAGCTTATAAGAATAAAAAGGGGATTCGCTGCCTGTTTGTGCTTCAATCGCTGAGGTGCCAACGACTTGTTTGGTTTTTGGGTCTTCTAAGACAAATAAGTAATACTCACTGCCAGAGGCTCTTCGAACTTGTTGCCATGAGGCTGTAGCATGCTCCAAACGTTGTGCCAGCAAAGTTCTGTCTTTAGGAAGAGTCGTGAGTCCAAAACCACCCTCTTTGGCGAGCGTATGGATGGCCTCTAAGTCTGAATCTTGGGCATGTCTTAAGAGTAACTGGTTCATATCGCCTGATTCTAAAGTAAAAGATTTCTCTCTTTAAATAGTAGCTTCCTTAATTTGATGTGTATACTACACCTGATATTTTAATTATGAATGAAAGCAAAATGATTTCTAATTTTTTAGAGGGAGCACATCCCGAGTGGCATGATATTTTGCGTGAAGCGCTTTCTCGGATGGATGCAGCATATCTTGAGGATTTAGTCGTGGGCTATGACTATCTGCCGGTGCAAGAATCTTTATTTAGTGCTTTTAAGCGTCCATTGCGCTCGGTAAAATATATCTTGTTTGGTGAGTCGCCTTATCCTCGTGCCGACTCAGCGAATGGATATGCCTTTTGGGACGCTGCAGTGAGTGGCCTTTGGTCTGAGAAAGGGTTTAGTACGGCAGTGAACCGTGCAACTTCACTGCGTAATTTATTGAAAATGCTGCTGTATGCAAGGGGGGACTTGACGGACGACTTCTCACAACCGGCTATTGCGCGGCTTGATAATACCCGTTATCACCAAACCTTGGATGCCCTATTTACACACTTGTTGAGCCAGGGATTTATGCTACTTAACGCCTCTTTAGTTTATGAGAAAGATAGAGTGCCTTATCATGCGAAACAGTGGCTTCCCTTTATGGAAGTCATTTTGGATGAGCTATCGGATAGGCAAAGCGCGGTTAAACTGCTGTTATTTGGACGAATTGCTGAGAAAATACCTGGGCATGAGCGCTTTGACAGCTTACTTGCTGAGCACCCCTATAATTTGAGCTTTATGACCAACCCAGATGTCATTCAGTTTTTTAAACCCATGGATTTATTACTTGATGAGAAATGAAGAGCAAACCGTTGATGCAGCAGAAATTGCACGTTTTGCAAAACATGCTGAGAGCTGGTGGGACATCGATGGCCCACTCAAAACCTTACATGACATCAATCCTGCACGTTTAGAGTGGATTGAACAATATGTCACACTCCAAGGGCTGCATGTGCTGGATATTGGGTGCGGTGGTGGCGTGCTCAGTGAAGGACTTGCAAAAAAGGGGGCGATTGTCACAGGCTTAGATGTTGAAGAGGGTGCGTTGCAGACAGCGCGAGCGCATGCTAAAAAAGAGCAATTGGATATTCATTATGTTTGTGAGCCGGTTGAGTGCTTTGAGTCACCTCAGTTTGATGTGGTGACGTGTCTTGAAATGCTTGAGCATGTCGATAATCCAGAACGTGTGATTCATTCGGCAGCGCGCTTGTTAAAGCCAGGTGGTACACTTTTTTTATCTACGCTAAATCGCACGGCAAAGGCTTATGCACTTGCCATTGTTGCAGCAGAGTATGTGTTATCGCTCCTGCCTCGACAAACGCATACCTTTGAGCGTTTTATTCGCCCAAGTGAGCTTGCAAAAACAGTTCGTGAGGCGGGCCTTTCACCAGTGGGGATGACTGGGCTTGCCTACAACCCATTTAGTCGGAAGGCTCTACTTCAGAGTGAAGAGATTCAGGTGAATTATCTGCTGGCAGCGCAGAAGCCTGACTAAATTTGAGGGAGGCAGGGGTAAGATATTGGCGTTCGTAGCGCTGCCTTGCATACTTAGCCTGCTCTGTAGTCACCAAATCTATTTCGTTACCGAATAAATCAAGTCTTGCCGTGTTGGGTTTTTGAGCATTTAAGTAGGCAGGGGAGGTGCAATAATAGGTGAGTGCACTACGAATGGCCTTTTTACTAAAAGGGGGCGTTTCTAGTTGGTGGTGAAAGTCGAAGATGTCTTCTAGGATACCAACTTTGAGGGGCTTAATATGTTTGTTTTTTTTGAAGAAGGCGGCGGGAAATTGTTCAATTAACCAGTCAATGACTTTAATTTTGGCGTGCTTTGCTAAACTGCGCTCGGTCGCGTTCATGTGCATCCCTAACGAACATAAGAATCATCTTGATTTCTGTCCGTTAGGGTAGCACAGATTTCTTTTTACAAATAGTGTGAATGTGATAAATATTGCTTATCTGGGTAGTAGGCAAAAATCACTGAGCCATCTTTAATCAAGTTAATGACGGGGTTGGCAAGTGTTTGGGCAATGGCAAGACATCCCCAGCTTCGGCCAGCATGTCCAACGCTTTTAATAAAGCCTGGCTCAACATAAGAGGCACCATGTACCACAACACGTCTTGTGAATACATTATCATTAATGCCTTTTTCAAGTCCTTTCAAGTTTAGTGAGTAGCCATGTGAACCTATATAGGTATTCTGTGTCACATAAGTTCCAAGGCTACTTTGTTTGCTGTTCACTTGATTCGAAAAGTGATTGGGTGTGACATCCCCTGAGTTTTTACCATGTGCAACATGGGTGTTCAGCAATAACTTTTCACGTTTCACATCAAAAATCCATAAGCGTTGCTCTGAAGAGGGTTTTGAATAGTCAACCACTGTCAAAATAGGTTTGGTGACAGCGCCTGAAAGCGTTGCTTTCTGATAAGCTATCAGGGCAAGCCTTAGGACTTTTTTATCTAATTGAGGTGCGATTTGACTTAAATGGTTTACTTCTGTGTTAATATCAGCGTTTGGCGCCAAATTTGATATACTAGGTGTAGTAGATGCAATATTTGCACCAAAAAAAATCATTAATACAAGGCCAATTAGAAAATTCATAATAACCCCCATCAAGACAAGCAGGCATAAAAAAGGTGGTCATTATATCATCATTTGGCTTAAAAGTAAACAGTTTAAGTAGGAGTTATCAATGCTTGAGCAACACTCGATTCAAGCCCAGAAAGGGCTTCGTGCAGCCATTAATGCACAATATCGCGCAGAAGAGAAGCAAGTGATTACAGCACGCTTAGAAGCTGCCATGCTTGATGAAAAAGCTCTAAAAGCCATTGAATTACGCGCAACAGAGTTAGTTGAATCAACACGAAAAGCAACGGAAGAGCTTGGCGGAATTGACTCATTTTTAACAGAGTACTCACTCTCTACGGATGAAGGTATTGTGTTGATGTGTCTTGCTGAAGCCTTACTACGCGTACCAGATAATAAAACCATTAACTTACTGATACAAGATAAGTTGACGCAGGCAGACTGGGATGCACACAGAGCAAGAAGTGATTCATTTTTTGTGAATGCAACCACCTGGGCTTTGATGCTCACCGGGAAAGTACTCGATCCAAATAAAGCTGATTCATTTTTAGGTAAGAGTGTCTTTAACCTGATGAATAAAAGCGGTAAAGGCGTGATTCGAAAAGCTGTTGATAAAGCGATGCGTATTATGAGTCGCCAGTTTGTGATGGGACGTACCATTACGGAAGCTTTGAAGCGCGCAAAAAAAGAAGAAGCCTGCGGCTATCGTTATTCTTACGATATGCTTGGTGAGGCTGCTTTAACCCAAGCCGATGCTGAAACTTATTTTAAAGCGTATCAAGATGCGATTGAAACTATTGGTAAAAACGTTTCTTCTGACAGCAATATTTATACCCGTGCAGGCATTTCTGTGAAGCTTTCTGCACTACACCCGCGTTATGAAGAAGGACAACATGAGCGTGTACTTGCAGAACTTGCTCCTAAACTTTTAGCATTAGCGCAACAGGCAAAACGCTTTGGCATTAAACTCACAGTTGATGCCGAAGAGTCTGAACGGCTAGATATTTCACTAGATGTGATTGAGCGCGTGTTTTGTGACTCATCACTTGAAGGCTGGGAAGGTTTTGGTTTGGCGGTTCAATCTTACCAAAAACGTGCCTTTGCAGTGCTCGACTGGGTGGCAGAACTTGCTAAAAGCCAAAATCGACGCATCATGGTGCGCTTAATTAAAGGCGCTTACTGGGATAGCGAAATTAAGAAAGCACAAATGGAAGGTTTAAAAGACTACCCTGTATTTACCCGAAAAGTATTTACCGATGTCTCGTTCCAAGCTTGTGCTAAAAAACTGTTTACTTTAACTGACTTTATTTATCCGCAATTTGCAACGCACAATGCTTACTCTGTTGCGCTGGTGATGCACCTTGCCAAAGATTACCGTGACTTTGAATTCCAATGTTTGCATGGGATGGGACGTGAGTTATATGACCAAATTGTGCCTGCAGACAAATATGGTATTCCTTGCCGTATTTACGCACCAGTCGGTGTGCACGAAGACTTACTTCCTTATTTAGTGCGAAGATTACTCGAAAATGGGGCAAACTCTTCATTTGTAAATCGTTTGGTGGATGCCGATGCACCAGCAAGTGAGCTAGTTGAAGCCCCCATCAAAAAAGCCAAAGCGTACTTAGATAAAATCAATCAAAATATTCCATTGCCACAAGATATTTATGGCCCAGAACGTGCAAACTCAGATGGCATTGACTGGACCGACCGAGAAGTCTGTGCACAACTGCAAAAAACGTTTAAAGCGATGGAGCCATTCAGCTGGGAAGCGAAACCTTTGATTGCAGGCAGAAAAACCAGTAATACCGAAAGACTGCCTCTTGTGTCACCTCAGTCACATAAAATGCAAATTGGCTATGTGACCAATGCCACAGAGGAAGATGTTGAATGGGCACTGCAAAAAGCTGATGAGTGTTTTGACGTGTGGTCGAGAACACCTGTTGCCGAGCGTGCTGCATGCCTACGTCGCTTTGGTGACTTATTAGAAACCCATACCAACACCTTCTTAGCTATTGCCTGTCTTGAAGCTGGAAAAACTTGGGCAGATGGGATTGCTGAAGTGCGAGAATCCGTCGACTTTTGTCGCTACTACGCCAATATGGCAGAAAAGCTGATGGGAGCACCAACAGAATTGACTGGATATACGGGGGAGACCAACCAACTGAGCTTACATGCAAGAGGCACGGTACTCTGTATTAGCCCTTGGAACTTCCCGCTTGCTATTTTCACAGGACAGGTGGTAGCAGCGCTTGTGACTGGGAACTGTGTGATTGCAAAACCCGCAGCCCCCACACCATTAATTGCTTATACTGCAGTAAAGTTGATGTACGAAGCAGGATTTCCAAAAGCGGCGATTCAGTTGCTGCCAGGACCTGGACGCATGGTGGGTAATTTACTGGTCAGTGATAAGCGGATTAAAGCAGTGGTCTTTACAGGTTCAACCGATACCGCAACAGGCATCAACCAAACCCTTGCAGCAAGAGGCGGTGAAATTGTACCGCTCATTGCAGAAACTGGTGGTCAAAACGGTATGATTGTTGATTCATCAGCGCTGCTTGAACAAGTGGTGCAAGATGTTCTACTGTCTTCCTTCGGCAGTGCCGGTCAGCGTTGTTCGGCATTGCGGGTCTTGTATATTCAAGATGAAATTTATGATGACTTCGAGATTATGCTTAAAGGTGCGATGGCAGAACTTCGTGTGAGCTTACCACAATGGCTCTCAACTGATGTCGGTCCAATCATTAATGAAGGGGCTTTAAAGCAGTTGCAAAATCATGTTGAAGAAATGAAAACGAAGCATCGTATTATTTATCAGTGTGCGTTAGATGAAACCTGCGCTGACGGAACTTTCATGCCACCAACCGCAATATCGATTAATAGCATGCATGACTTAAAAGAAGAAATGTTTGGTCCTGTCTTGCATGTCATACGTTACAAGCAAAACAATTTAGATGGTGTGATTGATGAGATTAATAGCACAGGCTTTGGATTAACCTTTGGGATTCATAGTCGTATTAACCGAACCGTACAATATGTACGTGAGCGCATTCATGCAGGGAACTTCTATGTGAATCGTAATACGACCGGTGCGATTGTTGGCCTGCAACCTTTTGGTGGGGAAGGGCTCTCAGGCACAGGGCCTAAAGCAGGTGGTCCACAGTATCTACTGAGATTCTGTCATGAGCGGACCTATTCGGAAGATACAACGGCCGCTGGCGGAAACGCAAGCTTGATGTCTTTGGACGATGAGGAGTAATTAAACATATGTCATTCCTGCGCAGGCAGGAATCCATGCCAAATTAGAAATGGATTCCTGCCTGCGCAGGAATGACATCAAGCTCCAGCACTCGCCTTTTCTTTGTGCTTACTTTTTTTCTTATTGTCTTTAGAAGACTCTGGCTTTACTTCTGCTTCGGACGCAGTCAGCGCTTCTTCAGGCATAGTGACATTCAGCTCTAACACAGCACTGTTGTCATTGAGCCTATCCAGGTTCACCACCACCTGATCTTTATCAATTGGCACATACTTTGAGATAACCGCAATAATTTCTTCTTGCAGTTTGGGTAAGTAATCAGGGGTCGTACGCTGAGCACGCTCATGCGAAATGATGATTTGTAATCGCTCCTTGGCAACAGAAGCCGACAGCTGATTACGTCGCTTCAGGTAACTAAAAATACTCATGCAATCGCTCCCTCTTCTTTTTTGCTGAATATTCGACGCAAAATTCCTTTTCGCTCAGTGTTGAGAAACCGCATTGGCCTGTCTTCTCCAATGAAGCGGGCTACGGCATCTTGATAAGCAAGTCCTGCATCACTGTTTTCATCAAGGACTACTGGTGTACCGGTATTGGATGCTTTTAGAACGGCTTTTGATTCAGGAATAATACCAATGAGAGGGATAGCTAAAATCTCTTGCACATCATCGACTGAGAGCATGTCTCCCTTGGTGACGCGCTCTGGGTCATAGCGAGTGAGTAATAAGTGTTCTTTTACTGGCTCTCTGCCTTCCATAGCGCGTTTGGTTTTACTCGCGAGGATGCCTAGGATACGATCGGAGTCGCGAACCGATGAAACTTCAGGGTTAGTCACCACGATAGCGTGATCGGCAAAATGCATGGCCATGAGAGCCCCAGATTCAATGCCGGCAGGGGAGTCACATACAATGTAGTCAAACATTTCAGAAAGCGCATGAATAGTACGTTCAACGCCTTCCATTGTAAGGGCGTCTTTATCGCGCGTTTGTGAAGCAGGTAAAATAGATAAGTTGGATAGTCTTTTATCTTTAACCAGGGCTTGTTGTAAGGTCGCATCACCATTAATGACATTGACAAAATCATAGACAACTCGTCTTTCGCATCCCATGACCAAGTCGAGATTACGAAGACCAATGTCAAAGTCAACAACAACAGTTTTATGACCTCGCATAGCAAGGGCCGATGAAATGGCAGCAGAAGACGTGGTCTTACCGACGCCTCCCTTCCCAGATGTCACCACAATAATGTTAGCCAAGGCGATATTCCTTCTTGTTATTATTGATTCAAAAAATTGCTTTAAGTGTACACGGGAAGAGGACGAACAGCAATTGCTCAAGTGTTGTGTTACAATAGCACATGATGTTCTAGAAAGAGGTTATGTGTCATGAAAAAAATAACGATGATGTGTTTGTTACTTTTTCTCAGTTCTTTTACACTTGCTGATACGCCTGCTGCTACCAGAGAAAAGTTGCCTGTGATATCCGAGCACGATAAAAAAATCATGCTTTCAACGCAAGACATTCCGGAGCAAGCGACTGTTTTAGTGGACTGTAAAGTGAATTTACCGCATAGCTACAAAACTCAATTTAGTTTTCTTGTGTATCCCCAAATGGGTGAGACAGGGGCAATTCAAGCATATATGTCAATTACACAAAGTGGACCATGTTATGAAGGTGGATGTTGTTTTGCAACAACTGACTTTGTCCGAGACATAGGCTCAAAAATATATACTCATCGACGATCTACGTCTACGTTGTTTCATATTACTCAAGTGAAGCGAAACAATGAGGCGATTGTCTTTGACTTGAGCAAGATGCCTGATGGAACCACAGTTAATTGTGCTTTCTAACTGGGGTACTATATGGACTCGACCGTATTGTCAAAGGCCAATCTCCATTTCCGACAAAAAAGTTAAGATTGCAGTCTTAATATCCGGCATCTGATAAGGCCCTATTTAAAGTGAGAAAAAGACCGCAGATTAAGAGTGGTAGGGGTATTATGATTGAGTAGGGTAATCCCTTGGCCCTCTCTGAGTACTCCAATATGCGTCAAAGGGTAGCCAAAATGAGCCTCGAAGCGTTCTGCGAGGCTTGGATAGGCTTTCTGGCTAACGCTAAAAAGTAGGGCATAATCTTCACCGCCCGTAAGTTGTGCCTCTATTGGTTTTAGTCCCAATGTCTCACAAGTGGTGGTAAACTGGGTATTGGGGCTAAATTGCTCGAGATGTAGCTCAGCTTTAAGCGTGCAAGCTTCACATAAGCGCTCTAAATCGACGATTAATCCATCAGAGGTGTCTATCATGCTAGTTACGGCATCTTCTTGCCCTAGCCAAAGGCCTTCTTTGAGTCGTGCATTTGGAGTTAAAAAGGCATCTAGGTAACGGCTATCACACATTTTGGTTTGCTCAAGCGCTGAGAAGCCAAGGTGAGCTTCTCCGATATTGCCAGAAATACAGATAAAATCACCAGGCTTCGCATGGCTTCTAAACTTGATATGTTTTTTATTTGCAATGCCAATGGCAGTAACGCTAATCAACAGTTGTTCGCTTGAACTCGTGGTATCGCCACCAATGAGTAGCACAGAGGCCTTCTGACAGCTGTTTGCAAAGGCGTCTAGAAAGGCATCGGCTTGTTCTTGAAAATGAGGTGGGATAGATAGACCAAGTAGCACATACTGAGGTTTTGCACCCATTGCCGCCAAATCACTTAAATTGACGTGCAATGCCTTATGGGCAAGGCTTTTTGCATCTTGATAGCTGAGGCGAAAGTGCGTATCTTCAACCAACAAATCTTTGCTGATTAAGTAGTTTTGTTTCTGACTAAAAGGCATGCAGGCGGCATCATCACCGATTTGTTCTGGAAACATCGTTTGTAGTTTTTGGATAATACCTGATTCACTAAGCATGGGCGTATTGATGAAAATATTAGAAACCGAAAGATTAATCCTTCGAACCTTTGAAGAAACCGATCTTGACCCAATGACTGCCATTAATCAAGACCCACGAGTGATGGAGTATCTACTCGGACCCGTCGATAGAGCAGGTACTCAAGCGCTTATCGATAAAATCAATCAGCATGATTTAGATTACGGCTATACACTTTATGCTGTTGAGTTGAAATCGACTGGTGAGTTCATTGGTTTTGTGGGCTTATTGACGCCAAACTTTGATGCGCACTTTATGCCTAATACTGAAATTGGCTGGCGTTTAAGCTCAAAGCATTGGGGGAATGGCTATGCGCCAGAAGCGGCCACAGCCGTGCTTAAGTATGCGTTTAAGGTGCTAGAGTTGCCCGAGGTGGTTTCTTTTACAGTTGTGAATAATCAAAAGTCACGACGTGTGATGGAGAAAATTGGTTTGCAGTATAATGAGTCGGATGATTTTAATCACCCCAAGGTACCGCCCGATAGTCCTTTATACAGGCATGTGCTTTATCGTTTGTCTCGGGAAGACTACATTAAGTTTTCTTAGCTCCCATTGCTTTTAGTTATCTTCGTTTTCGCGATAAATAATCGCCATGTTTCCAATCAGCTGAATAAATTCAGCTTCGAGAGCATCACACAGAGAGTTAGCGATTTCCATGCGCTCTTCTTTGTCAGCTGCGCCATTGATTTTGACTTTAATCAGTTCATGCGCATCGAGCGCGATACTGGTTTCATCAATAACTGGCTGAGTCAGCCCTTTGGCGCCAATAATAATGACGGGGTTTAGGCGGTGTGCTTCAGCCTTAAGGCGTTTTTTGTCTGCTTTGTTCATGGACTATTTATCTCAATATAAAAGGGCGTATTATATCACCTTTTAGTTAAAGCAGCATTCATACGGTTTTGTTTTTTAACGTTTGAAATGCGTCCAGGGCCTCTATGCGTGAGATTTTCAAATCCACAATGGGGTTGGGGTAGGTTTTTCCTAGCGTGATGTTAGCTTTTTGTAGGGC
Organism: Gammaproteobacteria bacterium; assembly: GCA_030147635.1. Taxonomy (GTDB): domain Bacteria; phylum Pseudomonadota; class Gammaproteobacteria; order Legionellales; family Legionellaceae; genus JAALKW01. The sequence continues at coordinate 84,948 of JASBUZ010000029.1, forward strand.
TTTCTCAGGGGCTTCCCAAGGGCTAAACAGATACTTGTTCGGGAGTTGTTTTAGCTCGGGCACAAAGCGTCGGACATAATAACCATCGGGGTCAAATTTTTGACCTTGGGTGACAGGATTAAAAATTCTGAAATAAGGAGCTGCATCAGCACCACAGCCTGCAACCCATTGCCAACTTGCGCTATTGTTGGCGAGATCTGCATCTACGAGTGTATCCCAAAACCACTGTTCACCTAAACGCCAGTCTAGTCGTAAATTTTTCACCAAAAAAGAACCAACGAGCATGCGAGCACGGTTATGCATATAGCCTGTCTGCCAAAGCTCACGCATGCCCGCATCAATCATGGGAATGCCTGTCTGGCCGCGCTGCCATGCTTGAAGCGCTTGCTTATCTTGTTGCCATGGGAAGTGATCAAATTTAGCTTGTAAGTTTTTTTGGGGGAGATCAGGATGAAAATAAAGCAAGCTATAAGAAAACTCACGCCAGCCAAGTTCACTACAAAAATGCTCGATATGTTGATTGCGGGACATGCTCCTCAAATGATGCCACAAGGTATTCGGCGAGATTTCCCCAAAGTGTAGGTGTGGTGAGAGCCTAGAGACGCAAGGTTTGGCTGGGAAGTCACGTCCGCCTTTGTAGTGCTCGAGCCCGTCCTCGATAAATTCTTGAAAGCGTTTTTGGGCAGCTTTTTCGCCAATTTCCCAATGTGGTTCGAGCTGTTTATCCCAAGGGGTATCGGGCAGTAACTTGAGTTGCTCTATTGTGAGCGTGCTTTTTTCATCAAAGCAGTATTTAGTTTTTTTAGGAGGTGGAAGGGGCTTACGAGGCTCGGGCGCCAGTAAGCAGCCATTTTTATAAAATGGGGTAAAGACTTTATAGGGTTCGCCATTGTCTTTAAGAATTTCCCGTGGCTCCCACAATAAAATCCCATTTTCACTTTGAACGGTAATGCCTTTTGCTTGTAGTTCTGCTTTGATGATTTTATCTCGTCGAATAGCCCAAGGTTCGTAACAACGATTCCAGTGGATAGATTCCACTTTATAGCGAGAGACAAGGTCGAGCAGAATATCGATAGGGTTGCCAATATAGACGGATAGTTTGTCTTTGAGGGAAGTGCTAAGTGCTTTAAGTGAGTAATGCAACCACCAGCGACTTGCAGCGCCCATGGCATAGGGGCCCGCATTCTGGTCATCGAGAATATAAATGGGGAGAGTGCCCTCGTGCTTGGCGGCCCCTGTAAGTGCTGGATTGTCGGCAAGCCGTAAGTCTTGCCGAAACCAGTGGATAGATATTTTTTTATTCATAAGATGAAATGATATGTGTTTTTTATAGAGATTTCACTCGCTTGAAATTTATAAAAAACGTTTGCGTGCTACTGCTTTACCAGAACCAGTTTTAAAGTACTTTTCTAGAGCCATGGCCCTTTCTTTGGTTTCGACCGCAATATAGCTTTTAAGTTTTATGGGTAGGACGTGCTTGGTTGCGGGTACACTGCCTTTACTATGAGCTTCAACACGTTGTTTTAAGTTTCCGCTAAAGCCGACGTAAATGTTGTTATTTGATAACTCAAGAAAGTAGACGTAATACATAGAAGTAGAAGCTTACCAATTCCAAAAACTGCCTCACTACGCCAAGGCTTCGTGAGACACTCCTAGCTCTAACTCGCTTTCGGGTGGCTGCGCCGCCCGAAGCTCGAAGAGCGTAGGGTGGCGGAGAGAGAGGGATTCGAACCCTCGATACGGGGTTACCGTATACACACTTTCCAGGCGTGCGCCTTCGACCGCTCGGCCACCTCTCCGAAGACGGCAAGATTATCTTGTCACGCTTATAAAATCAACAAAAAAGCTAAGTTCAGCTATACTTTTCAATATCTTTCATGTTGGACAAAATATTATGTTTAAAACGTTAGGGTATGCAGGGGTATTTTTAGGTGCGAGTCTATTTGCCAGTCAGGTGATGGCTATTCCATGCTTTATTACTATGGTCAAAGGCAGTTGTTGGCAGAAATATACAGTAACTGTGGATGTATTAGATGCAGAGAATGACCAAGCGTTAATGACGATTACCATTCCTAAAGGTAGGAACTGGACCAGACAATCTTTTGAAGCGAAGCCCAAGCAGCGCTTTATGCTACGTGCAACTTTCTCACCTACATTCTGGAAGACGGAAGAAGGAAGACAGTATTATGCTAAGCGCTATTGGTCACTCCCTGAAGATATTAAAGGCGAGGTTGCTTGGCACGTTGGCGCTTGTTTCCCAGGTGATTTTTCAGGGGTACCAACCCCGCCTGAAGCAGCTGGAAATTGTTCATGTGATAGACGAGAAATCCCGCCAGTCGCTCAGCCTTGAGTCAATTAGTAGAGAATCGGTTGAACTTAAGGCATGAGGGCTGGGAAAGGATTCTCTCTAGCCTCTTCTTGCTGTTTGTGGAGGGGCTCCATAAGCGTTATTTGAATGTCTTGTAATTTTCCTAGAGTCTCAGAGTCAAGTTTTCCTATTGCTCTCATTCTGGTGTTCTGTTTATAGCTATTGATGTGAGTGAAAATCGTTTTGATGGTTTCATTTTTGATGTCTTCTGGAAGTTTTAGCATGGCCTCGGTGAGGTGCGGAATAGCCTCTGGTTTGTTCAATACTACTGCTATCATGAGTGCGTTAAGGCTATTATTTTGACTGGTTTGAATAAAGACTGCTTTAATGATTTCATTTTTGATATCTTCTGGAAGTTTTAGCATGGCCTCGGTGAGGTGCGGAATAGCCTCTGGTTTGTCCCATGCTGCTATCATGAGGGCGTTAAGGCTATTTTGACTGGTTTGAGTAAAGACTGTTTTAATGGTTTCATTTTTGATGCCTTCAGGAAGTTTTAGCAGGGCCTCGGTGAGGCGCGGAATAGCCTCTGGTTTTCCCCATGCTGCTATCATGAGGGCGTTCTCGCCATAGATATTGGTTTGAGTAAAGGCTGTTTTAATGGTTTCGTTTTTGATTGCTTCAGGGAGCCTTAGCATTGCATCGATGAGGTACGGAATGGCCTCTGGGTTGTCCAACATTGCTAGGATGATCGCGTTCTCGCCATCTTGATTGGTTTGAGTAAAGATTGTTTTAATCGTTTTATTTTTGATTGCTTCAGGGAGCCTTAGCATTGCATCGATGAGGTATGGAATGGCCTCTGGGTTTTTACATACTGCTTCCATGAGCACGTTAAAGCCAATTTCACTGGTTTGAGTAAAGATTATTTTAATGGTTTCATTTTTGATTGCTTCAGGGAGCCTTAGCATTGCATCGATGAGGTACGGAATGGCCTTTGGGCTGTCCAGTACTGCCAAGATGAGTACGTTAAGGCCAGTTTGACTGGTTTGAGTAAAGGTTGTTCTGATGGTTTTATTTTTGATATTTTCGGGGAGCTTTAACATGGCATCGGTGAGGTGAGGAATGGCCTCTGGTTTGTCCAGCACTGCCAGGATGAGGGCGTTATCGCCAGCTTGATTGGTTTGAGTAAGAGCCGTTTTAAGCATTTCGCTTTGGCTATCATTCAGGAGCTGTAGTCCTCTCATGAGTGGAGCACCTCTCAGTAAGAAATTGACATCTTCTTTGATACTTATAAGAAACAAGTTGAGATATGTTTGAATCATCTCTTGTTTGATTTCATGACTGAGAGCGGAAGTCATGAGGAATTTAAAACTAGCGGGCTGTTTATTCTCAGGCAACTGGGCTAGAAAGTCACCCAGTGCTTGTTTGATAGTTGCTGCAGGTTGTTTTAGATAGAATAAAGCGTTTAGCAAGTCATAAATATTTTCTTGTTTGAGTAAGGCAGTAGTACTCATGCCAACTTCACTGGGTGAAGCGTTTGGGTTCATGATAGTATCTATGTTTTGTTGCTCATCTGGATTTATTTCAAAGTAGTGTTTTACTTTGATACCTTGCCAAAGTAACTGGCGTACATTGGGCCAATTGAGGTCTGTTACTCCGGTTGTATTGGTTAAGAAAAAGAGCTTTTTGAAAGCCTGAAACGCAGCAATGTGTTTCTCTCGAGCTGCATCTATTCGAAGTGCTTTAGTGGCTCTTTTATAGTTTCTTTTTATTTCATCAACAGTTTCGGCTTCTTCTGAAAGCTCAGCTTCTGCATTTTGTGCCCACTCTACATCTGGTTTAGGGAGCCCGGTTTCACCGAGTAATGCTTGAATTTTAGTTTTTTTACGTTTATTTAACCCACTGAATGCTTTGGGATTTTTCTCCACAAAGGCTTGCATATTATTGTGAGCTTCTTGTCTAATTTGCTCTGCCCGTGCGAGCTTTTCTTGGAGTATTTCTTCTGTTTGTAATAACTCCTTTACAACGGGGGTATCTTGAAAAAGCAGTGCCAGCTGATTTTCAATTGCTTCATACTCATCAAGTGGATAAGCGTCTTCTTTCGGGCCGGTGTAACCTGCCTGGCTTAGTTGACCACGAAGTTGATCTTCAAGGCCTTGAAGTGTGGAGAACACGCGTAGCTCTCTATCGAAGGCTTCTTTTAGTTTGGCCCGAATTTCTGTATTAGGGATTTCCTCAAACATGTGATTGAGATGCTGGTCGCTTCTATTGAGAGGATGTACTCCATAACCCTCCTCCTCGGCGACAGAAAAACATCGATTATTAACGTGGTCATCATCACTGATTGTACTTGCAGTACGTGCCACAATGTCACGTCTAAACCGATACATTAAGTCATTTAAACTTTTTGCCAGAAAAAAGCCATCCAATATTTCATTAACTCCATTATGAAATCCAGGTGTACATTTTTCAGCGCGCTCCTGCAATTTTAGAGCAATTATAGTTTTTTCAGAAGGTTTATTATTTTCGGCCATGAATCGGTCATGAATTACTTTAAGAGCCTGGCACACTTCGTTTTTCAAGGCATAGACAGAACTTTCTCCAATATGTCGTTCTATATCCGCTGAAAATGCTTTTTGCTCTGCTTCATTCATGTAGTTTCCAATCGCATTGAGCAAGTTTATTTGTTCTTCGGAGCTGATTTTATCGCCTGAGTGAACAAACTCGGTTTCAGGAAGTGCATAAATGGCATGAGGGTTGATGTTTGACATAGTTTAAGATTTTTAAGTTAGCAGCAAGGGGCGTCAGCATTATACACTAATGTTCATATTAAGTACAAATTGATGCATGTGATAGATAAATAATCCCGCCAGTCGATCAGCCTTGAGCCTTGCAAAGTACGCTGTAAAAAAAGCCATCCATTTCAAATTCACCGGGTAGAATTTGTAGGCCGTGTCCTGTGGCGTGGCCAAAGCTTGGTAACTTAGGTGATACAATACAATCTGAGTTTGCTTGAATGAATGAGGCAATTTGAGTCTCATTTTCTTCGGGTAAAATACTACAAGTTGCATAAACAAACACACCGCCTGGTTTGAGTAAAGGCCATAACGCTTTGAGAAGAGATGCCTGTGTTTGAATCACTTTGGTAATTTCTTCAGGTGTTCTTAAGAGTTTGATATCGGGGTGTCTTCGAATGACACCCGTGGCCGAGCAAGGCGCATCTAATAAAATTCTATCGAACAGCTCACCATCCCACCAAGCTTTGGGTGTTTCGCCATTGCCAGTGATGCAAGTTGCTTTGAGGTTGAGGCGTGACAAGTTTTCTTGGGTTTTTAGCATGCGCTTGGATTCAATATCGAGTGCAACACAGGCTGCGAGCTTTGGCTCCGTTTCTAAGATATGGCAGGTTTTTCCACCGGGTGCGGCGCAGGCATCTAGCACGCGAAGTCCGGGCTTTAAATCAAGGAGTGTTGCTGCAAGTTGCGCTGCACCATCTTGTACTGAGACTTGACCACCTGCAAATCCAGGTAGGGCGTGTACATCAGTTGGTTCTTCAAGTTTTAGCCCGTGAGTCGTGTGCTTGAGCGGGGTTGCAACGATTGTGAGTTTAGTCTGATAAGCTTCACGCGTTGTTCGGTGCTGATTGACACGTAAGCTCATCGGCGGGTGTTGATTATTTGCCGTTGCAATCTGCTCCCAATGATTGGGCCACGCTGCCTGTAGTCGCCTAAGCAACCAGCCTGGATGGTTGTATACAGCTGTAGGATGCTTAGCAAGTTTTTCCTGAACTTTTTCTTTTTCTCGACAGAATCTTCTGAGTACGGCATTGACTAAACTTTTAGCCCAGGCAAACTTCGGTTGACTCAAAAGGCCAACGGTTTCATTTAACACGGCATACTCCGGGAGCTCCAGGATGTGCAACTGATAAAGGCCAAGCAGTAAAACCAACTCGACTTTGGTTTTTTTAACAGGTTTTTTCAGGAGTTGATTAGCAATAGCTTGCAGCTCAAAAAAATGTCTGCAAACGCCAAAACACAGGGCTTTAGCAAACGGAGTAAGCTCAGTGTTTAAGTGGGAGAGCGAGTGCTTTTGCTCTAGTACTTCAAGTAGGGCTTGCAGGGCAAGGGCACGCTCTGATTGTTTTTTTCCGCTCATTTTAAAACAAGACCTGGTTTGAGCGTGTCCTTTTTAGCATTTAGCCAGTCTGCAACTTTAAGCACTTTGCCGCCGGCAAATTGAATAGACTCAATTTGCAGTATACCATCGCCTGTGGCAACAAAGATGCCCTCAGGGCTTATGTTAAGAATAGTACCAGGTGCTTTATCGGTTGCAGTATCTTGAGCTTTGGCCTGGTGGACTCTGAGTGTGTGCTCACCCGCTTCAGTTCGGGCAATTGGCCACGGATTGAATGCATAGATTTGGTGCTCGATAGCTTTAGCAGGCTTTTCCCAGTGGATAATGGCATCTGTTTTGGTAATTTTGGAAGCGTACGTTGCTTTTGCATGCTGTTGCGGGGTTGCTGTGAGCGTTTGGGTGCGTGCGAGCGTATTCAAAACTTCTATAAGCGGTTTTGTAGCAAGTTTAGCGAGCGTGTTGTGCAATTCACCCGCCGTTGTTTGTGGTGGAATTGGGCAGCGTGCTGTTTTTAGGACGGGGCCTGTATCCATGCCTTCATCCATTTGCATGATACTGACGCCTGTCTCGGTGTCGCCATTTAAAATGCTGTATTGGATGGGGGCCGCACCTCGCCAATCAGGGAGCAGTGAGGCATGCACATTAATACAACCAAAGCGAGGAATGCTCAGTACTTCTATCGGTAAAATTAAGCCATAAGCAATGACCACTAGCACATCTGGGTTGAGTGCGCGTAAGGTGTCTCGGTCTGCTTGATGTTTGAAGTTCTGGGGCTGATACACGGGGACTTGATGTGCTTCAGCCCAAAGCTTCGCTTCGGAGGCTTGAACCGCACGTCCGCGTCCTTTGGGTCTGTCTGGTTGGGTGTATAAGGCTACTAGGTCGTGATTGGATTCGGCAATTGCATCCAGGGATGGACAAACAAACGCAGGCGTTCCCGCAAAAACAAGTTTCAACGCTGACATAAGATGACTTAACCTGCTTGCTGACGCTTAAACTTATTAAGCTTTTTTTGCGCCATGGAGCGCTTGATAGGCGAGAGATAATCTACAAATAGCTTACCGTTGAGATGATCGATTTCATGTTGAAAACAGTGGCCAAGTAAGCCGTCAGCTGTCATTTCAAAGGGCTTGCCGGTTTGGTCTTGCGCTTGTATGGTAACGGTTTCTGCACGCATGACACTATCGTATGCACCAGGTACAGATAGGCAGCCTTCCTGGCGCAGAATTTCACCTTCGCTTTTGATGATCTTCGGGTTGGCTAAGACGTACTGGTTTTTTTTATCGCCCTCGACATCAATCACGGAGAGTTGAAGGTTAACTCCAATTTGGGGGGCTGCAAGTCCAATGCCTTTGGTGTGATACATGGTTTCAAACATGTCACTAATCAGCTCATCCAGCTCACCATCGAAGGTTTCAATCGGCGCATTTTTGTTTCTGAGCCGCGCGTCGGGAAGATAAATAACTTTACGTAATGCCATAGAATTAAGGTAGTCAATTACAAAGGTTTGATTATATAATGACGCCGTCTTCATAGCAATGAAGACAGGCTTTAACCTACCACGGATGGAACCAAGCTCATGAATGACAAGGAAGCTTTATTGTTACTCAACCGGCTGCCCTATATTGGGCCGCGCACTATCAAAAGTTTATTTCAACATTGGCCCTCAGGTGAAGAGCTGTTTCGCCAAACCAAAGAGCATATCATTCAAGCAGGCTTTTCGGATCGTGTGGCTAAAAGCCTAACTTCAGCAAATCTTGAGCAAATTACCCCTGACTTACGCTGGCAAGAGGTGCCGCATCATGTTTTACTGACCCTTATCGACCCCAATTATCCGAGTGCATTGAAAGAATTACCTGATGCGCCACCTGTTTTATATTTGCGTGGTTCGCTCGATGCACTTCAGGGGGTAAAACTCTCAATTATTGGTACGCGCCGGCCATCAAATATCGGCCGGGAAGCTGCTTTCAATTTTGCTTATGAGCTGGGTGCTCATGCGATTACAATTGTCAGTGGATTGGCACTAGGGGTTGATAAACAAGCACATTTGGGTTGTCTTGCCGCTAAGGGAAAAACAATTGCAATTTTAGGTGCAGGAATGCATTGCATTTATCCTCGACAACATGCAAGATTAGCAGATGAGATTGAAAAGGAAGGATTGCTTGTAAGTGAGTTTCCCCTGGAAGCTGCACCGTTAGCTGGACATTTTCCACGCAGAAATCGTATAATAAGTGGCCTATCTTTGGCAACACTGGTTATAGAGGCGTCTCTGAAGAGCGGCTCATTGATTACTGCACACTTGGCTTTGGAACAAAATAGGGGTGTGATGGCTTTGCCGGGGGCGATTAATAACCCAGAGGCAAAAGGATGTCACGCATTGTTGCAACAAGGTGCGGCACTGGTTACATCGCCGCGGGAGGTGTTAGAAGAACTGTGTGTTGAGCGAAGATTTAGAGGTTCTGGTAAAGAACTTGATTCTTCCATGGGTGGAACAGGTTCCTTGACGGCGTATATCAGTTTTGAAGTAACCACGGTCGATGATATCGTGGCTCGAAGCAGTTTACCGGTTGAGGATGTAATTACTGATCTAGCAGAATTAGAACTCCAAGGACACATTAGAGCTGTGCCTGGAGGTTACATAAGGTGTATATAAATGAAAGAAAATAATTTGCTCGAGATGTTACTTACTTTGTTTAAAAAAACACTGACGCAACTTGAAGAAGCTTCTGTGCTTGAAACACCTGAAGAGCCTACGGCAGGTCAATCAACCAATCTTCAAGTGACGTCAACTGAAGGTCAGAAGAAAAACCTCGAAATGATGTGGTTTCGCACGGCTGATGATGAGAGTATGCGTGTATTTACACCCGATGAGCAGCTGAAGCTAACCAAAGCGAGTTATCAATTTTTAAAGCGTTTGGAGCGTCTGGGGGTATTATCTTCAGACATTATGGAGTTAATCATTAATCGTCTTTTGTTTTCCGAGTCTAGGTTTGTCAACTTACAGGAAACCAAGTGGACCATCCGAAATACCTTGGCTGATAGCTTAGATCCGAGCCAGCTTGCCTTTTTGGATTTGGTGCTATACCAAAAAGAAGACGAGTTACCACTGCATTGATCTATTTTTACTGAAAGCTATTGACAGAAGGTTAAACCTGCATGAGTAAGAATTTGGTGATTGTTGAGTCACCTGCGAAAGCTAAGACCATCCAGAAGTATCTTGGGCCTGGTTATGAAGTATTGGCGTCCTATGGGCATGTGCGTGATTTACCGGCTAAAAAAGGCTCTGTTGACCCAGAGCATGCGTTTGCCATGACGTATACGCCCATTGAGCGCAATGAACGCTATGTTGATAAAATTGCAAAAGCGCTGAAAAAGGCAGATGCGTTGTTGTTAGCAACTGACCCCGATCGCGAAGGTGAGGCCATTTCGTGGCATGTCCAAGAGCTCATGCAGGACTTAGGATTGCTTAAAGAAAAAGCTGTAAGCCGCATTGTTTTCAACGAAATTACCAAAGCAGCTGTCAAAAAATCTCTTGATAATCCGCGTGATGTTTCGATGGATTTGGTGAATGCACAGCAAGCAAGACGTGCGCTCGATTATTTGGTGGGCTTCAATTTATCCCCATTGCTTTGGAAGAAGGTTCGTCCTGGTTTATCTGCAGGGCGAGTACAAAGTCCGGCGCTACGATTGATTGTTGAGCGTGAAGAAGAAATTGAGCGTTTTGAAAAGCAAGAATATTGGCGCTTGCAAGCGTTGTCAGAAAGCAAAGGCATTGATTTTGAAGCACGTCTTACGCATTACGAGTCAGAGAAATTAGAGCAATTCACGGTGACTGATGCCGACAAAGCAAACGAGATACGTGATGCTTTATTGAAAGTTGCGTCAGGTAGCTTAACCGTTGAAAAGGTTGACAAAAAGCAGAGGAAAAGAAGACCAGCTCCGCCATTTATTACTTCGACTTTGCAACAGGAAGCCGCCAGAAAGCTTGGCTTTACAGCACGAAAAACTATGACAGTGGCACAGCAGTTGTATGAAGGGATTGATATTGGTTCAGGTACAGTCGGTTTGATTACCTATATGCGAACTGACTCGGTTCATCTTTCTGCGGAAGCACTGAGTGATATCCGCTCTTATATTCAAGTGCGCTATGGTAATGAAAATTGTCCTAAAGACCCTCGTGCTTACAAAACGAAATCTAAAAATGCACAAGAGGCGCATGAAGCAATTCGACCAACCGATATTAAAAATATTCCAGAAGAAATCCAAGCGGCTCTAACCCCCGACCAACAAAAGTTATACGGACTCATTTGGAAGCGCACACTCGCGTCACAAATGGTCGATGCGATTTTAGATACGGTAGCTGTAGACTTTACATGTGGTGAAGGTAATCGCTTCCGTGCGAATGGTTCGGTTGTGATTTTCCCTGGTTTTTTATCCGTGTATGAAGAAGGTTTGGATGACGCCAAAAAAGACGAACAGAAAGAAGCTAAACTCCCTGCCTTTGAAGTAGGGGAGTCTATTAAGTTAATCGATATTCGAGCAGACCAACACTTTACTGAGCCACCGCCGCGTTATTCTGAGGCGAGTTTGGTTAAAGCACTCGAAGAGTTTGATATTGGTCGTCCATCGACCTACGCCTCGATTATTCACACATTGCAGCAACGCGAATATGTAACCGTTGAGAAAAAGCGTTTTGCACCGACTGATGTTGGGCGTATTGTGGGGCACTTCTTGACTAAATACTTTACACGTTATGTAGACTATCAATTTACCGCACATCTTGAAGATACCTTAGATGCGATTGCTCGAGGTGAGAAAGAGTGGATTCCAGTACTTGAGACGTTCTGGAAGCCATTTATCGACGAAGTGCATCAAATTGATGAGCAAGTGCAGCGTAAAGACGTGACTACTGAAGAGATTGATGAGAAATGTCCAAAGTGTAACAAAGCGCTTACCATTCGACTGGGTAAACGAGGACGCTTTATTGGCTGTAGTGGTTTCCCTGATTGTGACTTTACCAAAGATGTAGAAGGTGGTTCTGATAAGCCGGCTGAGCCTGAAATTATTGAAGGGCGTAAGTGTCCACAGTGTGAGAGTGCACTGCAAATCAAAACCAGTCGATATGGTCGTTTTATTGGGTGCACTGGCTACCCAAGCTGTAAATTTATCGAACCACTTGAAAAACCTGCCGATACTGGTGTTTCTTGTGCGAAGTGTATGACTGGTAAAATGCTGAAGCGTAAATCACGTCGTGGTAAAATCTTTTACTCGTGCTCAGAGTATCCTAAATGTGATTATGCACTTTGGAATGAGCCGGTCGATAAACCCTGTCCAAAGTGTGCTTGGCCTTTACTGACCTTTAAAGAAACCAAGCGTTCAGGTCGCCAATTGCTTTGTCCAAAAGAAGGGTGTGATTATTCTGAAAGTGTGGAATAATGCGCACTCTTTAGAGTGATTGTGAGAGATGTTATTATGCCTTACCGTCGTATGTTGAAGTCAAAAATTCATCGAGCGCGTGTGACCCATGCTGATTTAAACTATGAAGGTAGTATTACCTTATCACCAGAACTTCTAAAAGCTGCTGATATTTTGCCGCATGAAGCAGTACATGTTTGGAATATTACAGCAGGTACCCGTTTTGAGACTTATACAATTGAAGGACAATCTCAGTCGAATGCCGTCTGTGTGAATGGTGCGGCAGCGCGTCTGGTTTCTCCAGGGGACTTAATTATTATTGCCTCATTTGTCCAATTGGAAGAAGAAGTATGTCGCGCATTCGAGCCAACAGTTGTTTTTGTTGACGAGCAAAACCAAATGCGAGAAATGCGCGCCGAAGTGGCAGCAGTGCTCGACTTTTAATTCACGAGTCTTTGACAAGGCTTACCGGTGGTGCAGTGCTCTTCTGTCACATCAATAGGCGCCTCGTGTTCCCAACCCACTTTCATGGTTTTAGGCTCAGCAATAATTTGGTGAGTCTCGAGTGCATCTCGCCCGTTGAAGCAGCTTGTGAGTGTTAAAAAACTACAGAGCATGACTATCCATTTCATGGGTATTCCTTATAAACCTTCATTGTGAGCCAAAGGCGAAGCAATCTATATCATTACTTCTAAAAAGTCTAAAAGATTTCACCTCGCTTTACCATTTTTAATGAATGCAATATATTAATTGCTTATCCTCACAAACCGTTGCCATAAACTCTACACTAAGTTCCATTAACTGTAACTTAGTGTAGAGCTTATGTTTTAAAGTACCTAATTGGGTCTAGTTATGGAGCGAAAAAGAAGCATGATTTCACGAATGCATTGCTCATAGATAGGGAGGGCAAAATTTAGTACATTGTGACGTGCAGGGGAATAAAAATAATTTTTTAAAAATAAGGTTAATGTACATGGATGACTTACTCTTTTTAGGTGAAGAGCTGCACGATGATGAGCGTATGATTCAAGATAGTGTGGCTCGTTTTGTTTCTAGCGAGGTAATTCCTCAGTTGCCACAAGCGTTTGAGACAGCCACTTTCCCAGAAATATTTATCAAAAAGACTGCTGAGCTTGGCTTGCTCGGGCTCACCTTGCCTGCTGAATATGGTGGCGCTGAAGCATCTTATGTGGCTTATGGATTAGTTTGCCAAGAGCTTGAGCGGGGCGATAGTGGGCTGCGAAGCTTTGTATCGGTGCAAAGCTCACTGTGTATGCATCCTATTTTTCAATATGGCACGGAAGCGCAGAAGAAACGCTTTTTACCAGAGATGGCCAAAGCAAAAATTATTGGTTGTTTTGGGTTAACTGAGCCAAATGCAGGTTCAGATCCTGCAAGCATGCATACCCATGCTAAAAAAGTGGATGGCGGGTATGTTTTAAATGGCTCCAAAATGTGGATTACCAATGGAAACATTGCAGACGTTGCCATTGTTTGGGCAAAAACCGACGAAGGCATTCGTGGTTTTTTGGTTGAGAAGGGCATGAAAGGATTTACTCAAAAAGAAATGACTTTGAAAATGTCGCTTCGGGCGTCACTCACAGGTGAGTTATTTTTTGAAGATGTCTTTGTTCCGGAAGAAAATCTTTTGCCTGGAACTGAGCGTGGGTTGGGAGCGGCTTTAAGCTGCTTGAGTCAGGCACGTTATGGCATTGCCTGGGGAGCAATGGGAGCGGCCCAAGCATGTTTTGATTTAACGCGTGATTATTTAATGGAGCGTAAGCAATTCAACCACGCCTTAGCTGGCTTTCAGTTGATTCAAAAAGAGCTGGCAATGATGTATACCGAAATTATCAAAGCGCAATGCATGAATTTACGTGTAGGTAGACTTAAAGAAGCAAAGCGTGAAAACCCGGCCATGATTTCACTCATTAAAGGCAATGCCTGCCGTGAAGCTTTAAAAATTGCTCGAACTTGCCGTAATTTATTGGGCGCCAATGGCATTAGTCTTGAGTATCATGTGATTCGGCATATGCTAAACCTTGAGTCGGTGTTTACCTATGAAGGTACCGATAATGTACATATTTTAACGCTTGGGCGACATATTACTGGATTGAATGCGTTTGCTTAAGCGCTAATGAAAGCGCTGAAGCAGAGTTTCTGCTCGTTCTAAAATAATGGATGTAAAAGGAGTTTCGGTAATATGCTGCTGTATTTTGCTTATTATACCGAGCGTTTCTTTTTGCACGAGTGTTCTAGATAACTGAGCATTTTCAGCCATTTGTATGATGTGACGCGGGTAAAGTAAATCAAAATTATACTTACTGCCTATTTTCATCGCCATTTTTGTTGTAAGACTTGGATAATAGACTGTTGAAATCATATCGTAAAAAGGGGCAAGACGAGTTTGTTGGTCTGTATATAGCAGGGAGAAGTTTTTGCCATGAGCATCGTTGTTGCCAATAATTAAGTTGAATATTACACCTTGTAATAATGCTTTGATATCGACCACAGGAAGGCTTGATACTTGTTTGATGAGCTGAAAGCAGGTTGCAAGACTGGGCCCGCCTTCACGCTGGTACTTCATTTCTGGTACGATGCCGAGCGCTTGGCAAAAATCTTCTTGATGTAATCGTTGAATGGTATCTCCTGTGTTCATGCGGTCATAACGCTTAATTAATAAATAAGGCTTGCCATCTGCTTGGTGTAAGTTTACTTCGGCTGCATTTAATCCAATTTTATGAGCGAGGTTGAGGCAGAAACTTTCATTTTCTATAAGTGAGGGATATTCTCGATTGATGGGTTTTAAAATGTGGGTACTGGGTGCGCCTCCCATGGGGATGGCAATATGATTATCTATTAGTGCGACAGCCAGTTTATCTTGTGCACCGGCTAACGATAAACGAATGCCGTCTTCGCCTGCAAGCATTGGCTTTTGAACCATGGTTTCTAAAATGGCAGCGACTGCATTGTCATCAATGATTTGATAATGTGGATTTAGCTTATTGGGTGCTAAGTCGGGTGGTAGTAAACTGACAGCACCTGCACACTCTCCGCCAATGGCTGACAGAAGAGCAAAGTCATTTTTCTCGCTGATGCCTAATTGCCGTGCGACTGCAGTACGTAAATGTGCTTCTGGTAATATACCACTAAAGAAAGGGCGGCACTGCTTTGCATCATATTCAGTAATTATTAAAGGTAGTGATTGTGATAACGGCTGGTTTTCTTGGTTTTCAGCATATGTTCTTTCATAAGCAAAGGTCATATCACCTTGTGCGCTTATGGATAACTGCCCAATAAAGGTTTGGTTGAGGTAAACATGTAATTTATGTTCCAAGGGACTAACCCTCCGTATGGGACAAATTGCACTGAATTCTGAGCACTTGTAGCACTTGTAAGATTTTACCAATCTGACAAGTAGGCTTGCCTTTTTCTAAATCAATAATAAAGCGCAGTCCCGTGCCTGCAGCTAATGCTAAATCGCTTTGCGTGACTCCCTGTTGCTTGCGAACTTGGCGAACCACTTGTCCTATTTCTTCAGTTGATTGGATCATGATATTTTCTTTATGTTCCCGTACGGTAACTTTAAGTCGTTTTTTTCAATAAAGCAAACCAAAATTCCCGATCGGGAATTATTTTCCAAATAAAGTTTACTTATTTAATTAAATGCCCGATCGGTAATATTTTCTTGATTTCTGAAAAAGAGAACGCTATCATGCGCTTTCAGTCGGGGCGTAGCGCAGCCTGGTAGCGCACTAGCATGGGGTGCTAGGGGTCGAAGGTTCAAATCCTTCCGTCCCGACCAAAAAATAAGGGGCTTTCCCATTTACGGGGGCACTCATTTAACAACACAATACCCTAACACGGGTCCTATAGTTTTCAAAGTTTCTAAATCCATAAGCAGGGTCAATGCGGGACAGGGGTCAAGGGACAGGGGTCATTTAAGCGTTTTTTTTTGAAAAAAAGAAAACAGATTTGACCCTTGGCTCTCTTGACAGGTGAATTTCATCGACATGGGCGCATTGGCACGTCTTTGCAAGCATTACTTGGAGTGTGTCATGAACATTGAATTTACAGCGGCACCTAATCATACCGATGTTGAGTACTTAACAGATAGAATCAATGCTGAAACATCAGATTATGGCCAAGCTCGGCCATTTGGTTTTTTTATTCGAGATAAAAACAGCAAGATAATTGCTGGTGCTAATGGTTTTTTGATGTATGGTAAAATTTATACAGACATGTTGTGGGTAGATAGTGCTTTCAGAAATCAGGGGCTCGCAAGACAATTGATGGAAAAGGTGCATACTCTCGGAAGAAGTGAAGGCTGTAGTGCGGCAACAGTCTCTACCATGAGTTTTCAACGCGCAAAATCTTTTTATGAAAAACTGGGTTATGAAGTTGATTTTGAGCGTATAGGATATGTGAATGAAAGCACCTGCTACTTTATGAGCAAAAGCATATAAGCTTACGAGAACTTGAATATCTTCAGGCTTAGGGTTGAGTTCTAACTATAGTTCCCGCAAAACAAAAACCTAGGATTTAATCCCCGAAAGCTGTATCCTCCTGCCTATGTTCAAGGAGATCAAACTAAGTAAGGATGAAGCATCCCTTCTTTTAGGTCATTTTAAGAGAAGTGGGACACATTTAATCCGCCAACGGGCTCATGCAATTTTATTGTGTGAAAAAGGCTATACTGTCCCACAAATCGCAGACGTTTTATTTGCCGATGAAGGTACAGTTCGTGAGTGGGTTAAGCGTTTTTCTCAAGTGAGACTGGCAAGCATTTTTCCCGATTATGAAGGCAATACAAACGCATCCAAGCTTACCCGTATACAACGCGAAGAAATCGCTGAGACATTACAATCTCCGCCAAAACGAGATGGATTACCTGGCAGTTTTTGGACAGTCTCAAGGTTAAAACAATACCTATCTGCTGAGTACGGCGTTGTCTATGAGTCTGACCGTTCTTACCATCATCTACTCGCAATTCACGGCTACTCTTTTAAATTGCCGGAGGGGTTTGATAAGCGCCGTGGATAGGGGTCATATATGGACACCGCCGACATTGCAAGAAAATTTGGTAGAAGAACAGGCTAGGTGAGTGCAGTCATATATTTGGCCTCTTCATAGGATACTTAATATCCTGGGCCCTGATGAAATCAGCGCTTTTCCTCCTCATC
>JASBUZ010000030.1 GCA_030147635.1 Gammaproteobacteria bacterium
GATGAGGAGGAAAAGCGCTGATTTCATCAGGGCCCAGGATATTAAGTATCCTATGAAGAGGCCAAATATATGACTGCACTCACCTAGCCTGTTCTTCTACCAAATTTTCTTGCAATGTCGGCGGTGTCCATATATGACCCCCGTGCTACTATTACCAGCTAGCTCAACCAATGTGCTTGGCAGCGATTATGCGCGCGTCCAGATTTGTGTGCGTCCTAAAAGTGGCACGCCAACATATCCTCGAACATAAAGCTTATCGCCTTTTTGAGTCATTCTGGCGTGATAAATCTTACCGCTTTTGGGATCAAGAATTTCACCACCACTCCAACTTCCATCCGGGTTTTCTTTAAGCCCCCATAAAAAAGTTAGATTTTTGATGGGCTTATTTTTAAAAGTCCCTGGGCACAACTTACAAATCCCTGTATCTCCAGCTTCTGCATAGACGTGTAGAATTTTGCCTGAAAGCTCCCCATCTTCTACACTCAAGTGAACTAAGGAGCGTTTTTTACCTGTTTTATCATCGATAGTCGTCCAGTTACCAACTGGTGCTTTTGCTGCAGCAACCGATACGTAAAAAACAGTTAAAATTGATAGCAACCAAAATTGCATCCTTCTCATCACAATGCCCCTTTTCCAACAATAAAAGCTGAGCATAAGCGATGCCTCAGCAGCTGTCGAGTGATTTTTAAGGCAAGCAGATGATTTCACTTTATAAATGTGTTACGGTCTAGAATAGGAGCATGGGACGGCGTCTATCTAAATGGCTTGTGATACCATCACTTTTCAGCTGGGGACTCACTATTTGTCGCGGGTCGCACTCCGCGTCGAACGTCTATTATTTACTATAAAAGAAGCAAGCCTTGAAACTCACCCAGTGATTCATCACGCGGCACTCAATGACTTATTCGAGCTCATTAAACTCACAGCAAAGCCTGAATTAAAAGGCCGTTTTCTACAAGAGTTCATGCGTATCGAACATGGATTCAACATGCCAGATGCCCCCGCACTTGCAGAGCAAGTCCAGCTCCTCAGCCAGCTGGTGGGTCAGTTTGGCGGCAGCATCCATCGTGATCCATTTTTATACGCAACGAGCTTTACCGCCACAGGACATGGTACAGAGGGCGAGCTTTACACTCCTCAACTCATTTTTTGGCTTGAATCAGATGCTAAAACACGTCAAAACGATTTAATACACTGGCTCACGCAGCTTGAACCTTTGCAAAATACGATACAGGTTTATCTGGCGCTATTGCGAGACACTGCAGAGTTTAAAGAAATAACCCCTAAAAACGGGTTTTACCAATGTCCTTTGCCACACAACAATAAAAGGTCATGTCATTTAATTCTGGTTCGAATTAAAAAAGAAAATATCCAAATTCCTAAAATGCAAATTGGACGTCATGGGCTTAGCCTCAGGCTTTGTGAGGCTAAAACCATGCGAGAAATCCACGATACCAGTAATTCGCTTGAGTTATCTATTTGTGAGCTTTAAGGTGCATCTACTAATTTATTTTCACTCGGTAAGAAGTCTTTTCGATTCAGTCCCATGACAACCGCTAAGGCTCCTGCGACATAGATGGAAGAGTAAGTTCCAATCACAATGCCAATGATTAAGGTCAGCGCAAAGGCATGAATCGCTTCTCCCCCATAGACAAACAGTGCGACGACCACAAAAAGTGTAAGCACTGAGGTCATAATGGTTCGTGACAGGGTTTGATTAATTGAAGTATTCATAATATCAATTGGTGTTGCGCGTCGGAGCTTCACAAAGTTTTCACGCACTCTATCAAAGACCACGATGGTATCGTTCAACGAATAGCCAATAACCGCGAGCAGACCTGCTAGTGCTTTCAAATCAAAATCAATATCGAAAAATGCAAATACACCCAAAATCAGGACTGGATCGTGAATCAGAGCAACGGCTGAGCTAAACGCAAGGCGATACTCAAAGCGAAGCGCAATATAAATCATAGTCGCAAGCAAAGAGACAAAAATAGCAAGTGCACCTTTGGTAGCAAGCTCTTTACCCACTTGCGGTCCAACAAACTCAACTCGCTGCTTCTCAGCGCCAGGCAAAGCATGCATCACATGCTCAACCAAGTGGCTCGCATCTTGACCGGCTCGTGGGGCAATACTAATTAGCACGTCTTTGGAAGTTCCATAGCGAACCACTTGTGCCTCTTTAAACCCTTCTTCAGATAAAGCATGACGAATCGACGCCAAATCAGCAGGCTCTTGATAAGTTACTTCAATCTGTGTTCCACCGGTAAAATCGAGCCCTAACTTCAGGCCATTCATCAGTAAAGCACCGATAGATATCACAAAAATCAAACCAGAAAAAAGTGCCGTCCAGCGGCGTGCACCCATGAAATCAACATTTGAATTTGGATTAAAAAACTCCACAAAAATCCCCTTTTTAAATGCCAATAGAAAGTTTTTTCACTTTTCGAGACCCATAAAATACGTTCACCATAGCCCGCGTATAAGTCACGCCAGTCAACATAGAAGTCAAAAGACCAAGCGAAAGTGTCACAGCAAAACCTCGAA
The DNA here is from genome assembly GCA_030147635.1 of Gammaproteobacteria bacterium. Classification (GTDB taxonomy): domain Bacteria; phylum Pseudomonadota; class Gammaproteobacteria; order Legionellales; family Legionellaceae; genus JAALKW01. The sequence continues at coordinate 2,548 of JASBUZ010000030.1, forward strand.
CAGGCCCTGTCCCAATAGAAAACAGAACAACCGCAACAATTAAAGTAGTGATATTCGCATCTAAAATGGTTGAAAAAGCACGGTCATATCCTGCATGAATTGCAGCTTGCGGCGAAAGTCCGGCTCTTAGCTCCTCACGAATCCGCTCATAAATTAAAACATTAGCATCGACCGCCATCCCAACGGTCAACACAATCCCAGCAATACCTGGTAGTGTGAGTGTTGCCCCAAGTAGTGAAAGTAATGCTGTCAGTAAAATCAAGTTTAAGACCAATGCGACGTTCGCAACTGCTCCAAAAAAACGATAGTACACAAACATAGAGACCAAAATGAGCAACATCCCAATTTCAAGCGACACCATACCTCGGTGAATATTCTCTTGCCCAAGGGTTGGTCCAACCGTGCGCTCTTCCACTGGATAAATCGCAGCAGGCAATGCCCCCGCTCGAAGTAGTAAGGCTAAGTCAGCTGCTTCTTTGGAGTCATGCAAACCGGTAATTTGAAAGTTATTACCAAGTGCGCTTTGAATCACTGGCGCACTAATAACACGCTCTTCATGGCGTGTCACACGCTTAGTCTCCCCCCCTATGTTTTGCAAAGTGGTTCGAGACTCAACAAAAACGATCGCCATACGCTTACCGATGTTTTCGCGAGTAATTTTGGTAAAGAATGACTCCCCTCCCCCTCCGAGCTGAATCGAGACTGCAGGAGATGCACTTTGTTGGTCAAAACTAGACATCGCACTAGTAATAGAATCACCACTTAACACGACTTGGCGCATCAGTAAAATAGGCTGGCCTTCCATCATGTAAAACTTGGTCCCAACAGGCACAGCACCTGTCTTTTTAGCAATCACTGGGTCATGCTCAGAGTCCACCAAATGAAACTCAAGCGTTGCGGTACCCCCTAAAATTTGTTTTGCTCGCGCAGCATCTTGAATCCCAGGTAAATCTACTGCTATACGTGTCGCACCCTGCTGTTGAACAACCGCTTCACCCACACCAAGCTCGTTCACTCGGTTTCTCAAAATACTCATGGTTTGATCAATCGTATTTTGACGAATTTTTGAAAGCTCAGCTTCAGAAAGCGACAAGGTAAGTTCTGGCGCTTCTTTAGATTGCTTTAATGCCAAATCAGGAAAATCTATTCTTAGATAGTTGATCGCTTTTTGGAAAAAGGTATTATCCTTAAAACGGACTTCAATCCCCCGCTCAGGTACATAGCGAATCCCTGAGTAACGAAGCTCTGCCTCACGAAATCCATGCCCAATGCTTTTCATTAAGCCTTCGTAGCGACGGGTTAAAACACTGTCTACATCGACTTCCAGCAAGAAGTGAACACCTCCACGCAAATCAAGCCCTTGCTTCATCGGCTCCGCACCAATTTTTGCAAACCACTTAGGCGTGGAGGGTACAAGGTTTAAAGCCACTGTATAATCTGGCCCAAGCCCCGCTTTAATCACATCACGCGCCTGTAATTGCACATCAGTTGAAGCAAATCTCACCTCAAGTCGCTCGGAGTCTGCTGTCACACTTTTATATTTAAGATGAGACAGCTGCAGCATCTTCTCGATCTTATCTTTCAGAGCAGTGGGCAAAATAGGCGCTCTTGAGGAAATCTGGACCGCAGGCTCCTCGGTATAGATGTTGGGAATCGCATAAACAAGCCCCACCAGGACCAATAAAACGAGCATGATATTCTTCCATAGCGGGTACTTGTTTTGCATTGTAACTCTCTTGTTTTATTTCTTATTTGTTTAACACTAAAACGATGACTTAAAGTGCTGCTAATGTTCCTTTGGGTAACACAGCACTCACAGCACTACGCTGTAATGTGATTTCCGTACCTTCAGCAACAGAAACTTTAATGTACTGCTCATCAAGCTTTACCACACGGCCTAAGATGCCTGCAGAGGTTGCAATTTCATCACCTTTCTCAAGCTTACTTATTAGTTCACGATGCTCTTTAGCTCGCTTGTTTTGTGGGCGAATCAACATAAAATAAAACAAAACGAAGATAACGCCAATCATCACTAAAGAAAAGGTGCCGTCTGCTTGTGCTGCTTGTGCACCTGCATCAGCCGCATCAGCCATTGCATCTGAAATTAAAAAACTCATCTTAAGACTCCTCAAAAAATTCAGGTGACATCATATCGAGATTTAAAGCGCTCGTAAATCAGATTTATACCCCTGAGGGGCAAACACCACCAGTTGATTGAATTTTAAACATATTATGCTAATATATTATTTATGCTTTAAGCGTCTTTTGAGGACTAAAATGGCGATTAATCTGAGCTTAGGGGAAATGTCAGGGCTGGTGGGAAAAGGTGGCGAGTCCAGCTCCGTTATCAACGCACTTCAGCAAGAGGTTCAGCAGCTTGCGGAGCACGTTGAAAAGAGTGAAAAAGAGACAGTTGAATACATCCGAGATGTAGTCAGCCAAGCCGCAGAAGCCAATAATAACACCTATGGTTTTGTGACTGAAAAAGGTTGGGCAATTATTGGATTCAATGGTGGTGAACTACGCAAACAACTCAATACTCTACTTGAAGAAAGCTTTGAATCTGCCAGCAAAACCGATTTAGGCAGAGTGCAAATCAACGGTCAGAAATCTTATCAAGCAGCCAAGCATCTGCTTAAGTTATTTGTAACCTTGCATAACTTAATTCCTGACGAAAGAATTGCTCAAGTCAAACAACAATTAAGTACCATCCTCAAAGCCCATGCAGCAGAGCACCCAGAAGTCGTAAGCGACAAGCACATATCGCTCCCCACCAATGACTTAGCTGGGCTTGATAAATACCTTAAAGAAAAACGTGAAGAAATTAATAACATACCAGACAGAAACAAACGCATCGAAGCACTTCTCGAGCTCAGAAATTTCTCAAAACAAAAATATAACGAGCTAACGACTTACGCTTTTGGTTTACAATGGGATTGGAATTACACCCATATTCTGGATGAAGTATCAGATCTAACTACTCTACTTATCGAGGAAGCATCTGACGGCTTTGATGATTGTTCAAAACCTTTTGTCAAAAAAATTGAAGAACTTCAAAAAAGAGTAGAGGGGAAAAAGGATTCGGAAAAAAAACGGTATAATGAAGCAATTCAATACGCTCAAGAATTAATCGAGAATTTAAACAAGGCAAAACAAGCATTTTCAGAAACAGGTGATTTACCTGCTTTTAAACAGACCATCGATACTCTATTCGAGGAATTTGAGGGAAGACCCGCGCTTGATAAAAGTCGCTCAGACCCATGGGTTCAAACTTTTATCATTGAACCGCTCGAAGCACTTAGAACGGCAATTAATTCCTTAATCAACCTAGTGACAAGAAAACCACAGGAAGCCAGTAAACTTGGTTTCTTCACACCGCGAAAAACCGGTACTAGCCGTGAACTTGATAAGTTAGAAGAAAGATTGAAAAGCTTAGGGAGCACAGGGCAAAATGACGTACCGTCTACAGGTGGATAGCTATGGACCTCTCCAAGCTTAGGAAAGAAGCACCAAAAGCTTATCAAAAAATTAAACAATTGCGAGACGAGGTATTAAAACTGAGTCAGGGTGGTGACGAGAGTATAAAATATACCTTAGAACAACTGAATAAAATCGTTGCCGCACTAAAAACTATTCAACTCTTTGCCAAAGAGAATGCTCCCAAGCTCTTAATGCAGAATAAAAAAACACTCTCTGCTCTGAATACGTTAATCGAAGAAAAGCTAAAAGAAATCGGACACATTGATCTCAATCAGATTGAGGTCACAGGAAAAGCGCAATGTGCTGCTGCAAAAGCGCTACTCACCGTGTTTAACACGCTGAGAACCCTCATGCCTCATGAACAATTAAACACAGCACATGAAACACTCTCTCAAAAAATTTCTGAGTTTCAAGCAGCCGGACGTAACCCCATAGCTCCCGAGAGCATCCAAGATTACGCGACCTTAAACGAATACATAAAACATGAACTCAAATTGATTGCAGAGCTCGATAAGAACACTCAAAAGCTCGCGTGCTACCAAGCACTAGACGCATTTATCAGAACAAAGAGCGCTAATTTAAACACACCGAAGCCTAAAGGAAACTTAAAGAGCCTAAGGCTTCAATTGGCATTAAACGAAAATAGCGAATTGCTAAAAAAAATTGAAAAAAAAGTGTCTTCAGAAAAAAAGAGCATATTGACCGAGTTTAAGGCCTCATTGGAAAAGTTTTCCTCAAAACATAATGAACTAATACAGAGAGCGCGTTCGATAGATTTTGGGCGTGCAGTACAAACATATCAACTAGCAATAGATGCCGGTGGCAATCTGTTATATCGTTTGAGAAAAGCCCAAGATGATTTTGAGAAAAGTGACAACTTAGCACGCTTTCAGAAAAAGATCACAACCATCCTAGAAAAATTTGAGGGAAATGCCTTCTTTAAACAACACCGCGCTCACCCACTGGTTGTAAAATACCTGATAGAGCCTTTTGAACACCTAAAAAGAGAGCTAGACAAAATTTTTGACTGGGAATGGACCAAGCCCTCTCAAACTAAAACAACTAAAACCTTTGATAGCTGTAGGAAAACGCTATTGGTTTTAACGAATTCAAAAGATGAGCCTAATCCCAAAGGTCCTTACTCATAGCATAATTCCCCACGCCTCAACTGCCTACAAAGAAAATTTAAAAAACTTAGGCCGATAAAAAGGCCATGAGTGACAGCGAGCCATGACTTTCTTATAATTCCCTCCTGGAATTTTATCGTTACTAGGCAGTCAAAGCATGTCCGAATCATTCGCACTCCTAATGGCCCAAATCAACGTCACAGTTGGCGCAATTGGGGAGAATACCAGAGCAGTCATTGATGTCATTGAGAAACATCAAAAACGTCATGATTTAATTGTATTTCCAGAGCTTGTCCTGACAGGCTATCCACCAGAAGACTTATTGCTTCGACCGGAATGCATGATACGTGTAGAGAAAGCCCTTCAGGATATCTGTGCTGTCACTCAGGAAACTTATGCTGTCATTGGCCACCCACTCGAAGATTCAGGGGCTCTATTCAACGCCCTTAGCATTATTCACCAAGGGCAAATACAAGTCATCTATAAAAAACAACACCTACCCAATGCTGGCGTATTTGATGAGAAACGCTACTTTGAACCTGGTCCTGAAATAGCGTGTATCCTGACTATAAAAGACCATACAATTGGCTTTTGCATCTGTGAAGACATCTGGAAAAAAGGGCCCATTGAGCAAGTCGTTGCAGCAAACGCAGATATACTGGTGTGTATTAATGCCTCTCCATTCGAAATCGACAAGTTTGAGCAAAGACAAGCCTTACTCAAAGCTCATATCCCACACCAACTCTGCTTCGTTTATGTCAACCTGGTTGGTGGACAGGATGAGCTTGTGTTCGATGGACGCTCTTTTGTACTCGATCATCAAGCCAAGATTCAGGCTGAAGCGCCCGCTTTTGTCGAGCACTTACAAACCGTGCATATACAAAAACAAACGATTCAATCAAGCATTGCAAAGCCCTTGGAAGAGCATGCTCTCATTTACCAAGCACTGTGCACGGGTCTTGCGGAATATATCAATAAAAATCATTTTCCTGGTGTTTTATTTGGGCTCTCGGGTGGCATTGACTCAGCATTAACCCTTGCGATTGCGGTAGATGCACTTGGTCCAGAGCGCGTACATACACTCGCTCTCCCCTCACGATATACGTCCAATACCAGCACCGAAGATATTGAAAAGCTGATTCAGATGCAGCCAGGTGTGACACACCATACTTTATTGATTGAACCGGGCTTTGAGGCACTGTTGGATACACTAACGCCGCACCTAGAAAACCAAACTGTGCCTGAAATTACTCAACAAAATCTGCAGGCACGCTTGCGTGGCATGATTTTGATGGCCTTTTCCAACAGTAATCACAAGCTGGTCCTCTCCACCAGCAATAAGAGCGAAAGTGCTGTCGGATATACCACCTTATATGGCGATATGTGTGGCGGCTTTGCCCCCATCAAAGATGTCCCTAAGACTTTAGTTTATGCCTTGGCCAAATATCGAAATGCACAAAGCCCGGTCATTCCTGAACGCGTGATTACACGCGCGCCCAGTGCAGAACTTGCACCAAATCAAACGGACCAAGATACCTTGCCAGCCTATCCAGAGCTCGACGCTATCATTGCTTATTACATGAATGAAAAGCTCAGCACCGAAGACATTATTGCTAAGGGTCACAAATCATCAGTAGTTGAGCAAGTTATTCGATTAATTAAACGAAATGAATATAAGCGCAGACAAGCCGCAGTTGGCACTAAAATCTCGAAACGCGCCTTTGGGCGTGACTGGCGCTACCCCATTGTGTCCAAATTTTAATCCATGATATAATGCGGTCAGCTTTTCTTAGAGGAATAGCAGTATGAGTTATGTAAACATTAAGAGAGACACACGCCTGGTAAATAATTTATCCGATGGCAACTGTATGTATTATGCATACGGTATCTCGATGATGTATTACTTAAAAAGCTTGTCTGAGCCTGTACGTAGTCAGCATACCGCATATGTGTTTAATCGTTTAGATTTAGACCTGCCAGAGCAGCAATTATTAACCAGTATTTTGAATACGGTCGGTAATGACTTTTCTAGTCAGCAGCTTAACACCATTCAGGAAATACTAGGCCCTGCTGCACGAATAAAAGCCGCTGATGTGATGATTAGCGACCTACAACAAGCATTGACGAGCCTTCGCGCGGCCTATGCTGCTACGGCGCCAAACCTCCCTTCCCAGACAGCACTGAATCCACTGTTCAATTCTTCTATTTATGCAGCACTTTCTGGACCTTTCGTCACTTACTTTTCAATCCAAGCAGGCCTTGAGCCACCGCTCTTGGACGATACCATCTATGACTCTGAAATTTATAAGGTTCCGGGCATTCAAGAAAGCATAGACACTTTTTTACAGACTTACGTGCCAAATCCCCCCCCCCAATTTGACTTAGATCAAACTGTGGCAAAAGCGGTATTCACCTTCCTAACGGATACACGATATAATGTACTGCCTGCATACGAAAATCACTTAAAACGAGATAGACGTTGGAGTACCGAAGAAGAAATTCAAACACTACACCGTTTCATTGTGGATGAAAGGAACGTACGGCGTCTCTCGGGTCTCTGGGAACAAGAGTGTACGATTGAAATCGAACTAGATATCTTAAAAAGCCTAGAAGATACCCGAGCATTTGATGGGAAGTACCAGAGGAATGATTACAAAGATAAGACACCCGGTCTTATCTTATATCATGTCCCGGGACATTGGATGTCTATGATTCCCAAGTCCTTTATGCAGGCTCAACCTTCGCATACACAGCCCTCCCCCAGTATATCAAATAAAAAGGACTTAAGAGCACGGTTATCAACGATGCTTCAGGACGAGTTGAATTTAGATGAGACCGCATCACAGCATATTGACCATGTTCTAAGTTCACTGATGCAATATGTCGACCAGCTGACCAACAAACGTATTAAAGCCCGTGAGTTTTCTAAACTGTGCTATAACCTACTGCTTGAAGCACTCGGCACATCTGGGCTTTCTGAACATGAGAAGCACGCTGTCATTAATCAGGTATTTAACACCACCGTAAGCGTATTACGTGCTACCTGGATACAACCTGAGCCTCTTTTGCTTAATATTGCACAGTGTTATAAACATCAATTAACGGTGATTGAGCGTGGCGTAAAGCATACAAAAAACGTTTTACCGGTATTAGCAAAATTACATGACCTATTTGATACACATTTAGGCGGAGAAACCGTCTCAAGACAAAATGAACGTGACTTTATTAAAGCCTATCGACAGCTCGTTACAGAGAACGCAGCACTGTTGGGTGACCAAACAAAGCGTAAATTAAATTTATGCCTTAAAAAAACCCGAGAACAACTTCATATACGAACAAATTTCCAGTCATTTACAAAGCACGTATTCAAGAACATTCCCCACGATGCAGCGGAAGAGCGTGCCATTTATCAAAAAATTTGTGAGGACGTGCGTCACGCCCTGGGTACACTTATCTTTAAGCTAGAACTCATTGAAAACGACAACCCTAAAAAAAGACAAAAAGCCTTTGAAGAATTTAAGCATACCTGTGAAGCTTCATTTAAGCGTGTAGATGGCGACTTATTGGGTAATTGGTTTATACGCCAGTTCAAACAATTTATGAACTTTTTATGCCGAATTTTTGGCTTTGAACCTTTCTCCCCTAACCTTGCCAGGAATCAAAGAGCACGCGAATCCCTAGGCATGTTTGATATCGATGGGAATAAACAACACGCTCATGCTGCAGGCTCGTTAGGTCTCTCACCTCAGTAGCAATTTCATAGAAAGCCCCGTCACTTGCAAATTTGCTGCAAACCGATAACATGTGAGGAAGTTATTATTCACCTGAGTTGCCTGTGAGACAAACCGTCATTGCTTGTGCTCTATTCTTGTCCCCGTTTGTAGCAACAGCCGCTACACCAATTGATGGCTGGTACTCCAACGCGTTTGGTGGTTACGCCTATCTTCCTAATAACATGGATAAGACTTATAAGAATGTCAGATACACTGATGCGAATTATGAGTCAGAGTATGACGTGGGCGGTAGCTTTGGTTATAAAAGTAATCCCATGCGTTATGAAGGCCAAGTCACCTATGTGAACGGCATGTTAGATTATGTTTATGAAAATGGCATACGTGAGCGAAAAGCTGCAGGCTACGCCAATGCTATTTTCGGTCTTGCCAACGTTTATTATGATTTTCCGATGGTCATTCCAACCATTTCTCCCTTCTTAGGAGTTGGCCTTGGCTATGGTTGGATTAATACAAAGGTAGACAACGCACGTTTAAACATTGATGGTTTTCGTGTAGCAGACAGCGCATTTGCCTACCAAGGCACCGCAGGTCTTACGTATAACTTTGCAGAAAACTATGCCATCTTTATTGCTGCTCGTTACATCGGAACCAATACGGTGTTTGATTTAGGAAAACGCTTTCAGGCATACCTTGCAAATGGCGGTGTTATTTACCGTTATGATGAGGCAAAATACAAATAAAATACCATAACCAGATTGATAACTAAGGATAGTATTTCATGAGATGGCTTTTAAAAATCCTGCTTGCAGGTCTCACCATCAGTACAACCAGCTATGCCTTTAATCCGCAGCCGGAGTGGTACGCAGGACTGATTGTCGGCGCAAACTACGCAGCCAACGTTAAATTTACCTATATCGATGATATTCGCCCCACTAACCCAGGCGGTATTAAGCGACCAGGCCAACTTGGACACGATATTATGGGCAGCATTGGTGGGCAACTTGGTTATCGTTTTTGTGATAATTTCCGTATCGAGTTTGAAGGCATTTACAACAACAACCCCTACAGTTATCTGAGACTGAATGATGTCACCATTCATAGTCCTGACACCAGTACTGGCCTTCGCTTAAGTGGACAAACTCAATCCGGTGTCGGTACCTTCAACATTTATTATGATATGTTTGGTGACTACTCTTCAAAGGCAGTCCCTTACATTGGGCTTGGTATTGGTTATGCTTATATCGTCAATCAAATTGAATTTTATTATAACGATCAACTGCTCGGCACCAATGTTGAAAATTTTTTACTGCAAAACTTTGGAGTCACACCAAGCGATAAGAGCCGCTCAGGCATTGTTGGGCAAGCCATTGCGGGTATTAGCTATTATTTAGATGACTACGCTTACTTTGCCCTAGATGGTCGTTATTTAGTATCGCAAGAACAGACCATTCTTGCCCGCCAAACCAAACGAGTCACTAACCAGTTTGATGCTAAATATCAACAATATAGTGTAAATATCGTGTTTAATAGTGCTTTTGATTGTAGTTAGCTTATGATACTTCCATCGCTTCTGGCTGCGAACAGTATGCAGCTCGGACAAGAAATTGAAACTGTTTTACAAGCTGGTGCTGACGGCCTTCATCTCGATATTATGGACAATCATTATGTACCAAACTTGAGTTTTGGACCCGCCATTGCCAAAGATATTCGAGCACACTTTCCCAAGCTACTCTTAGATGTTCACCTGATGATTACCCCGGTAGATGCGATGGTTGAAGCGTTCATCAAAGCTGGCGCTAGCCGCATTAGCTTTCACCCCGACGCGACCAAAACTCCAGAAAATACATTAAAAACCATCCAGGCCGCAGGCGTTGAAGCAGGCCTCGTCTTAAACCCAGATGTGCCTTTTGAAGTCATTCATAATGACTTGCCTTATCTTGACTTTGTACTCGTCATGACAGTTAACCCAGGCTTTGGCAATCAAGCCTTTATGCCTGAGGTGCTCCCCAAAATCCAATCTCTCAAGCAAACCTACCCCACCCTCCCCATCATGGTTGATGGTGGTGTCTCCGAAAAAAATCTCTCTCTGCTCAAGCAAGCAGGCGCCACACAATTTGTCATGGGCTCTGCTATATTTAAAACCATGAACTACCAAAAAACACTTCAAATGATGAAAGCTGAGCTTGCAAAATAATGATGAATACTTTTTTTCGCCTGTTATGTGGTGTTTCTCTGGCACTCGCAACTTGTGCGAACACGACCGTTCAGCCCTCTTATTTGAATCGCTTCACAGATTACTTGACCTGGAGTAAACATCTTCCAGAAAAACCAAGTCCTGCTTTCTTAGAATTTATCGACGGCAATGCACCTCTCTCACGAAAACTACGTGAAAAATGGTTGTACGCACTCGCTAAAAATAATGACTGGTCGACCTATGCTGAGCACTATCAGGAATCCAAAGACATTAACTTACAATGTTATGAAGTCTTTGCCTTGTATCAACAACAAAAAGATGTACTCGATGCAGCCAAAAAAATCTGGCTAACTGGTGAAAATTTACCGTCTGCTTGCGACAAACTATTTAGCGCTTTAATCGACAACCATATCATCAGCAACGACTTAATTCTCGAGCGGGTAGAACTCGTGCTAGAAAAACGAAATGTGGCTCTAGCCAAATATTTAGTGGCTCATGCTAATCTAGCCAACCCACATGAAAAACGCACCCTTGAGTTAATTCAAAAGCAACCTACCCGTATTAGCTCTTTGAGTCCAAGCAGGCTGCACAGTAATTATTATCTGTATGGCTTGAAGCGACTGATTTCTTCAAACCCCAAACGTGCCATCGCACTTTGGGAGGAAATAAAAACCAAACAACTTTTGAGCGATGAGCAAAAGCAAGCGTTCCTTGCACACCTAGCCTTGTATCAAGCCATAAGAAACAAGCCTGACTCTTATGTTTGGTTTAGTAAGGTAAATCCCGATGCCTACAATGAAACACTCATCGATTGGCAAATTCGTTTTGCATTGCGAAACCATGAGTGGGAACGCGTTAAAACGCTGATAGAGCTCTCAAGCAAAAAAGAAGACCCTGCTTGGCAGTATTGGCTCGCACGCGCTGAAATAGCGCTTGGCAACCAAGCAGAGGGAGAAGCGATTTATCAAGAACTTGCCAAAACCAGGCACTATTATGGTTTTCTAGCAAGCACACACCTCAAACAACCTCTTAACTTTCAACAAGAAAACGCCAGTCACACCGAGGCACTACTCGAAGAATATCATTCCATTATCGAAGAGATAAAAACACTCTATAACAACCATCAACACTTGCAAGCGTCCAGAATGGCCAATGACTTTGCCAGTGAGCTGCCCAAAGACAAGAAAAGTGCTTTTATTTCCTGGATTGCGCACAACCTACATTGGACTGGAAAATCTGTATATCTCAGTGGTGATGATGAGCTTAGCAATCAGCTGACACTTCGCTTTCCACTGGCGCATCAAAAAAGTATTCAGCAGTACGCACGCCAGTACCAAATTCCTGAAGCGTTGGTTTATGCAATTATTCGACAAGAAAGCGCCTTTCGTCATGATGTTACCTCACCAGTTGGCGCCCATGGGCTTATGCAACTCATGCCTAAAACTGCAAAACATATGGCGCGACAAAAACGAATTTCCTACCGAAACACCAAAGATTTATTTGTACCCGACAAAAATATTCAACTTGGAGTCGCCTACCTAAATCATTTGGCAAAACGTTTTGATAATAATCCGTTGCTGATGGTAGCAGCTTATAATGCGGGGCCTCAGCAAGTGAATCGCTGGCTGAAAACACACCCCATCCAGGCAGAAGAAATTGATATCTGGATTGAAACACTGCCTTGGGGGGAGACTCGAAATTACTTAAAAGCTGTGATGGCGTTCTACGCGGTCTATCAGCACCGCCTCAATCAAAAGGCGGGCTTAACTGCTTTTATGAAACAGAATATCAATCATAATAGTCCGAATAAGGGTTACAAGACGGCAAGTCAATAGCCGTTTCAAACTCTGAGAGCTTAAGCGTTTTAGGGGTCATCGTGACTGATGACTCATCCATCACACACTCACCAAACTGATACACAATCCGCTCACTCCCCGCAGTCGCACGCTTATCCAAAGCTTCTATTTCATCTGCAACCGCTTCATGTTTTTTCTGATAAGAAGCCGCCTTTTTAGCGCCATACTTGTGAGTAAGCATCTCAAGCGTTTTCTCCGGAGATAGCACTAAAGCGCTCGCATTATTGCCACCAAACCCTTTAGAATTCAGCAAAACCGCTTTCATCTCAGCTCCCTTCTCACCAACCTCGAGATGGTCCATCAAAATATTTAAGTGTGAGTGATGCACATCCTCTGCAAGATGATCAATTGTTTTGATGCCTGGGATAATCCCATACTGCCAAACACCAAGAGACGTGATGAGCTGATCACCTGCTGCAGCGCCTACCGTGTGCCCAACATACGCTTTAATCGCTGCAACGGGCCAAGACTTCATAGAAAAAGTCTTCGCGACTTCATTAATAATATGACTTTCTGTCACTCGATTTTGAGGTGTTCCGGTCCCATGCGCTTGCACATAGGTTTGACTTAGATTACCAAACATCGCATTGGCCAAGGCTGCCGCTTTCGCCATCGTAATGTAATTCCCGACACCAGGGCCTGCAATCGATTTTTTATTGGCATCTGCGTGTACAAATACATCTGCCACCGAGCCATAAATATGCGCACCAAGTTCAAACGCAAGCGTGTCATCCATTAAAATTACGAACTGGCCGGCTTCTGCAAGTGTAAAACCTGCATTGGTTGAGAAAGGTCGACAAGCCCGTCTGTGATTGATGACATCAGTACCATCTATCTCTTGTAGTTCTTTATCAGTGGCAAGCGCCCCCATCACACGAAACCCTTCAACCACTTCAGGGAGTAAAGGTGCTTCAATACCTCCGACGATGGCAACTCTCGCCTTACCAGATTGAATACTTTCTAAGCCTTGTTTTAGGTTATATAAAAATGTGGCACAAGCACCAACATTATGGCCTGTGGTCCCGACACTATTAATGACATAGCTGTTGACGAAATCAGCTGCCATTTCAGACAGTGATAAAGCCATCATTTTAGAGTTCACACGCTTGCCTAAAAGTGGCTGACCAATAACACCACCCAGTGCGTCTTCATCGATTTGAGCCAGTGCACTGCCAGCATACACAGCAACTTCATCCGGCTTAATGTGTTTGAGAACTTCTTTCCACTCAATCCCCATAGAATTTAAGGCGTCTGAAATACTGTATATGGACAGTTTGAGTCCGCGGGGATGATGGTGTGAGTTATAGAGCGTACCTGGGTCAAAGCCACTGGGTAAGCCTCCAGCACTACTTACTTGAAGCGCAACTTCTTCGGGTAAAAACACATCTTGTTCTGAGGTAATTGTGATTTTTTCTTCGATGGTTTTAGTTTTGTGAACTAGAAACTCTGCTGAATCACCGTTGATACGCGCTCTTTGATGCATGTATGCAGCATTCGGGTTAAAACGCTCGATTCGACGCACTAAGGTTCCCGCTTTAATCACCTCAATCTGTGCCGCAGTTAAGTCACCTTGAATGGAGAGCCCCATACGGCGCCCTAAATCAAGCCAGGTGTCTTTAAGCACATCACTTGGCAAAACATCACTGAGCATACGTTTGTAGCTATGATAGCCAGAGCTTCGCCCTGCTGCATTCATGCCGCCCATGCCAACAATCACTGGTAATCTTTTCATGTCTACTTTTACCCCAAAAAACTGTCGTTCAGTCTACTTTAAATGCAGTGAACAGACAACTAGGAGGGTGTATACTGATTATCTGAATCGGGCCCTTCATCTCTTCCTTGATTAAGCTTTTTTCGGAAGTCATCTGTTTTGTTTTCAGCTTCATCATCAGAAACGTCTGGTGTATTAGGCGCTGTTTTATTGGCAACCTCAACACTTCTTTGCTGAATGAACGCCTGGCATGTTTCCTCTACCTCTTTTCTATCAGTCTTACCTAAATCTATATTATCTAAAGGTATTTCAGCGGCCTTTAATACTTTTAACATGCCATCTTTATCATTGCCTTCAATGGCCAAGTCCATCATTGCATTTAAAGCGTCATAAAATATGGTGTGCTCAAACAACCCTTCAAACTGACATAAAGCAGTTAAGTCTTCTATTCTTCGGTCCCAGTTTTTTTGCGGTTTAATTGCAGCCATAGTTCATTCCTCCGAGTCAAAAGTTTATTCTTTATAGTGTAGACCACTTATTAAGCTTCAGCCCCTGGTTTTTTATTTCAATTCTCGCTATGCTAGCCCGATTCGAATTGCTTACATAAGGAAATGGGCTGTGACAACTGTAGTTGCTCGTTTTGAAGTTTCGTACCAACAATTACTCAATGAAAGTAGTGAATTAATCGGTACCCTCCCAGAGTTTGCAAAGCAAAAAGATACCCTACTCTCCCTGTACAAAACCATGCTTCAAACCCGCCTTTTTGATAAAAAAGCGATTGCGTTGCAGCGCACGGGGCAAATGGGCACTTATGCACCGATTAACACACAAGAAGCCATTTCGACCGCGATTGGACATGCATTGAAGCCTGAAGATGTTTTTGTTCCCTACTACAGGGATTACGCAGCACAATTTCAGCGTGGCGTTAAAATGTCTGAAATTCTCGCCTATTGGGGAGGTGATGAGCGCGGCAGTCAATTCGCTTGCAACTCCAAAGACTTACCCATTTGCGTGCCTATTGCCTCTCAATGTTTACATGCTTCAGGGGCTGCGTTTGCTTTCAAACATCGTGGTGAAGCGCGTGTGGCCCTTGCCTGTGTTGGGGATGGCGGCACCTCTGAAGGTGACTTTTATGAAGCCTTAAATGCAGCCGGCGCTTGGAAACTGCCCGTGGTATTTGTCGTCAACAATAATCAGTGGGCTATCTCTGTACCACTCGAGCAGCAAACCAGTTGCGAAACACTCGCGCAAAAAGCCATTGCTGCAGGTTTCGAAGGGGTTCAAGTCGATGGCAACGACATTTTGGCTGCACGAGAAGTCATTGGAAATGCCATTGAAAAAGCACGTCGCGGTGAAGGCCCAACGCTGGTTGAAGCACTCACCTATCGCCTCTCAGACCATACTACAGCCGATGATGCAACTCGTTATCAGCCGCAAGGTGAGGTCAAAGAAGCAGAAACGAGAGAGCCCATTGCGCGCTTCAGGCGCTTTTTAGAAAAAGAACATGACTGGGATACAGCGCAAGATGAAGCACTCACCGCAACCCTTAAAGCAGAAGTAGATGCCGCGGTACAAGAGTATTTAAGTAAAACGCCACAAGGTGTCCAAAGCATGTTTGATTATCATTACGCTGAAACTCCTGACGCATTACTGGAACAACGCGCGATTGCAGAGGAGAATTTATAAAATGTCTGAAATTACCCTCCTTGAAGCAGTTACCCAAGCACTCGCCTATGAGCTTAACCAAGATGAAGACGTTGTTATTTTTGGGGAAGATGTCGGTAAAAATGGTGGTGTTTTTCGTGCAACAGCAGGTCTTCAAGCACGCTTTGGTGAAAAACGTGTTTTTGACTCTCCGCTGGCTGAGTCAATGATTGCAGGCCTTGCTATTGGTATGTCGACCCAAGGTTTGAAGCCAGTGGCTGAATTTCAATTTATGGGATTCATCTACCCGGCCTTTAACCAAATTGTTTCTCATGCAGCGCGTATGCGTAACCGAACTCGAGGTCGATTAAGCTGTCCGCTGGTCTTCCGTGCGCCATTTGGTGGTGGTATCCATGCCCCCGAGCATCACTCTGAAAGTACAGAGGCTTTGTTTGCTCATATCCCAGGTCTACAAGTGGTGATTCCGTCCTCGCCCAAGCGTGCCTATGGGCTTTTGCTGGCGGCCATGCGTAACCCAGATCCCGTTATCTTTTTAGAGCCTAAGCGTATCTACCGCTTGGTCAAGCAGCCTGTACCAGACGATGGTGAGGCACTCCCGCTTGGAAAATGCTTTACCCTCAAAACAGGTGAAGATGTCACACTCATCAGCTGGGGTGCAAGTATGCATGAAACCCTGCAAGCGGCCCGCCAGCTTGAGCAAGATGGTATTTCGTGCGAAATCATTGACGTCGCAAGCATCAAGCCACTTGATATAGACACCATTTTGAATTCTGTTGAAAAAACTGGCCGTGCCGTGATTGTGCATGAAGCGGCTAAAACCTGTGGCGTGGGTGCTGAGATTTCGGCACAAATTATGGAAAATAGCATGGATACCCTACTCGCCCCAGTACAGCGTGTCACAGGCTATGACGTCACCATGCCTTATTTTCAACTTGAAAAGCATTATCTACCTAGTGTTCGACGCATCACCGAAAGTGTGCTCGGCATGTTGGCATAAATGGAGTAATTATGACTGTTTTCAACTTACCTGATTTAGGCGAAGGCTTACCAGATGCAGAAATTCATGAGTGGTTTGTCAAAGAAGGCGATGAAGTCACACTCGACCAGCCTTTGGTCTCTATGGAAACGGCTAAAGCCGTCGTTGATGTCCCCTGTCCACAAACAGGTGTCATCGACAAGTTATTTGGCCAAGCAGGTGACATCATAAAAACGGGTGAGCCCCTCGTTTCTTTTGTACAAGACAAAGCCGCACAAGCAGAAGACAAAGGTACTGTGGTTGGCACGCTTGAAGAAAGCAGCGAAAATTTCGAAGATGACTTTATCATCGGCTCAGCCACCCCAACCGCACGCGCCAAAGCAACCCCTGCGGCCAAACTTCGTGCTAAAAAATTAGAAATAGACATCAAAACCGTCACAGGCACAGGCGAGAACGGCCTCATTACCATTGAGGACATTGAGTTAGAAGCACAAAAGCAGGCAACCCCACCTGAAGGCTTTGAGCCTTTACGAGGTGTTCGACGCGCAATGCTAAATAGTATGGTGGAATCTCATCAAACTGTTGTGCCAGTCAGTATTTTTGATGAAGCAGATGTCTCTGCCTGGGTCGGCAAAGATGACATTACCGTACGCCTTATCCGTGCTATTTGTACCGCGGCCGCAGAAGAGCCTGCCCTAAATGCCTGGTTTGATACCAAGCACGGTGCCCGCAAGTGCTTTTCTGAGGTACATTTAGGTCTTGCTATGGATAATGACGAGGGCTTATTCGTCCCGGTTATTCATGATGCACAAGCCCAAAGTGATGAAGCACTACGCGCACAAATTAATGAGTTTAAAGTGAGCGTGCAAAACCGTACCGTGCCCGCAGAAAAGCTCACCGGCTCAACGATTACCCTGTCAAACTTTGGCAAGTTTTCAGGTCGTTTTGCAAGCCCAATTATTGTACCACCCAGCGTTGCAATTCTTGCTGTTGGTAGACTATATGAAGGCGTTAAAAGCATATCAGGTGAACTAAGCTCAGCTCACCTACTGCCGCTTTCATTAAGCTT
This sequence comes from Gammaproteobacteria bacterium, assembly GCA_030147635.1. Lineage (GTDB taxonomy): Bacteria > Pseudomonadota > Gammaproteobacteria > Legionellales > Legionellaceae > JAALKW01. The sequence continues at coordinate 20,360 of JASBUZ010000030.1, forward strand.
CGACCATCGGGCTGTTACTGGTGGTGAAGCTACCCGGTTCCTGGGAACGGTTATACAGTCTCTTACGTCGTAGCCAAGCAACTTTATAGGCTCGACACTGGCGCTTCTGTGGGTTGCAGGTCTATGGCTTTAGGAGTTGCCATCATACCATAGGTCGCCAGCCCCGCCACCAAACTAAAACCCACAGCCATACAAGAGGATGAGGATATATTTTCCAAATCGTTCACGATTGCTGTACGTAAGCAGCTTAATGCGCAGCCAAACGTCACCACAGCACAAGCACCCAAAATGGCCCGAGCTCGCCAAGCAATTGTACTGTATAAGTTCAGCGTGGCCTGAGCCTGTTGCACTGTTGCTTGTTGCTTTGTTAAATTGGCATCTAATTGTTTCAAGGTTGTAGCCAAGTCTGGTCCATAATAGCTATGAAGTGACTCAATTCTTGCTAAAAAATCAGCAATCTCCTCCGGCGTTCTTTGAGCCATCCACTGCTTCAGTTCTGCAGCATTCTCAATTAAGTTCACTTCCTCTGCCCCATCACGCACCAACCAGCGAAGCTTCAACCCTTTCGCTTTAGCAACACGTAGAATATGTGCTGAGTCTCTTCGGGAGAATGCAATATTTGTTAATGGGTCTAAAAGTTGCTTACAGTTTAGTTTTTTCTCTATACCTGTTTTATGGGCTGGCCTGGTATTATGATGGCGTACCAAATTATCGATATTATACTGTCGACCACCTGCTATCACGACTTGTTTAGCTGCGGGAATACTCTCCCAATCTGCCGGATCGGTTTCATTTTCTGGGCTCACTTTAACAAGCGCAATCAGTGCTGCATGTGCCGCATCGGCAAGCCATATAGACTGGTGAGCTATAAATTCACGCTCAGCCCTTTTTATCACGGCTACTAATTTAGGTTTGAGTGTTCGAATAAGTGCTGCTTTTTCTGCTTCAGAAAGCGCAACGGGGCTCGCATAAAAAAGTTGTCCGAGGTAAGAGCGATTATCATGCAAGCGCTTTAAGTCCTCCAGGATCTTAGCAACATCTTCTTGAGATGCAAAATGCTCTAACCCTTTTATTTCTACAGAAAGATTCATGACCTACCCCTTAAAAAATAGAATAGAGCAGGCCATGATAACATAAAGATCTAATTTTGAACACAAAGTTCTTTATTTGTTAGATGGAACCACTGTCACTCTAAACACATAAGATGATGCAGAAGAGTCGGCTTTTATGTTTGTATTTGGCATAGTGCTCTGTATCCCACCCGCGATATATCCAATCACGGTTGGCCGATGAATATTATCTAAATTTATTACCCGATTAGGATATGATGGAATATCTGCCGGCATAAAATATGCACCCGCACCAAAAAGCAATTGATTACCTTCATTTGGAGGGCTTTGTGCAAAAATAGCAGGATATTCACTATTCATTAAATAATGAGTAAATTGACCGCTCTTATCCATTTTTATCGTGGTAATTTGGTTAATAAAAGGCACTAAAGGGTCTGTCTTAAACACGCCATTTTCATAATAACCATATGACATCCCTCCAAAAAAAATATTGTACATACTTACACTTTTTCTAGAATAAAGCCCCGCAACTGCACTCGAATAATGATTCATGCCTTGTTTAAAAGTCGTCGGTAATTTAGGGTCTGCCATCACAGGATTCCCCTGCTCATCAATCACAACTGGAACTGTCCAAATTCCTGTAGCAGGGGTAAAAACACCAGAGTAAACAACTAAACCATATTGAAGGCGGTTATTTTTATTCAGCAACACCGGAGCGACATTCAGGTCTCGACGTCGAAAATTAGCATCGGGTATTTTAGGTTTTGACTCATAGATATCGGCTGCTAACTGTCCACTTACTTCTTTAATTTGGAACTGCCTAATTTGCTCACTGTAAACCCCATCACTCGCATCGGTATAAACACCTGAAAAGTTCTGTCCAAACACCAGCTGCATAACACGCCCAAGCTTATACATGCGCCCTCCAGTTATCTGAAAGGTCGGATGATACAATTGACGAATATTTTTAATGACTGAGTGATTTTTATTATTTGGCTCTGTAACCCACTTAAAAATCCCTGGAAGATTAATTGCGGTTAACACAGGCTTGGTATCAAATTGTCCGGTTGCAGTATTAATACCATACCCGCCTGTCATATAGAGTGTTGTACTATTTTGATAGCCTTGCGGTGCTGTCACAGACAAAGTATCAATTTGCTGTTGGTTCAATCCTGAGCTTGGATCTTGTAATGAACGAGAAGCAGTAAACCCTGTTGTCGGATTAAAGACATAAATACTCGTATTTTGCGCAGGTATAGGGAATGGATCCACTCCATGAAAACCATGCAAACCATTGGTACGTCCTGCAATAAAAATCCAGTTTCCTCGATAAGTACCCACAACGCCCGAGTGAACTCCAGCTGGCAGTCGAGACTTCATTTGCTCCACTACAATGCGAAAGGGAAGCTCTGATTCAGGCAAAATGGGACTTAATTCATCGGTTTGATTTGCTGTTGCGTGCACCAGTGAAGCCAACATACAAAGCCCCGCTCCCTCGCATAGCTTTTGAAAAAAATACTTCATCTCAGTCCTTGATTACCCAAATTGATAATTGATACCCAGTACACCCTGTACAATTTGATTTGAAATTTGAAAACGATTACCAATGTTGTCAAAAGAGGTGTAATCATTTGGCATCACCAAGTCGACTTTAAATCGCGCAGAAAACTGTTTAGATAAGGCATACTCGACGCCGCCACCAACTGCTGTACCAAATACTGACTTCTTCACACTGAATCCATTGAAAAATGGAACTGTATCTAGATTAGTTATATCTCCCGCTACACTAACACCAGAAATACCTGCCGCTAAAAATAAAAAGGTTTTACCTGCAGAAATTCCTCCGACTGCTTCAAGCAATAAAACATTTTTTAATGCATTTTCAGCGTTCAGCTGATACAAAGCAAAAGGAGAACCATACACTTCTTGAAACTTAGCATTCATGAAGTTTGCGCTAAACTCTAGTCCATAAACGCCTGAAACCCGGGCGCTATCTAGTTGTTTCCGATACCCGACTTGTACCCCTCCCGTCAATTGCGGATTCAGGGCTTGCTTAATGGTCGCGTAAAAAGCAACAGCATCCACATCGGTCATGCTCAATGCATTTCTGACAACACCGATGTTAAGCCCAGCATATAATCCACTCCAAGTAGACACATTTACTTCGTCTTTTAAAAGCACTTGGGCAGACCCAGCACTAGAAAAAAGTACACAAGACAAAACTGCGCCAATCGACATATATCGCTTCATCTAAAATCCCTTTCACACTTAAATAAGAACCAAAAGTCTACTACTCCCTGGACTGCGCAACAACTACCAATTGAGTCTCTACATTATTGCGACGTACCATCAAAGTGACTGGCTCTCCAACCTGTAGTGTGTTCAACGTAAACGTATATTCATAAATATCATGAATTTTTTGACCGGCAAGCTCAAAAATCACATCTCCTGCCCGAATACCTGCACGCTCAGCAGGGGAGTTTTTTGCAACCCCTGACACTTTCACGCCTTGGATATCCATACTTGTGTAATCTGGAATTGTTCCTAAATAAACCCTAAGCCCTCTGCTCGGTTTATCGCCGGTTTTAGGGACGTGTTGATAGTCAATAAACCCTGACTCGAGCTCGAGTGTTTTAATCATCTCAACCAAAAAACTTAAAATACGCGCCATGCCTACATAATTCAGTGTCTCTGGTTTATCACGAGACGTATGATACTCGTCATGTGCTCCAGTAAAAAAATTAAGTATTGGCACACCTTGCATATAAAATGGGGTTGAATCTGTTGGTAAATAAGGATCGTCTTGTAAACCCAAGGACATGGGGTATGCTCGGTTTACTTGCTCAATCAGTTTTGGCCATCTCGAGCTGGAAGCAACTCCCTGAAGTAATAACTTCTCCCTAAGGCGCCCAACCATGTCTAAATTAATGTCTAACTCAATTGTAGGTCTCATGGCTTGATTGGAAGACTGCTGCATCAAGTTTTTGACAAAATAAGATGAACCAATAAACCCCAACTCTTCGCCCGACCAAATTGCAAACAAAATATCTTTATTACCTTTAAGCTGCCCTTCTGATTTAAGTTGACTCAAACAAACTGCAGACTGCAAAACAGTAGCTACTCCAGAGGCATTATCATCTGCTCCATAATGTATACGCTTTTGAGCACTGTCTGACTCTCGCGAGGCACCCAGTTCACCATGCCCGAGATGATCGACATGCGCACCGATTAAAAGCGTAGAGGAGGTTTCCATAGAGAGCTTGAGCCTTGCAAGCACATTGCGGCCCATTCTCCTACTCTGCAATAAGTCGACTTGCCCTGAAACATGAATACCTTTTAAAACAGGCATTTCTACTGCCATATTACTATCTAATTTATCTTGCAGCGCTTTCAAAGATTTCAAAGGCGCGTTACTCAATTTAAGTAAGCTGTCTACCACTTCATCTCGAACTGAAATAGCCAACATATCGGAGCCAGATAGTGAGGTATCTAACTTCAGCGGTACAAGTTGTTCCCGCACCTTTGAGTTAGGGCCACTCACAAAAATAATGCCTCGGGCCCCGTGACTTTTAGCGGTAAAAGCTTTGTAGCGCAAAGAAGCATAGGGTCTTAGCTGATTTTTCTGTTCTTCACTTATTTTTTCGGGCAAATACCTAAAAACGACGACATATTTATTTCTCACATCCAAGTCATGGTAGGTATCATAAGCTGGCAATGCATTTAAGGCAGGTGCTGTAATCCCATATCCTGCAAAAACCAACTCTGACGTTTCAAAAACCAAGTTGTCTGAGAAAGCCAAAGGTCGCCATGCATCCCCCACCTGAAACGTCTGTTTCTCTCCGACTTGATTTACAATAGAAAATGCATTGTGCTCCCCTAAATCAACACCAGCGATAAATTGAAAGTTCTGAAAAAAAGAACCTTCATCGCCTGCAGGCTCAAGACCTAAGCGCGCGAAAAGATTTGCTGCATATTGAGTTGCTATTTGCTCGCCTAATGTTCCGGTCATCCGACCTTCTAATGCTTCAGAGCTCAAAAACGATACATGCTTCTTAAGTTCTAAGACGTGGGCATCAGCACCACTTGAAAAACAAAACCCAAGTAGCAATAAGCCTCTAAGTACGCACCTCATGCTTAAACATTTCCTTTAATTCACCGGCTAAGCTATCTTGATATTGACTGGAGAGAAGACGTTTTGGAGAAATATCTGAGGAAAGTTTTGTCGTCTGCGCTTGATGACACTGCATGCATCTTTGATTGAGCGTACTGCGTGGCTTCTTAGTAGCGAACTCACAAGGTAGGCCAGCGTTCACAGAGAACGCTGGTAAAACTAGCAACTCAGCTAATAATAAGAGTCCTTTCATTACGAGTCACTCCTTAGTCTGAAATAGGCGCATTTCCAATACTACTATCGGCTTTAAAACGCGCACCATACTGAGTTTCTAGCTCAGCAAAAGAGGCATTCAGCTTATCCTTTCCAAATGCTTTAGCGTACTGCATAGGACCACCTCTAAACGGAGCAAACCCTGTACCAAAAATCATGCCAGCATCCAGTAAGTCAGCATCAGCCACCACTCCTTCTCTGAGACATGCCGCCGCCTCATTCACCATACGTAAAATTAAGCGATGTGCAATTTCATCCATGTGTGAAGCCGCTTCTTCTTTAAGTGTCGCCTTATTTGTAATAGGCTTACCTTGCTTGTACTTATAGAAGCCTTCACCAGACTTACGACCTAGTTTTTTCGCTTCAACCATCTCTTCGATACGCTTTGGCACACTGCCGCCATAATGCTCCGTCAGGTTTGAAGCAACCGCGAGGCAAACATCAAGTCCAACTGTATCGGCAAGCTCAACCGGCCCCATCATCATGCCAAAAGATTTTGCGGCTTCATCAATCACTTCAGGTGCAAAACCATCTTCCAGAAGCTGGATACACTCTAACAGATACGGCATAAGTACTCGGTTTACTAAGAAACCTGGACTTGACTTCACCGGCAGAGGCAAGCGTGAAATTTGATTCACAAATGCTGCAGCATCATCCTGAACACGAGTTAAGGTTTTCTCAGCACTGACAATCTCCACCAACTCCATACGAGATACTGGATTAAAAAAGTGAATGCCAACCAAGCGTCCTGGCTTTTTCATCACAGTACTGATTTCATCGAGTGGAATACTTGAGGTATTCGTTGCAAGAATTGCCTCAGGCTTTGCAACTGCTTCTGCATGCTTAAAAATATCTTGTTTCACTTCAAGGTTTTCAAACACTGCTTCAATAATCACATCAGCAGTTTTCAAGCCATAACCATCTGGATCTGGTGTCAGTCTATCCATTGCCGCTTGAACTAAGCGTGGCTTTTTTAAAGTTTTCTTAAATAAGGTCTGTGCACGCCCAATCGCTGGTGCAATTTGTGCATAACTTTGGTCTTGCAGAGTCACACGCAAGCCTTGTTTAGCGCACCAAGCAGCGATATCGCCCCCCATTACGCCCGCGCCTATCACATGTACGTGTTTTGCCTTAAATCTTGAAGCTTTAGCAAAGGCTTTCATACGCTCACGCAACAAGAATAAACGAATTAAATTCTTTGCTGTATCACCTTCAGTTGCCAACTTCACCACGGAATCTGCTTCCATACGATATGCGCGCTCATTAAAGCCAGACTCTTTTTCCCAGAAATCAATCACAGCAAAGGGAGCTGGGTAATGCGCTTTACGTACTTTTTTAGCCACTTCATGGCGTAGTAACTTTGCCATCAAGAAGCGAGCGGGTGTGTAAGCATCCAGGCTTTGCAAAAACGATGGCTTGTGTTTCGCTGGTTTATTCTTCACATAGTAAACCGCGGCACGCTTTAGTTGTCTAAGCGGTACAACATCATCAACCATACCCAGTTTTTTGGCTTTTTTAGCACGTAACATGGAGCCGGTTAAAATCACTTGAGACAGCGCGTTAAAACCACCAATTAAGCGTGGTAAGCGCACAACGCCACCCCACCCCGGGTGAATTCCAAGTAAAATTTCTGGTAAGCCCAAGCGTGTGTCATCGCTGTCAGTTGCAATTCGATAATCACAAGCCAAAGCAAGCTCCATACCGCCGCCCAAACAAAACCCATCAATCATGGCGACAGTTGATATTTTCATGCGCTCTAAGCGAGAAAATACTGCCTGGCCTTTGTTTAAAAAGGCACTGGCACGCTCAGGGACATCTAAGTCTGAAAAGGTTTTAACATCAGCACCGGCAATAAATCCTTTGGGCTTACATGAGTAAATAATTAAACCTTGAATGTCTCTCATGTTTGCAATGTCTTGCAGTAACAAATTGAGCTCATCTAATACTTCGGCATTGATGCTATTGGTGCCTTGCCCAACTCTATCGAGTCCAAGCCAAATAATATTGTCTGCATCTTTATCCATGCACCATTGTTTTTCATTAGCCATTGTCACTTACCTCCGTTGTCCGCTCAATATACATCGCGCCACCTTGCCCCCCCCCAATACAAATGGAAGCCATACCATGCTTACCACCACGCTGTTCTAGTGTACGAAGTACATGCAATACAATCCGTGCACCACTCGCACCAATCGGATGCCCTGCCGCAATCGCACCACCATCTTGGTTTAAACGCTCTCTCGGTGGCGCACCAAGCGCACGCTTAAGCCCCAGATGCTCTTTCGCATAAGTTTCGTCATCAAAAGCTTTTACACAGGCAAGTACTTGTGCTGCGAATGCTTCGTTAATTTCAAAAGCATCCATATCAGCAGGGGTTACGCCTTGACGTTCGCAAATAGGTGCTACGGCGTGAACGGGTCCAAGACCCATTTGGGTTGGGTCGAGTGCTGCCCACTCAGAATCTACAATACGACCAATCACAGACAAGTTATGCTTTTTAACTGCATCTGCACTGGCAAGTAAGATAAGACTCGCACCATCCGTAATTTGTGAACTATTACCAGCAGTCACCATGCCGTATTTTTTATCGAAAAATGGTTTCAGTTTGGCAAGCTTTTCAGGAGTCGAGTCAGTACGTGCACCGTCATCCGCTTCATGTACGTTCCCTTTTTTATCAATAATGGGAACCACTTCACCCATACGCTCGTCCGCATATGCTTTCAGAAGATTTGCATGACTCTCTGCCGCAAACGTATCCATCTCTTCTCGAGACACATGAAATTTATAAGCTAAGTTCTCTGCTGTTTGTCCCATATTCATCCCAACAATAGGATCAGTTAAGCCACGCATTAAAGCAATCACGGGCGCTAAAAATGAAGGACGTATTTTAGGTAATAGCGACATCCGCTGAGACATGGTTTTTGCCATAAACCACTGACCAAGCCAAGCCGTCATTTTGGCATTAAAAAGGAGTGGCGCGCGGCTCATCGCATCAGTCCCACCGGCAAGCACTAAATCACTTTGGCCGCTTGCAATTTGCAGCGCTGCATTATCGATAGCCTGCATACCAGACGCACAATTACGCATGACGGTAAATGCTGGCACTTGATTGCCACACCCAAGTCTTAGCGCAATCACTCGCGCAATATTTGCTTCATCAGGACTTGGCATTGCAGAGCCAATAATCACGTGGTCTAAATCATTGGAAGAGAAAGGCTGACGCATCAAGAGTGCACGACCTGCTGAAACCGCTAAATCAGATGCACTAAATAAGCCAAGACCTTTTGCTTTTAAAAAAGGGGTCCGTGCTCCATCAATAATATAAACCGCTTTTCCTTTTAATTTTGAGTTGTTTTTTTTCATCTTGTCTCCTGACAAAGCTTTTTTTACAAATAGCTATTAGAGATAGTCACGATACATGACTTTTAACTCTTTTTTAACTCTTCGATTGATTTAAATGTTTAGTTGACCAATGGAAAATTGCTGATATACTGTCGCAGCACAAGTTCGGAGAGGTGGCCGAGTGGCTGAAGGCGCTCCCCTGCTAAGGGAGTATGGGGGCAAAACCTCCATCGAGGGTTCGAATCCCTCTCTCTCCGCCAGAAAAACGACGCGCCCGTAGCTCAGTTGGATAGAGTGTCTGGCTACGAACCAGAAGGTCGGAGGTTCGAATCCTTCCGGGCGCGCCATTTTCTCCCTTTACTTATCAATAAGTCAGCTGCAACTAACTCATAAATTGTGACATAAAAACCAAACTACTGTGGCAATTTTGTGTCATAAATCCTCTCAGCGGCCATTCTAAGATGTTCACTTGAGAGATGAGCATAACGCAAAACCGTCTCGTAATTTGACCATCCACCAAGTTGATCTGAGCCATTAATTTCGGACACCTCGCTAAGTTGGTAAACTTAGAGCTAGAGGTGAAAAATGGAAAAGAAAAGAACATATTACTCAGATGAATACAAAGCAGCAGACATGAAGCACATGCTCACTCGGTGCGTTAAGGATTTACATACGCTTGGATTTAAAATAAATCACATCAAAGGCTTAAAACCAAAGCACATATATGCCTTGGTTGAACACTGGAAAGCCAAAGGTAAAAAAACCGCGACTATCAAAAATTACAGCACTTTTTGGACTTGACCAATCGTTTGATTCCACTCAAAACATATAAATCATGTTTAACATTGATAGCCTTGCCCTGCTCACTGGTTGAGTATTGTAGATATTATGTCTACACTCAGTTAGAAGACATTCAAAAAACATTGAAATGTTACTTTTAAGTTGCATCAAACTGGGAGAGTAAAATGAATAAAAATGTTTTTGAAGGTGATTGGGAAATTATAAAGGCTAAGTTAAAGCAAACATGGGCCGATTTAACAGATGATGATTTACTTCATATTGAGGGCAATCAACAGGAAATATATGGCCGGCTCAAGAAGCATTATGGTTATACGGAGGAAGAAGTAAAAAAGATTATTAGAGATTTTAAAACCAATCACGATTTATAAAAGGAAAATTACTCATGTTAAGTTGGGCCATATTTTTCTTTGTGATTGCTGGGATTGCTGGGATGCTTGGTTTTGGCGCTATAGCTTCTGCAGCAGCGGGGATAGCGCAAATACTGTTTTTCTTATTTTTAGTTTTATTCTTTGTCTTTTTAGTTCTCTGGTTGATTGGTCGGCGTGGCCCCCCACCTTTGGTTTAGAGTGTCACAAGCAACATAAGCAGTAATGAAACTTTATGATGGATAGAAAAGTAAACATTGCCCATTATTGGAGCGGGGACCGCTGGGCCATTGTGGTCCACTTGCTTAAATTTACTCATCTAACAGGCTGTGGGTTCATGGGCCGGGTAAAAATGGCAAGCAATTAATGAACCGTTTTTTGTAAGTTCTCAGGGGCACGTGCCACCTCAGCTGCTTTACTCTATGCTGAGGTGGCAGTATTTGGGGAAAAATCATGAAAGTGAACTTTAGAATTTTAAAATGGTACGAAGAAGCCCAGTCCACTTATTGGTTTTATCCACTATGCTTTTCTTTAATAACAATTGGCACTCTTTCTCTATTATTAGCGCTAGACGCATCTGTTACTAACTATTATCCGCTCAACGAGTACTTAATATTCAAACTAGATCCGCATAAGGCTTTTAATCTCTTACCTAATATTGTCACTTCAAGCGTTACAATCACCAGCGTTACTTTCTCCATTACCATTTTAATTTTATCTTTAGCAAGCCAACAACTCGGGCCTCAACTGCTCCCCAACTTTATCAAACAAGGAAAAACACAAATAGTACTCAGCGTTTTTATTAGTTGTTACTTATATAACTTGCTATTGACGATAGTGTCGTCGAATCATTTTTTTTTAGAAAAAACAATTTTCTTTTCTCTATATTGCGGCATATTGTTTGCCATAATTTCTATATTTTTTCTCATTTATTTTATACATTATGTATCTAAATCTATTCAAATAGAATTTGTACTTACTGGGCTATATGAAGATACCCAAAAAATAATGATTCAGCAGTTATCCAACTCTGAAGAGAATCACAATCAAGGTGCCATCCATTTTGAAAAGTTGGAAGCTGGTTTTTCAATTTTGACCGATACTCATGGATATATCCAATCTATTGATTTAGAAAAGCTTCTTCAATTGGGAAATCAGCATGAAGTTATCATTCAAATATTAGCAAGAACAGGAGATTATGTGCTCAGCTCCTCAGAGATTGCCGTGATATACTCCGATAAAAAACCAGATCAATCTCTGAAATCAGAGGTAAGAAATACCATTCTCTTGGGAGATAGGAGAACATTGGTTCACGACGTTACGTACGGATTTGAGCAAATTATTGAAATTGCACTAAGAGCCTTATCACCAGGAATAAATAACCCATTTTCTGCTATCCAATGTATTCATATCTTGGGACAACTGTTAAATGTTGTTAGTCAATGCTCTATACCCACTGGATATGTGAGTGATCAAACAAACAAGCCTGTAATTTTATATAAGGTTTATTCTTATGCGGATTTTGTAAATTTGTCTATTGACCCAATCAGACAAAACTCTAAACATCATGCTAGTGTAACTAGAGAATTATTAAAAGTTATTCATGCATTACTCAAAAAAAATATACCTCAACCTATGAGAGCAGCACTTAAAAAACAAGTTGAGCTGATAGTTACACAAGCACATGAAATGCCAAAATTTGATTTAGGCAAGGATAGTTAAAGTCCGTAAATTGTTGTAAATTCAAGATCAAGCATGCCCCGTCCTAACTAATACCCAGCTTTTCAAGGAACACCAGGCTCACCTTTCTTGTGCTATGATCGCTTTCTTTTGTAACGCTCCAAACGCCGGAAGATGTCATGAACTACGATGTAAATACGCTCGCCTTCGCACTTGGAAAACCTTCTGCTACAGGCCAATTTAAAGCCTCTGCAGAAGACTTCAAAGTCAAGGAACTACTCGGCTTTGAATTTACAGGAACTGGTGAACATCTGTGCTTACATATTGAGAAGCAAGGACTAAATACCGAAGAGCTTATCAAAGCACTCTCAAAAGCTTTGTCTAAACCCATTCGCGCAATTTCCTATGCAGGTTTAAAAGATAAACACGCTATAACCACTCAGTGGGTATCGGTGCATTGTCCGGGTGAGCAAATAGAAGGTGCAGAAACACTCGGAGGCAATGGCTGGCGCGTTATAGAAGCAACACGTCATGCCAAAAAAATAAGGCATGGTGCCGTAAAGAGTAATCGGTTTCTGCTTGTTATCAAAGAAATCAGTGATATAGATAACGTTGAAGAGCGACTCAAACATATCAAAACAATGGGTGTGCCCAACTATTTTGGCCCACAGCGATTTGGCATACAAGGGCAAAATATTGTCAAAGCAGAGCAAATGCTCATGGGAGAGCGTCGTGTCAAAGACCGCTTTTTGAAAGGCATGTATTTTTCTGCAGCGCGCTCTTTTTTATTCAATCAAATCTTATCCGCCCGAGTAGCACAAAATACTTGGCAACAGGCTATTCCCGGTGATGTCATGCAGCTCTCTGGTTCACAAAGCTTTTTTCACATAGACCTGCCTGATAAAGCCATCAACCAGCGCATTCAAGACAAAGATATCGTGCCTGCCTCTGTATTATGGGGTAAATCCCCTTCTTTGACTTCAGCTGGTGCACAAAAAGTACAGCAGCAAGCGCTCATGGGCCTAGAGCACTTATGTGATGCCCTGGCACAGCATGATTTGAAGCGGGCTTACCGAGCACACCGGCTTGATGTGGAAGAGCCCACATGGACATGGCATCGTAATCAGCTTACATTAGAATTTACCCTAACTGCTGGAGGCTATGCGACCAGCGTGCTACGCGAGCTAATCCAATAAAAGCTGGAGGCTTGGCCCATTGTTTCAAAATCTTAGGGATCTGGGGTAAATGGCTACGTAGGCAATATCATTGTAAACTTTACCCCTAAGCTAATCGGTTTACACACACGAGGATTCTTGTACAATAGTCTCCTTGTTTGTTTTATAAGTTATGTTTGAGCTGTGTTATGATACAAAAAAATAGCCGGGCAGCCTGGTTTGTTTGGAGCCTGGGAGCCGCATTTTTCTTCTTTGAATATATTATTCGTGTTTCACCAGGCGCACTGGTTGCAGACTTATCCAAAGCCTTTTCTATTAATGCTTATCAATTAGGTTTCTTATCCACGGCATTCTCAATCTCTTATATTGCTATGCAAATCCCCGTGGGGGGGCTCGTTGACAGATACAACATTCGTTGGTTAATAGGCTCGATGGCGATGTTATGTGCCGCCAGCACCATACTTTTTGCATCAACAGAAACCTATGCCTTGGCTGTTTTAGCCCGCTTTTTGATTGGAATTACCGGTGCATTTGCGTTTGTTGGCGCTTTAAAACTCGCCGCCCTGTTTTTTTCACCAAAACACTTTGGGTTCCTAGCAGGCACCACTCAAGCACTTGGTATGTTGGGCGCATCTGTTGGAGTGGGTCCACTTGCAGGTATTACTAGCGTCATGGGTTGGCATGAAACACTCATTGCCATTGCGCTACTCATTGCGCTGCTTTCAACTCTGATTTTGATTAGCTTACGCACTCGAACACCACGCCCCTCTAATAACGAAGAAACCCACGCGTCTGTCTGGTTAGGGATAAAAACACTCTTCAAGAATCGCTATATCTGGATCAATATGCTCATCATTGGCCTGTTGTATACACCTTCCATGGTCTTTGCTGAGCTATGGGGACCTCTGTATATCACACGAGTCCATGACTTCTCACCTGTTTTTGCTGCAAGTGTAGTCAGTGTTATTTTTATCGGTTGGGGGATTGGTTCCCCTATCATGGGTTGGTTATCAGATAAGTTGCAGCGCCGTAAACCCATCATCTTAGGCTCAATTCTCATGAGCATGTTATTTATGAGTATTATGCTTTACATGCCGCTTTCTTCTTCCATGTTATTTGTCACGGCATTCTTATATGGTATGAGTAATGTTGGCGTCTCAATTTGTTATGCCAGTGCCTGTGAGCTAGCACCAGAAGCGCATACAGGAACGGCCTTGGGACTGACCAATATGGCCTCGATTATACTGGGTGCATTATTTCAACCTCTGGTCGGTTTACTCTTAGATATGCAGTGGGATGGTCAGCTCGTCGATGGAGTACAGTACTACTCAGCAGCAAACTTAAAGCTCGCTATGATTGCTTTGCCTGCTTGTTTTGTACTCTGCTTAGTAGCTTGCTTACTCTCAAAAGAAACCTATCCAACCTCTGGGGTCAGGGCTTGAATTTTGAATCTCAAATTCAAAATTCAGGCCCTGACCCCAGACTTTACGGCATCTAATACATCCACCCAGCCTTGATAGGCTTGTTGATATGCATCACTTTGCTCATCAGGACTATAGGCTTCTCCACACGACCAATAAGACTGCACATCAGATAAAGACTCAAGATAACCACACCCAACTGCAGCCAACATCGCAGCGCCAAAAGCTGTTGTTTCTACTTCTGCAGGACGCTTCACCTCCACCTGACAAGTGGAGGCCAAATACTGTAAAAACCAAGCATTTTGTGCCATACCCCCATCGGCGTGTAACGCACTGAGTGGCACATCGGCATCTTCTTGGATACAGCGAATCACATCGTTGGTTTGAAACGCCACAGCCTCTAGAGCTGCACGCACAATATGCTCTGGCTTTGTGCCCTGGGTCACCCCCCTAATAGATGCGCCTCGAGGAGTTATCCAGTGCGGCGCACCAAGACTGGTGAAAGATGGCACCAAATAAACACCTTCTGTACTCGGCACACTCCTTGCAAACTGTTCACTGTCCGAGTATTCCTGCAGCATTTTCAATTCATTTCGCAACCACTTAAGTGTGGTACCCGCATGGTAAATACTCCCCTCTAAGCCATATGCTACATCGCCATTCACTTCATACGCAATGGTAGTCAACAGATGAGAAGAATGGGCGGGTTTTACTCCAGTATTTAATAACAAAAATGCACCACTACCGTAAGTCGCTTTCATCATGCCAGCTTCAATGCACGCTTGACCAACAAGGCTAGATTGCTGATCGCCGACCATGGCCGTAATTGGAATCGCAGCACCCAAAATATCTGGGTGAATTTCACCAAAAGCTGCAGCATTTGATAATACTTTGGGTAGCACAGATTTCGGAATAGAAAACCACGCCAATAAATCCTCATCCCAAGTCCTATTCTCAATATTAAATAGTAAGGTTCTTGAAGCGTTAGTGACATCCGTTGCATGATGTGCTCCACGAGTAAGACGCCACAACAAGAAGGAATCAATCGTGCCAAATGCAAGGTCCCCTTGTTCTGCTAATGTGCGCGCTTCAGGCACACAATCTAATAGCCACTGCAGTTTACTCGCAGAAAAATAAGCATTCGGAATTAAACCCGTTTTTTCCTGCATCATGGCGCGCTGTTCTGGCGGACAAGTCGTAAAAGAGGCTTCTGTTCGCCTATCTTGCCACGAAATTGCAGGCCCCAAACAACGGCCGGTTTTTTTATTCCAGATAATTGTCGTTTCACGCTGATTGGTAATACCGCAGGCTCGAATTTCCGCTAAGTCCACCGACTCAACCACTTCTCGAACTGCTAAACAGGTTTTCTCCCAAATCTCTTCTGGGTCTTGCTCTACCCAGCCGGCTTCAGGATAAGAAGTACTCAGAGTTTGTTGGCTTTTACAATAGACACTTCCTGTGTCATCATACAAAATTGCTCGTGTGCTGCTACTACCTTCATCAATCGCTAAGAAATACATGGTTTTATTGAAAATTAATTCAAGTTGTTGTTTAGCCTAGCACTTTAAAAACTGCTCTTCCATACTCAAAGTTTAGCTCTGTGAGATCCCTATAAACTTTTCTGTCCCTATCACTTCTTCGCGCTCTTTAAATGACATCAGTGAATCAGCTATGCTTGCACTGTTACCGTAAGCTTGTATCATCTTTAAAGTTTGTCTCATCGCATACATAGCAGCACGCTGTAAATCAGAAGGAATAATAGCGATACTGTAACCCATTTGTTCGAGTTCTTCTGAGGACACTAAAGGCGTTTTCCCGCCATAAAACATATTAATCACTTTAGGTACTGCAATAGTTGAAGCAATTTTCTCAATTTGCTCTACAGTTTCAGGTGCCTCTACAAAAATCATGTCAGCCCCCGCATCCAGATAACACTTAGCCCTATCTAAAGCCTTGGAAAAGCCTTCAACTGCAATCGCATCAGTTCTCGCAATAATAAGAAAATCCTCTGTACTCCGTGCATGAATTGCGGCCCGAAGCTTAATACACATCTCATCTGCGGGAATTAAACTTTTTCCAGAAAGATGGCCACATCGCTTAGGAAAGGTTTGATCTTCAAGATGCAGTGCCGCAACCCCTGCACGCTCAAATTCCTGTACCGTCTGTACCGTATTTAGCTCATTCCCAAAGCCCGTATCAGCATCTGCAATCACGGGCAGATGAGTTGCTGATGCAATCTCGTGCATACGATTAGCCACTTCAGTTAACGACAATAATCCAATATCGGGTCGACCAGTACTTCTTGAGATAGCGCCACCACTTGCATAAACCGCTTTGAAATTTTCTCGTTCAGCAAGTTTGGCTGACAAGCCATCAAATACACCTGGTGCTGTTAAAAGACCATCAGAAAATAATGATTTTAATTGCATCCCTTCACTCACGTTTTAGCCTCCTAAAGTTGCAAGCCATCCTAGCACTTTAAAAACAGCTCTTCTATACTTGAGGCTTAGGCAGCAAAACTCTACTTAGGCGACCCATGCGCATTATCTTATTTATGACGATATTGCTAACCTCAGGCTTTTGCTTCTCAGAGCCCCAAGTAGACTTACTCCATGCGTTCCAAGATGCCTCACAAAACGACCCTCTATACCAACAACAAGTCGCAGCATTTAATGCCGTCAAACAAGAAGTCCCGAAAAGTTTTTCAGCCCTCCTCCCGCTCATCGATTTAAGTGCTGCCATTGCACGTGAATTTAATAAGCCAGGAGATGTGCCAAGTAATGAGTTTTTCAGTACCAATAGCTACATGATTTCGGCTGAGCAAACTGTGTTTAACTATTCGCAGTTTAGTCAGCTCGATGAGTCACGCTATACAGTACGTGCAGCCTATGCAACACTTACCGCTCAACAGCAAGACCTGATGGCGCGTACTGCAAGAGCGTACTTAGAAGTTTTAAGAACACGAGAAATTCTTGAATTTACAGAAGATCAAAAAGCTTACTTAGAAACTCAATTAGAAGCTACCAATGGCTTATTTGAACTCCGAGAAGCGACCATCACCGACTTAGAACAAGCCAAAGGAACCGCCTATCTGATTGATGCTAACTTATACGCTGCCCAAATTAACTATTACGATGCTATTCAATTTTTAAGTGAAATTACTTCTTTTCAATATAAAGCTTTCCCTTACTTGAATCCCAATTTTCCCCTGCACGCCCCCAAGCCAAACGATGTCGACTATTGGACTGACAGTGCCAATAAAACAAACTGGCTGTTACGCTCAGCGCGCCTCAATATTGAAGCAAATAAAAAAGCCATCGACGTCGTACGCGGAGATTACCTGCCAAACCTACGCGCGGCCCTCGAGATAGAACGCGGAGATGTTCCCAATCAAATCTTAACTGATACCACCCAAAATCAAGATTACAGCTATGGCCTCAATGCCAGATGGAATACGTTTCATGGTGGTTTAACGGTCGCGCAAGAGAAAGAAGCACGCGCTAACCTCAAAGAAAGTGAAGCCTTCATGCGCCAACAATACTTACAAACCATCGCGAACACAAAACGCGCCTTCAATACCATTAAAGTCGGTGTGCCACGGATTGAAGCCGTTCGAAAAGCACTGACTGCAAACACCAAGGCATTACTGTATGCACAGGAAGCTTATCGAGCAGGTGAAGCAAGTATTACCGAAATTCTTCAAATTCAGGAGCGATTATATGCTTCTCAGCGAGACTATGCCCAATTTACTTATGATTATCTCTACAACATCGTTTTACTGAAACAAGCACAAGGGACACTCAGCATTAAAGATTTAGCGCAAATCAACCATTATTTAGAATCGAAAAAACAAATACAAAGCGTGCGTCTTAACACGGTCTAGACTAAACTGAAGGAATGTGGTCTTCATAAACTACCCATGAGCGACGAGCATAAAACACATCATTTAAAAGATTTGCTACAAGCCTGTAAGCAAGGGTTTTTTTATACGCTTGCCCTCAGCTGTCTGATTAATATCTTGATGCTCACCATTCCTGTCTACATGTTGCAAGTCTTCGACCGCGTGATTCCAAGCCAAAGTTTTGACACACTCACCTATCTCACCTTAATTGCCATCATCGCGATTATGGTGCTTGGCATGCTGGACTTGGCGAGAGCGCTGATTATGACACGCATCAGTACCTGGATGGATAATCAGCTAAGTCCCGTTGCCTTATCCCGTAGCATCGACCATACCCTAATGGGTGGCCACTATGGTGCACAATCTATTGCTGACATCACAAATATTCGTCAGTTTTTAAGTAGTGCCAGTGTCTATACCTTCTTTGATGCGCCTTGGGTTTTTATTTACTTAACGGTTATTTTCATGCTGTATACTCCGTTAGGCGTCATCTCGACTTTAGGTGCCATCATTTTATTTTCACTTTGCTTACTCAATGAAAGACTATCCAGACACCCTCTACAAGAAGCCAATGTGCTACACATGGAAAATCAGGCATCCATTCAAAATAACCTCAAAAATGCAGAAAGTATTCAAGCGATGGGAATGATTGCAAGTCTCATCAGTCAATGGTTTAAGAAAAATGACCAAGTCCTCAATCTCCAAACTGAAGCAAGCGATCGCTCCGGCATGGTGCTATCTCTGTCAAAATCTCTGCGTATGGTATTACAAGTTTTGATTTTAGGTTGTGGCGCCTACTACGTCGTATCAGGTGAAATCACCAGTGGTGCGATGCTCGCTTCTTCTATTATTTTATCCCGAGCACTCGCCCCAATTGAACAATCCATTGGCGTCTGGAAACAAGCGGTTGCAAGCTTACAATCCTATCACCGCTTACAAAGCTATTTTGATGCCCCCGAAGTCGTTCGCTCAGATTTACAGCTGCCACAACCGAAAGGCCTGGTTAGCGTTGAAAACTTACTCTACGTACCAACAGGCACCAAAAAAGCTATCTTACAAAATATCCAATTCACGTTAAATCCTTCTGACAGTCTCGCTATTATTGGACAAAGTGGTGCTGGTAAATCAACACTGGCTCGCTTACTAGTTGGTGTGTGGCCACCAACTTCTGGGGCTGTGCGACTCGACGGTGCTAGTATTTTTGAATGCTCGAGGAAAACCATTGGGCAACACATTGGCTACTTACCCCAAAACCTCACCCTCTTTCCGGGTACCGTAAAAGACAATATTGCAAGAATGGGAGAGCTGGATGACAACCACGTCGTGGCAGCGGCCAAATTTGTCAATGCACATGACATGATATTACATCTTGAGCATGGCTACGAAACCGAAACGAGTGCCTATAATCTCTCAGGTGGGCAATGCCAGTTAATTGGGCTTGCCCGAGCATTCTACGGCTTGCCGCAGTTTGTGGTGCTCGATGAGCCTGAAAGTAATTTAGACCAATTTGGCCTACAGGCCTTAGAAACGGCATTAAAGCGCGCAAAAGCTGCTGGTATCACCGTGATTATTGTGACACAACGACCCAGCTGTGCTGCCTTTTGCGATCGCATTATGACAATGGAAGACGGACGAATCAGCGCCATAGGACCTGCCAATGACCATAAACAACAGTCCTGAAATTAAATCGATTATGCTCTACAGTGCCATTGTCATTGTGCTGTTTATTGGTGGATTTTTCACTTGGGCAACCCTTGCGACCTTAGAGAGTGCTGCCATTGCACCAGGAAGTGTGATCGTTGCAGGGAGTCGTCGTGTCATTCAGCATTTTGAAGGCGGTATCATTGAAAAAATTTATGTCAAAGATGGTAGCTACGTCAAAAAAGATGCGCTACTTATTAAGCTTAAAGATGTTCAAGCAAAGGCTGTCTCTGATGTCAATCAACATGAACTATGGACTTTACTCGGTACTCAAGCACGCATTCACGCAGAACTCGATCACGACAGTATTCAGTTTCCCTCGCAGCTCACACATTCAGACACTCCTCAAGTCAAGGCCATAGTCGAGTTACAAGAAAAAATCTTCAAAGCTAATAAACGCCATATTGATAGCAATCTCAGTATTTACCAACAACAAATTGAGCAACTCGAACAAGAAGTCGAAGGCACCAAAGCCATCATTCAATCTAATGAAGAGCAACGCGTATTCATCGAAAAAGAACTCAATGACGCTAAAATTTTAGTGGAAAAACGCCTGATTAAACAATCCAGATATTATGCGCTGCAGCGCGAGTTTTCAGCCATCACGGGCAAAAAAGGACAGCTGGCAGCAAAGCTTGCTGAACTGCAACAAAAAATTGGTGAAGTCGAGCTACAAATTATCGCCATCAAAGATGAGCACCGCAAAGGACTCCTAGATGAATTACACGAGATTCAAAAAAAGTTACATGAAATGAAACAACGCCACCTGACTGGCCAAGATGTGTTAAGCCGAACGGAAATTCGCTCTCCGATTGCCGGCACCATTGTTAATCTCAAGTTTCATACTCGCGGTGGTATCATCAAACCTGGTGAGCCCATCATGGATATTGTCCCCAAACATGAAAGTTTGATTATTGGTGCGAAACTAAGCCCTCTGGACATTGATGCTGTATATCCAGGGCTCACCGCCAAAGTTGTTTTTACAGGCCTCAGCCAGCGTAACGCCCCGCGCTTAATCGGGCACGTCATGCATGTCTCGGCTGATGCACTAACCGACACTAATACGCAAAAGCCTTATTTTGAAATCAAAATCAGAATTCCACAAACCGAGCTCAAAAAACTCAGCCATATTACCTTATACCCTGGTATGCCTGCAGAAGTGATGATTATTACCAATAAAAGCTCACCATGGGCTTATTTTACTAAGCCCATAGTGAAAAGTTTCGATCGTGCTTTCCGAGAGGATTAGACAATCACATTTCCATCGTTTAGCTCACTCGATGATACCCCCACCAATGTGATGGTTTGATTATTGAGGTTAGTCAAGTCAATCACCGCATCGCCGTTTGCATTATCGTGAATGTCAACTTGGTCACTGCTGGTCCAAAATCGGGTTAAGTCGACCGTATCTTGGTCTGCATTAAAGCCAGTAATGGTTTTATTGCTACCCCAGTTCCAAGTGAAGCTAAACACGTCGTGCACATCATCTGTAGCCACCAAATTGGTGTCATTCACACCATGCTCGACATAGCCTAGTGCATCTCCTGTTTGGCCTTGTCCTACTGAGTCATCACCGCCTATAAACTCACCGGTTACCCCAGCGAAGTTACTGGCTGACAATTCGGCACTGGATACACCTTGTAATGTGATGGTTTGGTTATTTAAGGCGCTCAAGTCGATGACCGCATCACCACTTGCATCGTCGTAAATGTCAAACTCGTCATAACTGGTCCAGAAGGATTGTAGGTTCACTACGTCTTCTTGGACATCGAAGTCACTAATCACTTCGTTCGCACCCCAGTTCCATGTATAAGCATACTCATTACCACCCGTGTTCACATCGTCACTCGGCGGTGGCGTTGTTGTATCTACAGGTGGTTCTTCTACAACAGGTGGTTCTGTGGTTACATCGTCTGTATCACCATCATCGACCGGTGTTGAGCCAGAAACAGACTGCCAATCCCCTGACACCCCTGTGAAGTTATCAGCCGATAGGTCTGCTACTGCAACCCCTTCCAAGGTGATGGTTTGGTTATTGAGTCCGATCAAATCAATCACTGCATTACCCTCCGAATCGTCGTAAAGATTGATTTGGTCGTAACTGGTCCAAAAGTTTTTCAAATCCACTTGGTCTTCTGAGACATCGAACTGTGAAATCACATCACGTGCCCCCCAGTTCCATGTGTAAGAAAAGCTATCCCCCGCGCCTGTACCGTGTTGTGTGTCAGTGGGTGTATCATCAGCCACGACCGGCGGTGTGGTTGTTTCATCCCCTGAGCCACTGTCAACAGGCGGCGTATAGTCCGTATCTACACCGAAATGAACTGTCGCAAAGTCGACGGGTGCTTTGACAAATTGCGCTGAACTCAATTCACTCACGGGTATTCCTTCTAAAATCACCCGTTGGTTATTCCCAACAACCTCAATCACTGCACTTCCCGCTTCTTCGTAGATATCTAGGTTGTTACTCGCAAAGGCATAGTTTAAGTCAATTAAATCATGCTTCACGTTAAAGTTATCAATGATGGTATCTCCACTGTTGGCATTCCAAGTTATCTTATAAGGACCGTACACAAACTGGCTTGCAGACAAGTCAGCTGCATTCACGCCTGCTAGGATAACCGTTTGACCATTTGGAAATTCCACCACACTGTTCCCATTCGCATTGGATATACTTAAGTTTTCTACCGTCACACCTGGGAATTCAGATAGTGAAATCACGTCTTTCGCGACATCAAAGTCTGTAATGGTGTCTTGACCATCAGCACGATTGGCTATGATAATCTTATCCTCCCCATCGCCAGTTGTAATCGTGTTGTCGCCCGCTTCACCAGCGAACGTTTCACTGTAGTCACTTCCCATTAAGTGTTCATCTGCATCTGTACCAAATGGTGAGCTATAGTCGCCAAATTTATCCATATAGAACAGAATGTTGGTACCATATTCATCACTGGACGCTACGTTGTTCAGTAGCAATTGGGCCACACCTCCGGGACCCTGCAAATGCGCACTCGCTAGAATACCGGACATAGACACCGTCGCCACATGTGTCTCACCAAGACGCGTATAGGTATATTCATCTCCTATAAAGTCATCAATGGTTTTGCCCGCTTGGCCTAAGTACTGATTTATCACCCCCATATTCATGGCGAAAGCTTCACGAATCGCTAACTCTTGTACTTCACTCATGAAGTCTTCCTTACTGTAGACACCGTTCTTACCTGTCCACTCACCCTTCCATTCGTTCGTTGCTGTTGTACCATAATACCCCGTGGGTGCTGGCACGTAGTAACCTAAGTCAATCAGTAAGGGCTCACCAAACTGATATTTCCCGAGGAAACCCAGCGTATTGTGGACATGGTATTGTAAGTCAGCTAGTTCTGAAGGATTGTTAAAGTCAACCGTCGCAGGGTCAACATTACCATACTGCGGGTCAAAGACCCTTAAATACTGCAATGTAGCCTGTGTTTGCGGTTGTGTCGTATCGATACCGGATTCAAACGCGCCCAGCGCAATCGTGAACTCGGTAAAGTTACCCGCGCTCATAGCACACCTCACTTGTAAACAGGATTGTTTACGCTTACATTGGTTACACCCTTCACCTCCAGTGTACCTATTTTTTTGTTTTAAGTCAAATATTTAATCTAACTGAATTTTATTTATACAAACTTATTGCTGCACTTCATTAAAAATGCTCTGCAAGAAGGCTCCAGTATTACAATAGGAAAAGACGGCAAAAGTGTTGATGTACCATCTGCTAAATATTAGAGCATTTCCCATAGGACGGTGAAAATAGTGGTGTCACCGGCGTTTTGCATGTCTCTTCCGCAGGAAAAAAACGACTCCTATTACGTGCACTCCATCGTGCTGGAACCTCAACCCATGGTCGCTCAATCTGACTCATTGTGGCACGCTGCTCGACAAGTATACCTCTTCGTATCTCGCTCAGTAGGTCACCCATCACCTTGTGGCCTATACCCCAACGTTTAGGAATACTTTTCAACTTATCCATCATTTTGAGATGTAATAATTGATAACGCTCTTCTGCGGAAAAGCACATTGAATTCTCTTTAAACCATCGCCAAAAGGCCAAGCCAACCCCTAACTGTTTTGTGTTGGCCATTTGATGCACAACCGGGAAACCACAAGTGTTTCTTTGTTTCAATAACTCAAAACACATACGCTGATTCCATCCCGCAGTCCAGGACAAGTCTGTTAAGGTACGTAAATATAGCTCTAAATTGGAAATATCTTGACTATCAATACAAAAAGGAAAACGATGAAGTACTGTATATTCTGGATTCGACCCACAAAATAACAGTTCGAAATACATCGCTTGAGGCAGTCGTCCCAGAGTATATGCGCAGTTCAAAAAGCATAAAGCATTGAAGAAAGCATACCTTGGTTGTTCGGGAGCTAACAGCCACCCAAGCAAATCTTTCACTCTGTGCGCAGCGCTAATAGCTGTTGCCAACTGCCCAGAGTCAATATAGCCAAGCGCTAATGCTTCAAGTAATATTCTGCCATATAAAGCAGAAACTCTGGGTTCAGGATACGCAAACAAGATAAATGGGTTACCCACTATTGAGCCACCCTGAAGGCTGCTCAAAAACTTTTCGATATGTTGAAGAGACGGCGCCCACCCGGTACTCACACCAAATGCTAAAATGTGTTCTGGAGTCATAACATTAGACAAAAATTAAGCAGTATACACTAAAGTAAGAGCTGGTTATACTACTCACTAAAGCGTAATAACAAGGAACCTCTATCATGAGTGCAAAGGTAATTATTTACAGTACTTCACACTGCCCTTACTGCGTGCGCGCCAAAGAACTTTTAAAGCGTAAAGGTATGAGCTTTACTGAAATCTTAGTCGATCAAAATGACAAACTACGCGAGGAAATGATTGCAAAAAGCAATCGAATGACAGTTCCGCAAATTTTTATCAACGATCAGCATATCGGCGGCTGTGATGATTTATATGAACTAGAGCGCTCAGGAAAACTCAATAATTTAAATGCCTAAATCCAACGTTTAGAATTTTGAGCGTGACATCCAAAAGCGCTTAGATTCCTGGACTAAGTTAAGAGATAAAAAGTAATCATCCAAGCCCTGACCCCGTAAACCAAGAGCCATGCAAGCCATGAGGCACACGATGTGGCATTTTAATCGATGCCACAGGCTTTTTAGTAATTTTCTGAGCATCCAAGAGCACAAAGTGGCTAGAATCTTCTGTTCTATCGTAAACAAAAAAGCCAACCCAGCCTGAGTCTTCTATCGGCTTGTCTTCAGCCGGATTTGGAATGAAAACTGGCTCCCCTACCTCAAAATTTTCACCAAAGTCATGGGTATAGGTTCTTCTGGTTTTCAGATCAAACTGAATGATTGCATGAAAAGAATGAATATGCCCGAGTGTTTTGACTGGTGCATAAATATAACGATATGGTTTTGAGAGATACGCCTCATTAATACGAGGAAATTCGATACGCTTATCAATCAGTAAATGACTCACGGCATGCATTTCTTTGGTGTGAATCACCATACGATGCAGGGCCGGTGCATCCGTGTGCAATGCATCACCCAAGGTAAAGGTTTCATGGCGAATATAATCAATGATTAATTCATCTCCCTCTTCATAACCATTGGCAAAGTGATATACAAAAAATGGATCGACTGCTACGCGTGTTTCTATTTTGGTTTTACGGTGTACCAAAATAATGGTGGTGTTTAAGTCAGGCCTCCAATGCAGCAATTGTCCTTCAATCCAATACGCTTTCGCATCAAACACCGCAGGACAATCAAAAAAGACCAGATAATTTTCTGTCAAAACAAAATCATGCACCATTGTCACATAAGACTTATTCACCTGTTTCTCATCCACTAAATGCCCCTCGGCACTAAAATGATAAATCTTAAGTTTGGGAGACATCGCATCATAGGTAAAGGCATATAACTCACCGGTCTTCGGGTCGCGTCTGGTATGCGCATTCATATGAAAATCGTCTGAATACCCCTCAGGTTTCCAGGGTCCAATGGTCTCAAGCTCTTTTGAAACTTCATAAGGAGGGGCTGCCTCATACATTGCTAAGTACTTTTCACCCACCTGGGTCACATGAATAGACGCTGTATTTTTGATAGGCCCTATGTCTGCGGTTGCAGGGTCTTTGCCAACTAATTTGGGGTCAACTGGAATAATACGGCTAATGCCTCCGTAGAGCGCTTCTCCTGCACGCTTTTCTGCCTGGAGTCCTGCTGTTTGAACGTAACGATTACGATAGTGGGCCTTACCCTCTCGAATTTCAACCGCATGTAACATGCCATCCCCATCGATGGGATAGGTATAACTAATGGGCAAAAAAGCGGGGTTTGGTCCGTTGCGTACATACATGCCATTTAAGTGCTCTGGCAACTCACCTTCTACCATCAAGTTGCTCTGAGTAACTTCATCTTGAATAGGGGCATAATTTCCTTGCTTGAAGTCATCCAAAAGTGGATTTGCCTTAATGTGGCTTTGCTGCCTAAATAAAAATCCTTGATACCAATCAGGAAACCAAATCGTAAAAGCAAGCGCCAAAATTACAAAAAAGACATCAAGTCCAAGCAGTGTTGGCGTTTCAATCCCCAAAAAAAGACTGACTCCCACTTTCAAAAGTGTGATAGCCCAAACAAAAGCGATGATATAAATCGTCTTTTTGTAAACCGGGTAAAGCAATGCTTTCAACATATCTATTCCCTGATAACGGATTGAGTCATTACTCTCATTATTTGTATCATTTCACGTAAAGTCAAAGCCGGACTATACTCATTTTAAATACACGCAAAAAATTGATGAGACCGTGACTAAAATTTCTTTAACAACGCTTCTCCTCGGTAGCCTGATTATGCCTATGGCATTTTCTGACTCACCCTCAGAAAAAGCACCAATAGGTCAGGAAAAAAATGATGAGTGGCTTGCCGACTTAAGTGGTATACCCAGCCGAGAAGAAATTGAAAAATACTCTAAACAAGTCGATGAAGTCATGAAACGTGAAAAAAATAAGCGTTGTACATCTATTAATCCACGTCTTAGAAAAATGATCTTTTTACACTTTTTGGTTTATCAACATCTAGTCAATAAACGCTCTGTCTATTTAACTGAAAAAAATACTTATCACTGGGCACACGTGTTTGGCATGTTACTCAAAGAAAGTAGTGGCGACCCAACCAATGTCACCAGTATGAAAGGTCGCGCATACACCACCTACCAAGCTAAATCTGACTTAAATCGATGGAGGAAAATTACCCATAGCTCCCAAAATGGAAAAATTCCAATCAACTACCAAACTAATTTTGGTCTCACACAACTCTCAGTCGACAGGCTGTTTGTTGCTTTACAACTTGCAAGAGAGCCCGCCTACTTCAAAGGCAAAAAACAGCAGGGCTTGAATACTGCCGTTGCCATTCGAAGACTAATTTGGTTTTATCAAGATTTCGCACAAGGCCGTCTCACACAAGAGCATGACCGGATTCATCAGCATGAACGAGGCAACCCAGAATATTCTGCAAGACTTGCTTTTGGCACCAGTATGGCGCTCACTTTATGCGGTACCAATTACATGTTTCGTGAAGGATATCATAAGAAAGAAGGTGGCGTTGCCGACTTAACCAAAGCCATGACCTCAATTGCCTACTGCAAATTAGGGAGCTCCAAAGCGGGTTACGGCGCTAATAAAATCAATGAGCAATGCTTTGCTGAGTGGGTCACACTGTGTCCTACATTAAACTTCGACATTGCGATGCTCACCCCGCTTAAGTATTTTGCGACCCGCGACGAGCCTCCTGTTTGCCAGGATACTTTTAACGCGTTACTTACCAAAAAACCAACTGCCCAGAAAAAAGAAATACAAAAACCAAAGGTACGACAAGCCAAAAAAATCACCCCACAAAACGACAATCAATTTGGCTGGAGAGCAAAAAAATTGTTAAACTCAGCATCAGAAATACTGAATAATTTTGTCTCGAGCATCAAGTCTCAGGCAAATAAGCATGAAGGATAATGAAGCTAGTCACTTTCTTAAAAATGCCACATCGCACCTTGTTCCTACTCAATTTTTTCTTGTGTGGTGTGGCAAGAACACTAACACTCTGCATGCCTTACCGACGCTTATCTGCCTATTTTGGTAAGCCTTGCCAAATACTGGTCGCATCCACCTTAGTCTCCTCCGCACAACAAAAGCAGGCTATCCTCATTGGACGTAGTATTCGTCTGGCAGCACGCTACACCCCTTGGCACTCAAACTGCCTAACCAAGGCTCTTGTTGCAAGATTTTGGTGCAAAAGGTATCATATCCCCTACCTATTGTTTATTGGTGTCACTAAAGAGAAAAAACCACTCCTAGAACGCGAAGCCCATGCCTGGCTAACAACAGGACCTATCGCGATCACCGGAGGAAATTGCTTAGAGTCACACCACGTTATTTCTAGTTATTCCAATGTGCTTTAAACATTTAAACTTTTGTTTACTTTTGCTTGGTAGTACGTATTCAACTGCCTATGCCAATAAACCCGATGTTGAGCTGGCTGCTTACTGTATCCAGTCCGGTGGTTTCGTTGAGACCATGCAAGCTGAATTCTCAACCAATCATGGCATCGTACACGGCCTAACCAAATCATTCTGTGAATTTCATATCAATGGTGGCACCCTCTCGATTGGACTCGAAACCTTTGCCACCCCCACACCAAACATCGCTGCAACTTATGCTAAAACATTAATGCCTATCGATGCAAACTCACCCTTATGGCGTGGCAGTGCCGGTAACCCTTCGTTTAATGTTTGTAAAAACCTAGGCGGATCTGCCATTGGAGATTTTGCTATGGGTGGTTTTGCCAGTCATGCCGGGCAGTCTGATATCTGTGTATTTGGAGATGCTTCTATGATTAGCGCTTGGTCTCTCATTTATATGGCCAATCATCGCGAAGGCTTTGATGAAGTCAAAGCACTAATACGCTCAACCCCCATTAAAAATTAGCCATATAAAAATTTGCTCGCAAACTTACGATGCAGAACAGGAATCAAGGTCACCCACTTCAGCATCCATAAAGCCGCTTTTCGCTTCACCGGATTTTTGGCAGTTATGAGTTTTCGTAAAAGCTCAGAGCCTGCAATAATGCGCTTGCCTTCTTTGTAGCGGGAAGCCGTATATGCTTCAATGTCTCCTCCAACCAGCTTTTCAGCTAAGTCTGCGGCATCTGCAATACCAAGATTCATACCACGGCCACCAGCAGGAGAATGTGAGTGTGCAGCATCACCCGCTAAAAAAACACGTCCTTTCTGATATTGTTTCACTTGAGCCACTCTAATTTTAAACTCACTTTCTCGTCGAATGTTCTGAATATCTAACTCAAATGGCATATCATCTAATACGCGCTTGGTGTTGGAAACAAATCGAAATCGACGGGTTCCAATGGGGGCTACAAAAATAACCTTGCCACCAGCAAGTGAAAAGAGCGACACCCCCTTAGTGGCATATGGCCAATCACTCACATCGACGTCCGCAATAGACCAAGTTTCTTTTAAGTCAAAACCATCTGCTTCGATATCTAGCAGCTGCCGGGTTAAACTATGTATGCCATCAGCCCCGATGACATAATCCGCTCGCAATGTTTGTTCTGCGGTCGTCACCACTGTCACCCCACTTTCATCTGAAGTCATATCCTCCATCTCAGTATCGTAGTGAATCACACCTCCCAATGCTATCAGTGCTTCACGCAAAACTGCCTCGGTTTCATCTTGCGGCAAACCCAACATAAAGTTGTACCCGTATTGCACTGGAGACGCTGCTGTTAACTTAAGCTTGGCCCAAGGCGCTCTCACACGATAAAAGTCAGCCTCCTCATACTGAATACCTCGCGCCAGTAATTTTTCCGTAACGCCTGAGGCTTCCAAAACTTTTAGGCTATGCGGATTAATCCCCACGGCACGCGATAAAGTAGACCCTTGCTTTTTCCTATCAATCACCTCAACTGACACACCTCTTCGCGCAAGCTCTATGCCTACGGTAAGCCCTGTGGGTCCTGCACCAATAATCAAAACACGCATCACTCAGTCACTCCCTGTCAATCATATCAACAAGTATAGCTCTTTTCGTTTCTAACAATATGTTATAGCATGAGACCAAATATCTATTTACAGGATGTATGATGCCGAAGCTTCCCAACAAGCTCACAGCTTTTGGGCTTACCCTAGATTTAAGCTGGGACAAGATTGACCGCCCCAGAGCAAAACATCTCGAGTGCATCCCTAACGCCAAACAGTTTTATCTTTCCATTCCAGACACAGTACGGTGTTTGGCTCTACCTGAGGCGAATCAAGTTATTATTGATCGACTCGATGACACGATAACACTCGATACCGTCAATGCATGGCTGCTTGGCACAGTACTCGCTTATGTCCTGCAATATCATGGTTATCTGGTTTTGCATGGCTCTGCCGTTTTAGTCAATGGGCGCGCTATTTTATTCAGTGGTAAATCAGGGGCAGGGAAGTCCACCCTCGCTCATGCCTTCGTACAACAAGGACATCAGTTCATCACTGATGATGTCATCGTCATCCAGTATACTGATGGCAATGAACCCCATATACAGAGAGGCCCAAGTCACGCAAAGCTCTGGCAAGATACCATGCAACATTTCCGGCATAACATAGGCACAGCCACACCTATTCTGCAAAAAATGAATAAATATCTCATGCCCATTCAGACATCCCAAGCAGAAGCTCAAAGTTTTCCGGTAGCTGGATTTTATGAAATCAACAGAGCTACAGAACAACCACAAGTACAGGCCCTAAAAGGCACTGAGGCATTGAAAACTATTATGGAAAATGCCTACCGATACTTTATGCTAAAGCCTTTAGGAAAGGTAGAAACTTTTTTTCATCAATGCCATTTGTTAGCACAACAGATCAGTGTCAATAAACTTTTTCGGGTTGAAGAATTGAGTGCATTAGATGAACTCACCGAATATATCATCAACTTTCACTCAGTTCATACCAGATGTGGCTAAAAAATGGAAAAGTTTACCGATCGTTCCCATGCGGGAAAACAACTTGCAAACCAATTAAAAGCTTACAAACATCAAAAGAATGTTCTTGTTTTAGGTTTGCCTCGTGGCGGGGTTCCTGTTGCTTATGAAGTAGCCAAAGCCCTTTCCGTCCCTCTCGACATTTTCATTGTACGAAAACTCGGGGTTCCAGGACATAAAGAACTTGCGATGGGGGCTATTGCAAGCGGCGGAGTCGTGCGTTTTAACCAAGATATTCTTCGCATGCTTCATCTAGATAAAAAGCAATTGATAATGTACTGCAATCAGAACGAGCAGAGCTATCCCGGCGAGAGCAAGTGTATCGTGGCCACTTACCGCCCCAAGACTTTTCAAAAAAAACCATTATTCTTGTCGACGACGGTATTGCGACCGGTGCGAGCATTCAAGCTGCAATCAAAGCATTACACCAGTATCATCCAGCCGCCCTGATTGTCGCAGTTCCTACCGCCTCCCATGAAGCTTGTGAAGCATTAGAACCCCTGGTTGATGATGTGATTTGTCTACTCAAACCCATAGCTTTTCATGCTGTGGGCCTATGGTATGAGGATTTTACACAAACTACAGATGAAGAAGTCATTGAGCTACTCAAAAAAACAAACGAAGTCACTTAACCAGTTCTATGTAATTGTCTCTGAATCCCCTCACCCAACACACCAGATAAATCGATGGCGCTGCTCTCATGGGGTATAGTATTACACGTCACTACAATCTCTGCACCTGCTTGCAGTAATCGAGAATAAG
Source organism: Gammaproteobacteria bacterium (assembly GCA_030147635.1). Taxonomy (GTDB): domain Bacteria; phylum Pseudomonadota; class Gammaproteobacteria; order Legionellales; family Legionellaceae; genus JAALKW01. The sequence goes on from JASBUZ010000030.1 coordinate 52,020, forward strand.
CATGCTCTGCAAATACAGCATGCACGCCCACACACACAGGCGCTTTAGTATGCGTTTTTTTAAGCTGTTTGATGGCCTCAATCATGGTTTGAGCAGTCGAAATAATATCATCCACTAAAACCGGCGTATGATTTGGAAAAAGCTCAACCTCAGGCTTTAACACTTCAACCTCTTCATCTCCAAAACGATTTTTTTTAAAAATAAAATAAGGCGCATCTATTATCTGTGCGATTCGAGCCACCCACTGTTCACTCTCAGAGTCAGGCCCAATCAAAACTGGATTTTTAACATGCGCATCTATCCACAGAGCAATCGCACTCGTTGCTTCCAATGCTTCATTAGACACTGAATAAATATCACTCAAGCAACTATAGCGATGCAGGTGCGGTTCAACCGTAACAAGCCAATCAAAAGATTGTGATAAAAATTTAGCAAAATAGGCTGAGGTAATCCCTTCGTCTGGTTTAAATTGCTTATCCTGGCGCATATAAGCTAAATAAGGTGCACATAACCCAACACGACGCGCACCAAGCGTTCGCGCTGTTTCAGCAAAAAAGAGGAGTGGCAAAATTTTTGGGTTAGGCCCATCTAGGCTCTCCAGTAAAATAATTTCTCGATCCTTCAAATTACCTGGTAACCTAATATAAGTTTCTCCATCCGGAAACGTATGCAATATTACTTCCCCAATGTCATAACCTTGCTGGTTTGCAATATGCTCAATTGTGGGGTGCTGATTCAGCACACTAAAAATCATCGGGTTCACTTAACACGCCTCCAACTGAATTATATCAGGAATATCTGTTAATAAAGAAAGGGCATAATTTAACTCCCCCTTAGACTCCGCATGAATCGTCATCAAGGGCTGCCCTTGAGTTACTTTAGTGTGAAGACAAACATGTAAGTCAACGCCTGCAGCCTTAGCACCAGGGGCACCAGCAAGTTTCGCAAGCGTTGCCAATCTGCGATTATCAATTGCAACCACAACACCAGCTTCTTGCGCTGTAATCGTTTGTATATAAGCTGCAACTGGCAAATCTTTGAGTCCGCCCTGGGCTGCACAAATCGCTTGAAACTTATTCCATGCCTCACCAGTCTGTAATATGCGCGTCGCAATCACCCGTCCTTCTCCCTCAGACACCTCAGGAGAAAATTCCAATAACAATCCAGCTATCATCAAAGCGCGATCACGTAACTTCTTATCCGCCGAGGGCTTATTTTGTAATACTTCTAAAATATCTCTTGCTTCTAATGCTGGCCCAATACCTCGTCCAACAGGTTCTTCCCCATTGGTTAGAATAATTTTCAAGTGTATACCAAATACACTTGCAACAAGCTCAAATAGAGACTTTAGCCGCTCTGCTTCTGCCAAAGAACGGACTTTGGCTGTTTGTCCAACAGGAATATCTATCACAACATGCGTCGAGCCCGCTGCAATTTTTTTAGATAAAACAGAAGCAATCAATTGGCCCTCAGTATCCAAGTCCATAACTCGTTCAACACGAATCAGCAAATCATCTGCGGGACTAAGCGAAACAGCCCCTCCCCACACAATACACCCCCTTTCTTGCTCAACGACTTGCTTCATTTGGTTGACTGTTAAATCAACTGGTGCCAAAACTTCCATAGTATCTGCCGTACCAGATGGAGAAGTAATGGCTCTTGAAGAAGTCTTTGGCATCATCATGCCAAAGGATGACACAATCGATACAATAATGGGCGTTGTGCGGTTGCCTGGCAAACCACCAACGCAATGTTTATCTACAATCACCTTATCTGGCCAACTTAAATGTTGGCCCAGCTTAAACATTCCATAAGTTAAATGAATAATTTCGTCATGCGTTAACCGATTACCGGCACAAGCAGTTAAAAAAGTAGCAAGATGGATGTCAGAATATCTCTCATTGACCACATCATCCAAAATATATTGAATCTGTTCCAAGCTCAATTCTTTTCCATACACTTTAGAACGAATAAAACTTAAAGAATGTAATGGTTTTGGATGAGATAAGGTAATTTCATCCCCTTCTTTTGCCCCAAGCCTTTCCCAAGCACCACTTGATAAAGAGACCTCTCCATGGCTTAAAAACTCCCCATCGATTGTACTGAGCGTCGCGAAAATACTTTTATCCCTTAAGCTAACCTTTACCCTAGCAGGCACTTCAAAACCTTCCGATCGGCAAACGTGACAATCTTTTCGCGTAAAAAGTATTGCCTCAGTAGACGTATCAACGCCAAGGTATTTTAGACGTAATTTGCTGTTCTTTCTGTTCAAAGCAAATACCCTCAATCACTCTATTTATCAAGCACCACCTTCTCTAAGTACGTGGGCACTACACAATGCCAACCAAGCTCCGCTTCAATATGTGCTTTAAGTGCCGCAGATGATTCCGGAGTTCCATGTGTTAAAAATATCTGCTTAGGTGGTTTTTTCATACGTTTTAGCCACGTCAAGATTTCTCCATAATCGGCATGGGCTGATAAGGCATCCATTGCTTCTATTTCTGCCCTGACAGGAAGAAGTTCTCCGTGTATTTTAATTGCTTTTTCTTGGTTGAGTAGTCGCTCCCCACGCGTTCCAGGTGCTTGAAATCCTGTCAGTAATACCGCGTTTTTAGGGTTAGGTAAAATATACTTTAAGTGGTGTAAAATACGCCCGCCAGTTAACATACCACTTGCAGAAACAATAACTTTAGGCTGGGTATTATCAGCTAGCTTAATAGACTCTTCAGGTGTTTCAACATATTTTGCGACCTGACATACTTCCTTACATAGGCTGGAAGAAAGACGATGTTCGTTGTGGTGATGCAAAAGAGCTTCGGTGGTATGGATAGACATGGGGCTATCCAAAAAAATGGGGATCTCTGGAATCAACTTACGTTTTTTAAGTTGATACAAATGATAAAGAATTAATTGCGCACGACCGACAGAAAACGCAGGGATTAGGAGCATTCCTTCTCTATTCTTTATTTTCCCTATGAGTTGTCCAATGATATCCCCTGGGTTAATGTTTGCATGTAATCGGTTACCATAAGTGGATTCAAGAATCAGATAGTCGGTTTCTGCCAAAACGCTTTTAGGCTTCATAATCGGATCTGTTAAGCGCCCTAAATCTCCACTAAAACAAACTGTCGTGTGCCCATGTTTCAACTTAATAAATGCTGAACCAAGGATATGGCCTGCTCTATGCCAACTCACCTGACAACCCGGCAGAAATGAATATAAATGATCATAATCGACTACACGAAACTGTTTTAATGCCAGCAGTGCTTCTTCTCGTGTATACAATGGAAGCGCTGGGTGATGTTTACTGTATTTGTATTTGTTGGCACGCTTTGCTTCTTCTTCCTGCAGGTAACCACTATCAGGCAGCAATATAGAACATAGCTCAGCTGTTGCATGCGTACAATAAATAGACCCCTTAAATCCATTTTTAACCAGCAAAGGCAGATAGCCTGAATGATCGATATGTGCATGTGTAATTAAAACCGCATCCAATAGCTCAGGCTTGAACGGAAGCGGCTTCCAATTTCGCTCTCTGAGTGTTTTAACCCCTTGAAATAGGCCACAATCGACTAAGATTTTTTTGTCTTCTATTTCAAGCAGATACTTCGAGCCAGTGACCGTACCTGTCGCACCTAAAAAAGTTAACCTCATAGGCATCCTTTTCAAGCCCATATTAACTTTTAGTCTAGCATCTAACTGAGTGATAGCGACAACAACTGACTAAATGATCATTCACCATTCCGGTTGCTTGCATAAATGCATAACAAATTGTGGTACCTACAAATTTAAAACCATGTGCTTTGAGTGCTTTTGCCATCGCATCAGACTCATTCGTACTCGCAGGAACTTCCTGCATGGTCTGCCATTGGTTCTGCTTAGGCGTGCCCCTTACAAATTGCCACAAAAAATCAGAAAATCGTCCTTCTTCTTTTAGCTGCAAAAAAGCCTGTGCATTGCCAATAACAGATTCTATTTTTCTTCTATTTCGGATAATGCCTGCATTTTGTAACAAACGCTCTACATCAGACTCTGAAAGCTGAGCGATTTTTTCAGCATCAAAATTTAAAAATGCTTCACGAAATGCTTCTCGCTTTTTCAAAATAGTAATCCAGCTGAGCCCGGCCTGCATGCCCTCTAAAATTAAAAATTCAAACAGTTCCTTATCATCATAAATAGGCACTCCCCACTCTGTATCATGGTACTCAAGATAAAGCGGGTCTGCTGTTACCCAGTCGCAGCGCTTTTTTTCCATAGCCGAAACTTCCTCATTTACTGTATGATGACATCATCAAACCACCGAAGTAATATTTAATCATGTATATGCTCTTTTGTTTAGTACCAGAAACTCACCTTGATGAGGTCAAAAACGCCATTTTTGCAACCGGTGCCGGACAACTAGGACATTACCAACACTGTGCTTGGCAAACTTTAGGGACTGGCCAATTTATGCCTCTCGAGGGTAGTAATGCATTCATTGGGAAAGTCAATCAGCTCGAAACTGTCGCAGAATATAAAGTGGAAATTGTATGCACTGAGGCACAAGTCAAACCTGCGGTTGCGGCTTTAAAAAGAGCACATCCCTATGAAACGCCTGCATATCATGTTGTGAAATGCGAGGCGCTTTAAAATTTAAACACTAGCTTCTTTAGAATACAAAGCAATAGCATTACCTTCAGAGTCTAGAAGAATTGCTCGGTGCCCATAGGGACCAACTTGCTCTGGCTCTTGCAAAATAGTTGCATGCATTGCACGAGCCACATCAACTGCTTGATTCAAACGGCCTTCTACATTGAAATACACCAATAAACCATCTTGAGATGGCTTTCTGTCTTCCATCACACAAAGACACCCGGAAGCATTATTGTCTTCATGCGGCAAAAGTCCAAACTCAAAACCATGCTCGGACCTTTTCTGAACCGGTGCATCCAGTAATTTTTGATAAAAAGCAACGGCACGGTCCAAATCATGAACCGGGATATCAACCCAACTTACGGTATCTGTCATTCAAAAATCTCTCTTTGATTACTTTAATTGCATTATAAACTTTTTCCAGTCAAGATAAAATCTTATTGGTTTCTAAATAAACTAATATATTCGCCATAGCCCCGCTTTTTTAATTCATTTACAGGAATGAACTCGAGAGCCGCCGAGTTAATACAGTAGCGCAGTCCAGTAGGTTCTGGCCCATCTTTAAAAACATGCCCAAGATGTGAGTCTGCTTCTTTGGAACGTACTTCTGTTCGAACAATAAAGACAAAAGTCCTATCCTTTTTGAGCACAACTACATCTGGTTTAATTGGCTTAGTAAAACTTGGCCAACCCGTGCCAGAATCAAACTTATCAGTTGAGCTAAACAAAGGCTCTCCTGAGACAACATCGACATAAATCCCTGGTGCTTTATTATCCCAGTAAGCATTTTTAAATGGTTTTTCAGTCGCTGCTTCTTGTGTCACCTCATACTGCAGAGGCGTTAATGTTTTCAAACGATTGGCTTTATCAAACACGGTTTTCGCCCCCCAGATGGCTTCCAAGCGAACATCACGACCACAGCGATAACGGTAATACTTATACCGAACTGGATTCTTCACATGATAGTTTTGATGATACTCCTCTGCTGGATAAAAGTGCGTCGAAGGTACAATCTCAGTATAAACCTTCGAAAACTTCTTCTCGATTTCAAGTTTACTCTTTTCGGCAATCTGCTTTTGTGTTTCATTCAAATAAAAAATGGCGGAGCGATACTGATGGCCAGTGTCGCAAAATTGCTTATCTTGCACCGTGGGGTCAATCTGGCGCCAAAAATACGCAACTAATTCTTGATAGCTGATTTTGTCGCTATCATAAGTCACTCGAACTGACTCAGCATAATGAGTGCTACCTGCAGAAACTGACTGGTATGTTGGGTCTTTACTGGTTCCACCATCATAGCCAGATTCAGTTTTTATAACCCCTGGTACTTTGTCAAAGTCAGCCTCTAAACACCAAAAACATCCACCCGCAAAAATAGCTTCAGCGGTTTTAGCAAAACTTGTATTGTTCATAAGTACACTCCACAAGATAAGTAAGCTAATGCGACGTACCATAATATCCATGCTCCCTGATGAGTCTATCTACTTCCTTAGTAATACCTACTGGAATACCAGGCTTCCCTTCAGCATAATGTGCGCGTGCATATGTGGCAGAACCTGCCCGCATAGGCATCACTTCATCCGCACGAGAAACCACCTCTGCTTGAATACCCGCTTCATGCAACACGGCTAATTTTGCAGCTATCTCTGCTTCAGTCAGAGTCTCCTCTTCTCGCGGATAGAACTTCACTCGGCACAGATTGCCAAAACGCTCCCACTGATACCAGTCGGTAAATTGCGCCAAAGCATCTAAGCCTAGCACCAGGGTAATATCTTCTGTCTGCGCACGGGCATGGAGCGTGTTGAGGGTATCAATCATACGAGAAGGTGGCGGACGCTCAAGCTCTAAGCGCTCAAGAATACATCGGCTAAAGTCTATCTTTGCCGCTTCAAGCATGGTTTTCAAAAGCTCAAAACGTGCCTCGGCAGGAATATACTCATCCGACTGTTTTAAGGGAGACTGGGCACTAAGCACGACACGTACCAAATCATACCCCGGCAAACTTAATAGATGCTGAATAAACAGTAAATGATTTTCAGTCGGTGGATTGCCACTTAAACCAAATACGATGGTTTTCATTCTCTTTCCAGCTTTACTTCAGCCTGTAAGCTACGTAGATTATTCATCATACCCTGAATCAGCTAAGAAACCTATGACCATTCTCCTTGGGCTCATTGCAATTGTTCTCAGTCTCATTCTAATTGTCGGCTCTCACGAGGCAGGGCATGCACTGGCAGCAAAATGCTTTGGTGTCAGAATTGAACGCATCTCAATTGGGTTTGGCAAACCGCTCTGCAGCTGGCGCTCTAAAAGTGGCATTGAATGGATTTGGGCCAGATGGCCACTGGGCGGGTACGTCAAATTGCTCAGTAGTCGCATTCAGCCCGTCTCCGCCCAAGAACACAACTATTGCTTCGATAAAAAACCTATCTTTTTTCGCATCATCATTCTGGTCTCTGGTGCACTCATGAACTTTTTAGCCGCATGGCTTGCCTTTATGATTGTATTTATGAATGGCTATCAAGAAAAACCAGCTATTTTACAACAAGTTACCCCAAAGAGTATGGCGGCAAAAGCAGGCCTTCGGGCAGGCGACACCATCCTCTATGTTGCAGACCAAACCACCCCTGATTTACGCGACGTTGGCATGGGCTTCATCACACACTTAGGCAAGCAACAAGTTCCGGTGCATCTCAAAACCAAAGCAGGCCAGGAAAAACAAATCATGCTTGATTTGAAGATTGAATCTAAAAAGAAAGGCTTGCTTGAAAGCATGGGTATCATCTTCGATACGCAAATAAAATCTAAGGACATTAAAGGCACTGACTTTTTACAGGCAAGCCAACACGCTTTCATGAAAATTAAACAACTAACCCACTTCTTTCTGGTGGTCTTAAAGCAGCTGCTCACAGGACAGGTACCGCTTAGTTTTCTCTTAGGCCCGTTCGGACTCTTAGCTGCCATGGCCGGCTCTTTCATGCAAGGTTTAAGCATCTTTTTCTATTTTATCGGCACACTAAGCCTTGCGGTTGGTATTGTAAACTTACTGCCCATTCCAGGCCTTGATGGCGGCTCTATTCTGTATGCCTTGATTGAAAAAGTAAGAGGCAAGCCCCTATCCGTTGCTTTCGAAGTATTATTACATCAGTTGGCATTTATCGCCTTTTGTGTTTTCTTGGTGCAACTGATTATCAATGATTTAGGACATTTTATGGGGGGAACTTTCTGAACCCGTGTTCCCTCAGTACAGACCATCAATCATAACCAACTCACTATCTAAAGCATTAAAAGCACTAAGCCCCATACTTCCTTGCTGCTGCTGTAATTACTCAATAGACAAATCACCATCGTACAGCCCTCAGTTTACTGCTAAAAAATGTGAATATTGGTAAAGATTTGCCATCACAAACACTCCTTTTGAGTATTTCGCATCAAAAATATCATAGCCATAGTGGAAAAAAACGACTCCTCAGGTATAATGCTCTTTTTTTTTTCGGATTGTATCAAGTTATGGCTAATAAAATTCTATTTTGGAAAGGATGTGTCAACCCCAACCTCTTTGGCGAACATCGTATCTCTATCGAGACAGCACTCGATAAATTAGCGACAGGCGATTATAAATCAGCCGATCTCGACTTAAAGAAATCAAAACTTCAGCAAAATTTGTACACTGCAAAAATTAATGATACGCACCGCTTGCTCTGGACAACAGTTCCTCATCAGGGCAAACCCTATATGTTGCTCCTAGATATTATTGAAGAGCACGAATACGAAAAATCGCCCTACTTCCGTCGAAGAACCTCGAAACAATCCTTTGATAGAGCACTCGCTGCCCGGAATGCTGACACAGCCGATGCTCCTATTACTGCAGCAGACTTTGAGGTGCTCACCGATGAGGATTTTGCGGCACTCCCCGCCATAGAGAATGCTGGAAGCTCAGATACATCCATCGACTATATTCCAAGCTACAACTACGACCAACAGTTTCTTGTATTCAGTGATGAGCAGGAAAGGGCCGTCCATGCCACATTGCCTGCTCTTGTTTCAGGGCCACCAGGCTCTGGTAAATCAAGTACTGCTCTTGAGATGATAAACCAACTCCTCGAAAAAACGGAACAGCCCATACTCTATATCACTGAATCTCCAAAACTTGCTGCCCGTATGGGGCAAATCTGGCAACAAATGCCAGAAGCAGAAGCCAATAAAGAGCGAGTGCATTTTTTAAGTTACCGAGATTTACTACTCAAAACCATGGATGCAGCCAATCCTGGCTGGAGAGCACGCTTCAAAACACTCGATGAGTTTAAGACCTGGTGTGAAAACACGTTTGTCTCACAAAAAACACTGGATGTGTGGCTATCAGACTATATTAAAACGATTAGAAAGCTTCACAAAACCACCCAAAAGAATGCGCCCAATGCATGGGATACTTTAGAGCGCTCTCTCGATCTGATTTATCAAGAATTTCGCATCATTTCGGGCTATAGCAAAGAAGAGTACTTAGCCCTTGGGGAACGCGGCTCACTCTTTCATTCAGCTGAAGAGCGAGAAGCACTGTTTACCGCTTACCAAAGCTACACTACACACCTAAAAGATAAAGGGCAAATCGACGAATCTTTCTTTAAGTTTTCACTCCCCGGCGTATTTAGTGCTGTTGTCGTTGATGAAACCCAGGACTTTTCAAACCAACAAATTAATAATATCAACACGCTCGTCTCAGATGAAATGCCCTGGATTGCGTATAACTTAGATAGTAATCAAAGCCTAAGTGACAGCCTTTCTAAAAAAGCATTTTTAAGACAACGTCACCGTCAAGCAAACCAACAACTCACGTCTGTTGAACTCACTGGCACGTACCGGTGTCCAAACCAAGTCATTGGGCTTGCCAATAAAGTATTAGAAATCATCACGCACTTAAGAGGCGGTGTTGCTGAGAAAGGACAACTAACAGCTCTCCCTGAGGCAAATGATCTAAGTAAACCAGCAGGCTCGGTTGAGTGGTTTACCAAAGATGTTGATAAATCATCCGATTTAAAGCGCCCCCAGCGCAATACAGTTACTTATTATGAGACAGCCCTCATTACGGAAGAACGTTTTAAGCAAGAAGCAGAAGGACTCTTTCACACAGACCTAATTTTTACACCCGAAGAGATTAAAGGTCTTGAATACCCAAATATTATTTTATATCGCCCGAATGACTGGGATATGTGTTTTGACATCAACAAAGCTTTAACGAAACGCCCACTCACAGGACAGATATCTCCTAACTTAGCCAAAAATACTGGAGTAAATGCGTACTCACCCGCTTTAAACCGACTATTTACAGCGATTACACGTGCCTCTTCATCAGTGTATATCTACCAAGGACAACCTAAAAGAAAACCACCTTTGCTCGAAGCACTGAAAACGTGTATATCAGCAAGTGCCGCCAGTGCAGCAACACCTGAACCTGGAGAAGTAAGCTCTAATATCTTAGATGAGAAGCGCCTTGAGACTATTAAAGCACTACTCGATAACGATAATGAAGAGCAAGCACAAAAGCTGTTTTTGCAAATACCAGGGAAAACAAAAACTGAGTTTAAAGCGTTTAAAGCACGCTATGAACAAGAGTTGATAAATACCTACGTTAGCGCAGACTTACATATTGCACCACAGCGGGCGAAAGCTACCATACCTGAAAAAAAGAAGCCGAGCGCATTTACGCTATTTCCTAATGTTGGAAAATTCTATCAAGAGGCGACAGCTTCTAAATTATCTCAACTCCTGAATTGTCATGATGCAACGCGCTATTTATTACAGCCAGTCAACGTGCATCAGTTTCCATTGGCTGAAGAAGATTTCCCAATGCTTGCTGAGCTTCTCCTCCTGGACAAAACAACACGCCACCTCTTCCAGCAAGCACTCAGCAAAAAACTGGATGAACCAAATGCTCAAGCATTTGCAGCTGAACTTCGTGCAGCAACCAATGTAAACAAACAGTTACTTATCTTTTCGATTGCTCATATCACCAACCCCAAGGTGAGACGGGCACTCATTACCTCTGAAACTGTGCATCAAAGGAACAGCGAAGGAGATACTCCTCTCATGGCTGCCATTATGTCAATTTCCGCAGCGCCTGGGCTGACCACTAGCGAACAAGATATAGCATGCATAGAGGATTTAATTAGTGCGGGAGCAGATGTTAATGCTGTCAATAAGGCAGGCTTTTCAGCATTACACTTCGCAGCACAGTATGGTCTCCATGAGCTCGCTGCTGTACTCCTGAGACACGGGGCTAATCCTAATCTCGCAGCAAACAATACTACGACGCCTTTAATCTTGGCCTTTGAAACTGACCACCCAAGTCATTCTAGAGATCCAGAAAGACTGGTTAAACTACTACTCGATTACAACGCTAACCCACAGCCCATAGTGAAAGATATCACAACCCCTCTACAGGCTGCCTTAGCACTAGAATCTAGCGAGAAAAAACGACGCTGCCTTCAACTTTTAGTGAGTCGTGGTGCCGACGTCAACCAGCTATCTAGTACTGGAAGTCTCCTACTCGCTGAAGCTGCTTATCAAAACAGAAAAAAAGAAATGGACCTTCTACTCGAATGTGGCGCAAACCCAAACTTAATTTCTAATGTAGTCGATTTGTCGCCCTTTTTCGCAGAGCCATTGAGGAAGCAGTTTTTATGCACACAAAATCAGATTCGTGCTACCCCCCTAGGGAAAGCAGTTATTGGGCACCATGTTTCTCTTATTGAGGACTTAGTCAAAACGCATCACGCCGACATCAACCTGTGTGATACACAGGGCTACTCACCACTCGTGATTGCAAGCTGTACAGGTAACTTAGCAAGCATACGTAAACTTTTGGAGCTCGGAGCAGATGCAAAAGGGACAGGGCTACAAAGACCTCCTATCTATTTTGCTCTGAAAAATAGCTTTCTTGCCGCAGCGAAAATATTACTCGAGGCTGGAGGCGGTGATGCGCCTCAACTGGAAACGCTCCTAAATGACAGTGACAGAAAACTACTACAGCACATTCGCCAAACCTCTTTAGAAGAACTCTCAAAAGCAGAAAAACTCATACAAGCAGCCATCGAAAATAATTCCAGCTTAGAGCATAGCATAATGAATTATTAAAGTAAAAAATACGATAAAGGTGTGCCACAAGGCACACCTTTATTTTAAATGACCAACTACTTTGCTTTCTTCTTTGGCAAGTACAAGTCTGTAATGGTGCCTTCAAACATCTCTGCTGATTGCGCAATGGTTTCAGCAAGTGTTGGATGAGGGTGAATGGTGAGCGCAATATCTTCAACATCACAACACATCTCAATCGCAAGAGTCACTTCTGCAATTAAATCCCCTGCATTCACACCGACAATACCGCCGCCTAAAATCCGCTTAGTGTCGGGGCAGAATAAGAGCTTAGTCATTCCTTCTTCACGGCCCATGCTGAGCGCGCGTCCGCTAGCAGCCCAAGGGAATACTGCTTTCTCATATTTGGTGCCTTGCTCTTTTGCATCACGCTCAGTTAAACCAGTCCAGGCAATTTCCGGATCGGTATAAGCAACGCTTGGAATACACGTTGGGTCAAAGGTATGCTTCATGCCAGCAATCACTTCTGCTGCAACCTTTCCTTCAGGAATTGCTTTGTGCGCAAGCATAGGCTGGCCAACCACATCCCCAATGGCAAAAATATGAGGGACATTGGTACACATCTGCTTATCTACTGCAATAAAGCCTCGCTCATCAACCTTTACGCCTGCTTTATCTGCAGCAATGTTCAAACCATTTGGTTTACGGCCAACAGCAACCAGAACTTGCTGGAAGACTTCTGGTTTTTTAGTGGCATGCGCACCTTCCATCGAAACGTGAATCCCATCTTTTTTGGCATCCATAGCAGTCACTTTCGTCTTAGTTAAGCACTTCACGCCTTTTTTAGTGAGGCGTTTTTGCAGCACATTCACTAAGTCAGTATCAGCGCCTGGCATAATTTGGTCTGCAAACTCAACTACAGTCACATCAACCCCGAGTGCTGAATACACAGTCGCCATCTCAAGGCCAATAATCCCACCGCCTAAGACTAACAAGCTGCCTTTAATATCTTTCAGTTCAAGCGCGCCGGTTGAGCTGAAAATACGTTTATCTTCTGGAATAAATGGCAGGTTAATTGCTTCACTTCCAACCGCAATAATAGCTTGTTCAAAATCGACTTTCACTTTACCGTCTTTACCAGCCACTTCAATTTGGTTTGGCGAAGTAAAGGCCGCAACACCCGCCACGGTGGTTACTTTACGCTGCTTAGCAAGTGCCTCAAGGCCGCCTGTTAGCTTACCAATGACTTTGTTTTTCCAAGCAACCAACTTCTTACTGTCAAAGCTCATTTTGCCAAGGCTGACACCCAAATCAGGCATTTCAGCGGCTTCATCCACAAACTTGGCAATATGCAATAAAGCTTTGGATGGAATACAACCGACGTTTAAGCAAACGCCACCGAGAGAATCGAAGCGCTCAACCAGCACCACATTCTTGCCCAAATCAGCTGCACGGAATGCTGCGGTATATCCACCAGGTCCACTACCAATTACAACAACATCGGCTTTCATTTGTTTAGTCATGTTTAATCACACCTTATTTATAATAGGATACGGCGCATATCAGAGAGTCCTTCGCTGATAAAGCGCGTAAATCTTGCTGCTTCTGCCCCATCAATCACGCGATGGTCATAAGACAGTGACAGTGGCAAGGTAAGCCTTGGCACAAACTGACTTCCATCAAAGACAGGCTTCATTTCTGAACGGGAAACACCGAGTATAGCCACCTCAGGGCTATTCACAACTGGAGTAAAAGCTGTTCCGCCAATGCCACCAAGGCTTGAAATGGTAAAGCTTCCACCTTGCATATCACCTGGCATGAGTCCCTTGTCACGGGCTTTGGTACTGAGACGTGCCATTTCTCTTGCAATGTCACTGACTGATAGCTGGTCCACATTTTTAATCACGGGCACCACTAAGCCATTTAGTGTTTCAACTGCAATACCAAGGTGAATGTATTTCTTGTAAATCAAGTTTTCACCGCTCGCATCTAGCGAACTGTTAAACTGAGGAAACACTTGTAGTGCTCGCGCTACCACCTTGCAAATAAAAGCAAGAATTGTGGGCTTATAGCCCTCTTTTTCGGCAGCTTTAATTTGACTTTTACGAAATGCTTCAAGCTCGGTAATATCAGATGAATCAAACTGGGTCACATGCGGAATATTGAGCCACGCACGATGCAAGTTCTCACCAGTCATGCGCTTAATTTTATTCAGTGGCTTCGTTTCAATCTCACCAAACTGACTAAAATCAATGACTTTGGCCGCGGGCAGGGCAAGTCCACCACCTGATGATTTTTCTTGCAGCTTTTTCTTCACAAACTGCTCTAAGTCTTCACGCGTAATACGCTCTTTCTTACCAGTCCCTTTCACTTTGTCTAAATTGACACCAAGCTCACGCGCTAACCGACGCACACCTGGACCCGCCAAAATAGAGCCATCTGAAGCAGGCACCAAGGGTGGTTGTTGTGTAACCATCTCTGCAACCGCAGCTCCTGAGTGTGTCGCGCTCGCTTCTGGTGGAACATCTGCAGGAAGCGCTGTGGCTCCCTCTTTAATTTTATCTTCAGGCAAAATAACTTCTGGTGGAGGCGGAGATACTGCTCTTGATGCCGTCACCGAAAGCGAAAGAATCACATCTCCTTCAGCGACTTTATCACCCACTTTGACTTTCACCGCCTGAACGGTGCCTTGCATAGGAGATGGGATTTCCATGCTGGCTTTATCCGTCTCAAGGGTGATTAAAGGCGCATCGGCGTCTATCTCATCCCCTGCTTTTACCAACACTTCAATCACATCAACATCTGTCGCACCACCAATATCTGGCACCTTAACTTCCTGCATCTCGGTTGATGCGGCTTCGGGTGCAGCAGCTTTAGCCGGAGATGACGCCGGCTTTGTTTCTGCTTCTGCTTCTGCTTCCAGCGAAACAGACAAAATGACATCACCTTCAGCTACTTTGTCGCCAACTTTCAGTTTCACTGCTTGAACAGTGCCTTGCATAGGAGATGGGATTTCCATGCTGGCTTTATCAGTTTCGAGGGTGATCAAAGGTGTATCAACGTCTATCTCATCCCCTGCTTTTACCAACACTTCAATCACATCAACATCTGTCGCACCACCAATATCTGGCACTTTTACTTCTTTCACATTGGTCATCCCCATCCTCCCTTAATGTGTCGCAGGATTTAATTTATCAGGATTTATTTGGTAACGCTTTATCGCATCTTGTACTTTCGATTTAGGCAGTTCTCCTGCATCGACCAATGCTTTTAAAGCAGCTAATACAATAAACTTGGCATCAACTTCAAAGAAGTGTCGCAGCTTCTTACGGGTATCACTACGCCCATAACCATCTGTCCCAAGCGTCACATAAGGTGCCTCAATGTAAGGTCTAATTTGATCAGCATACGCACGCATATAGTCTGTTGCAGCAATAACAGGTCCTTTCTTACCTGCCAGTTGTTGCTGAACATAGCTTGTTTTCTCTTTTGTTGATGGGTGCATACGATTATGACGCTCACATGCCATACCATCACGAGCAAGCTCTGTGAAACTCGTCATACTCCAAACATCAGATGAAACCGAAAAGTCTTTTTTCAACAATCGTGCTGCCTCTTCGACTTCTCGTAAAATGGTACCAGACCCCATCAACTGTACGTGAAGCTTGCTTGGTTTTTTGCAAGGCTTCAAACAGTACATCCCTTTTAAAATGCCTTTTTCAATCCCTTTTGGCATATCAGGATGCTTATAATTTTCATTCATCAACGTAATATAGAAAAAGACGTTTTCTTGCTTTTCATACATCCGATATAAACCATTTTGCATAATTACCGCTAACTCGTAAGCATAAGTTGGATCGTAGGAAACACAATTTGGAATGGTCGATGACATCAAGTGACTATGGCCATCTTGATGTTGTAAACCTTCACCTGCAAGCGTGGTACGCCCAGCGGTCGCTCCCAATAAAAATCCTCGTGCTTGCATGTCTCCTGCAGCCCATGCTAAATCCCCGGTGCGCTGGAAACCAAACATCGAGTAATAAATATACATTGGAATCATTGCGAAGTGGTTATTCGCATACGAGGTGGCTGCAGCCATCCAAGAGCAAAAAGCACCAGCTTCATTGAGCCCTTCTTCTAAAATTTGCCCCTCTTTGGCTTCGTGGTAATACATTACTTGATTACGGTCAACGGGATCATAGAGTTGGCCCACTGGCGAATAAATACCAATTTGTCGAAACAAGCCTTCCATACCAAATGTACGCGACTCATCCGGTACAATCGGCACAATTCGCTTACCAATCTCTTTATCTCGCAACAGTGCTGACAATATACGTACAAAGGCCATTGTCGTTGAAATTTCACGCTTATCAATCCCTGAGGTGACTGCAGAAAACGCCGATAAGTCAGGGGCTTTTAGTGCATCACACTCAGGATGCCTTGAGGGTAAGTAGCCTCCCAAAGCTTCTCGTTGTTTCTTTAAGTACTGTATTTCTGGGCTATTCTCATCTGGTCGATAAAATGGCACATCTTTAATTTGCTCATCGGTGACTGGAATGCTGAACCTGTCTCTAAACGCGCGCAGCTCATCTTCAGTCATCTTTTTCTGCTGGTGGGTAACATTCATCCCTTCACCGGCAGCACCCATGCCATATCCTTTAATGGTTTTGGCAAGAATCACAGTTGGCACGCCTTCAGTGGCTACCGCCTCGGCGTACGCTGCAAACACTTTTTGTGGGTCATGGCCACCACGGTTCAAGCGCCAAATTTCCTCATCTGACATATGTTCAACCATTTTTTTGAGCTCAGGCGAATCACCAAAAAAATGTTCTCGAACATAAGCACCGTCATTGCCTTTATAGTTTTGGTATTCACCATCGACACAGGCTTCCATACGTGCTTGCATGACCCCGTGGATGTCTTTTTCAAATAAGGCATCCCAGCGCCCGCCCCAAATCACTTTCAACACATACCAGCCGGCACCTCGGAATAACCCTTCCAATTCTTGAATAATTTTGCCATTGCCACGCACAGGGCCATCTAAACGCTGAAGATTGCAGTTCACAACAAAAATTAAGTTATCTAACTTCTCACGAACTGCGATAGAGAGCGCACCTACCGACTCAGGCTCATCCATCTCACCATCGCCTAAGAACGCCCACACTTTGCGTCCTTTGGTTTCAACCAGCCCTCGGTTTTCCAAATATTTTAAAAAACGTGCTTGGTAAATGGCCTGAATTGGACCAAGGCCCATAGAAACTGTAGGAAATTGCCAAAAATGCTCCATAAGCCACGGATGTGGATAAGAAGACAAACCATCTACTTCAACTTCTTGTCTAAAATGTGCGAGCTGATCTTCAGTAAGACGCCCTTCTAAGTAGGCTCGTGCATAAATACCAGGAGAAGAATGCCCTTGAATGTAGAGTAAGTCTGGACCACCTGGCGCATCATGCCCCTTAAAAAAGTGATTAAATCCTGTTTCATACAAAGTAGCTGCTGAGGCATAGGAGGCAATATGCCCCCCTAGTTCTGGTGCATACTTACCTGCTCGAAGCACCATCGCAACTGCATTCCAACGAATCAGCGCGCTGATTCGCTTAGCAATACCTTCATCAGGTGGCATCGGCTTTTCATCCGAGCGTTTAATGGTATTACGATATGGGGTATGAATAGCGCTCGGCAGCAACACACCAGACTCATCTGCAGCACTTAAAAGTTGTTGAACTAAAAAGCCTGCACGCTCAGGACCATGTGCTTTAATCACAGCCTCTAGTGCATCAATCCATTCACTGGTTTCAGCAGGATCGGTGTCTTTTTTTAAAATATCATTCACCATATTCACTTTCCTCAAGCCATCTTCTAGACCATAAAATCAAAAAAAATGGCACTAGCAACAAAATGGCGCAATTTGTAAGTATTTACGAATTTTACCTCTACATTGCCCCACGCAAACGCGGTAGTCTGCCGGGCAATCACACGATGTCTTGCGGCATTGTAGAGGATCATGAAAAGATTGCAACTGAAGCGCTACGCGCTTTCCTTGAACACACTGCTCATGAATATATGTCTTGTAACGCTTGATCATCTTGCTGCGCTGTTCCTTCGAACATTTGATGCAACTATCAGAGCAAGCCTTCATGCAAGCTGACTGTTTTATCTTACATTGATCAATACAAGCTCTTTCTGCTTGCGCATGCTTTGCGTCTTGCTTTGGCGTGAAAGAGCACCCCAGTAAGCACATCGATAAAAAACTAGCAATCATCCATCGATAACGTTTTTGCATGCGACATCCTCTATCTAGCAATGACTTTCGCCTACGTCCCGCGGTTTATCCGCGGGACCCATGGATGCCGCGGATAAACCGCGGCACGTAGTAAGTTTAGTCTTTTCTCATTTTGTCAGAAAAAGACATCGGGGTTGGATATTTAAGCACCACAACGTAAGACGACACAATAAAGGTTAAGATAGTCGTCGCCTGAATCAGGTTGGATGCTACATCCGAAATTAAATTGGCTGAAAGCCCTATGCTCGCAACCAATAACGAAAACTCACTGGCTTGTCCAAGTCGAAAGCCAACCTCTTTAGAAACATTCTTTTTCTCACCCGCTTTATACAGCAATAGGTGGAAACAAAGTGGCTTAACCACCAACATCAAGAGCGCCAAAATGCAGGCAGGAATCAAAACTTGGGCGGCAAAACCAAAATTAAAAGTCGCGCCAACCGAGAAGAAAAACATCACCAAAAAGAAATCTCGCAAAGGCTTTAAGCTCTCGGCAATAAAGAGCGAAATAGGACTCGACGCCAAAGCAACACCTGCGACAAATGCGCCAATATCCTCTGACAAGCCAAGCTGATGTGCAAGCAGCGATAGGCTCAGGCACCAACCAATTGAGAGTAAAAATACGTACTCCTGCGTTCTATCAAATCGTGCTAAAAGCTTCACTAAAACATAACGCTCAACCGCAAAGGCAAAAAAAACTAAAGCAGGCAGCGTAATGCACACTGAAATAAAGTCATGCCAACTGAGTCCACCGGCACTCTGCGCACCATTCATTAAAATTAACACCACAATCGCGATAATATCTTGCATCAAGAGCACACTAATCATCACTTCCCCTGTATGCTGGTGATGCAAAATTGTGGTTGGCAATAACTTCAAACCAATAATCGTACTTGAAAACATCATCGCGGCACCCAGTATCAAAGATTCTGTCACCGTCAAACCAAACCACCGGCCAATACCATAAGATACAAGCGCAAACAAAGTGGAGCTCAAAAGCGCAATCCAAGTCACCTTTCTAAGCATATGCAACAGGTTTTGTGGCTGTAGATGAAGACCCAATAAAAACAGCAAAAATACAATACCAATATTCCCCACCTGAGCCACAGCAGATAAATCAGTAATGAGCTTAAATCCCCAGGGGCCTAATGCTGCACCCAGTATGATATAGGCCACCAGCAAAGACTGCCGAGTGTACAATACGATAGTGGATAACACGGCAGCACCCGCAAAAATAAGAAACATCGTATAAAAAACTGCTGCTTCATGCATCTAGCTAAATCCTCCTCATACTATCCACTGCCTACCGTTCCATAAGATCAGGATAGTCGGTTAATACTGAATCTGCACCCCAATCAAAATAACGAGATGCTTTTCGCCTGGAATTTACTGTGTATACACATGTTTTATATCCTGCACTTTGAATCGCTTGCATACGTTTTCGTGTGAACAAACACTGATTCAAATGCACTGAAGTTGCATGGACTTCTTTCGCTAAATCTTGCCAGTCTGGTTGCCACTTACAATATAATAGTCCAAGAGGCAATTCAGGCAGTAACTGTGCACATAAACGAAGCACATCTGCATTGAAAGAAGACACCAGTGGTAATACAAGCTCAGGCGGCCAATAACGATTTATACAGGCCACAAAAGCATCGACCGTTTTTTTAGCGCATCCAGCAGGTGGTTTAATTTCAATATTGGCTTGTAATTTGTGCTCTGCAAACCAAAGTAAGGTCTCGGACAACTTCGGCACTTTCTCACCCGAAAACTGCTCCGAAAACCAAGATCCAGCATCCAAAGTTGCAATATAGTCGCTCGAAACACTGCCTATTTTACCCCGCCCATTGGTTGTTCTTTCAAGCGTTTCATCATGAAGCACAAACAACTCGCCATCGGCCGATATCATGATATCAAGCTCAATCGCACGAGCACCTAACTCACGTGCTTTATCAAAGGCTGCAATGGTATTTTCTGGTGCGTAAGGTGAGGCACCGCGATGTGCAATTAAAGGCTCTATATGTACCATTCAAAAAGCCCCTGGGTGTCTCGGCACTATATGGTAAATAGCATACCCTATCCCCAAGCAATTCGCTACTTCAAGCTTGAAATAAATGGGCTGCTAAGGATTAGGTGTATTGTCATCATTCTTATCTGCGTCTCGCCCAGACCATAACCAATCCCAATACTGTTTCAACCAGTTTTCATCTGGTTTAGGCTTAACTAACGCTTCCGCTGCATCTACTGTAGATTTATATTCCACCGAATATTCCTCCAACTCTCTTTCAAGCGGCTTTATTTCTTCAAGTAACAACTGCTTCTGCTCTGACTCTGGTAGCTGCTGGACTTTATGAACCAAATTCTGATAATGCTGAGATAAAAGGTCTAAGTGATGTTTAAGGTGGGACTTTTCCGCTTCAAATAGTTTCTGATAGGTCGCAATAAATTGTGGGTCTGTTTCTTTTTTGAGGATTTGATGCAAACTTTCAAAGCTCGCGAACCGTCTATCCGTGTTTTGTGCCTTCTCCGGTGTAGGGTCAAGTGCTGTATCTATATACGCTGTAAATACAGGGTTTTGTAACACGACTGCATCCACCCCTAACATCGCTTGTAACTCCAATCGAAGCCCAGCACTAGGGTCAACACCTGGCTCATCATCACGTTGAAGCCATTCATTCGCTAATGCCTCGATCAAACCTTTTTTTCCGTAGACTATGTGATTGCCCAAGTGGAGCATATGCCACCGAAACTCCTCCGCCGCTTCTTTTGCGGCTTCAAGCTCTGTTTTTACCTGAGCACCCCTACCTTGCTGGATCGCTCGAGCTTCTTTGGTGAGGCGCTTAAGTGTTATACGTTGTACGGTTGTCAGTGATGATTGATTTTGCAGCGCACCTAGTTCTTGCCTGAGCGTCTTTACATCACCATTTGGCGTATTCACAAGCTGATGCAAACTGTCAAGACACCCAGCGATACGGGCATTAATACGATCAGGCGCTTCGTGCTTTCTACCAAATAAGCGCACCCAAAGATTTGACATAGTGGTTTGAATCATAGCCCAGTCCACGCTTGACTTCATCAGCTCAAAGCGCACCCTCTTCAACGCAGCCTTAGACTCAAGCGCCTGTTGGTCTTTTGGGTTTTCTCCGAGTCTTCGGTCAACTTCTTGTTTACATGCGCGAAACTTCTGATAGAGGTCTTTCGTATTACTCTCAAACCCAACTGCCTCGTTAAATAATGACTTCAGCTCCGAGACAGAACACCTAGCGTTTTTAATCTGTTGCAAGTACATTGCTCGCTGCGCCCGCTGTTTTTGAATCATTTCTTGACTAAACTCACCATTAGGTACATCTATCATGATTAGCCTCACTCATCAGCCATTGACATATTTCAAAGTATAGACCACACCCTGGCTGTTTTTTGTACTAATCTAGTATTGAAGATTGATTTCACATTCAAATCCGTCTATAACATCACTTTCATTTTTTTGTGTGCAGGTTGTTATGAATCAGGATGTAAATAACCCTATCGACGATACCACTTTCTTAGATTACGCTGAAAGCCATGGATTTGGTGACCTCCATATTAAGCTCGACCCCCAAACAGGCTTACAAACCATTGTAGCAATACATAGCACCAAACTTGGGCCATCACTTGGCGGCTGCCGCTTTATCGAATACCCAAGCTCGAACCTTGCGTTGTATGACGTCATGCGACTCGCGCGCGGCATGAGCTATAAAGCAGCCTCAGTGGGTCTGCCTTTAGGTGGCGGAAAAGCCGTCATCCTAAAGCCGAGCACCCCCTTCGACCGCACTGCATATCTAAGAAGCTTCGGCCAATTTGTTCACTCACTCGATGGACGCTATATCACTGCAATGGACAGTGGCACTGAAATCCAAGATATGGATATCATCCGAGAAGAAACCCCATACGTCGCAACCACATCGAGTCTAGATGGTGATCCGGCCCCTTCTACAGCATCAGGAGTACTCTTTGGTATACAAGCAGCCTGTGCTTTCAAATGGGACAACCCTGAGCTCAAAGGCCTACACATTGCCGTACAAGGGCTCGGCCATGTTGGCTACACCCTCTGTGAAAAATTACATGCTATGGGTGTAAAGCTAACCGTTGCTGATATTGCCCCTGAAGCCGTGGCACGCGCAGAAAAACAGTTTGGCGCAACATCTGTTGCAACAGATGTTATTCATACTGTCGAATGTGACTTGTTTGCACCTTGCGCACTGGGTGGCATTTTAAATGATGACACGATTAAAGAGATCAAAGCTTCTGTCGTCGCTGGGGCTGCCAATAATCAACTGGCACATACTTATCACGGCCAAATTCTGAATGAAAAAGGTATCTTATATGCGCCTGACTATGTCATTAACGCAGGAGGCCTTATCTTCGCCGCCTATCACTACCTCAATAACCCGGGTAAATCACTCGACGAGCAACTGAAACATATTTACGACTCACTGACTGAAATCTTTGATCGTGCAAAACAGGAAAATCTGCCAACTAGTACCATTGCCGATACCATTGCACAAGAAAAACTTGAGGCAGTTTAATGAGGCATTTCACACCACTCACAGAGCCTTTGCACCAATATCTACTGGATGTATCTTTACGTGAGCACCCAGTACTTGCAGCTCTCCGAGAAAAAACAGCTGAACTGCCACTGGGTATTATGCAAGTCGCCCCTGAGCAGGCACAATTTATGCAACTCTTACTGCGTATCTTGAACGCTAAAAAAGTATTAGAACTCGGTACGTTTACAGGTTACAGCGCGCTTGCCATGGCGCTTGCCCTCCCCGACGATGGACACATCATCACTTGTGATATCAATACAGAATGGACCAACCAGGCAAAACCTTTCTGGGAAAAAGCTAAGCAAGCCCACAAAATTGAGTTAAAACTAGGAAAAGCACTTGATACTCTAGATACCCTACTTGAAGAAAACTTAGCAGGCTCGTTTGATTTTATTTTTATCGATGCAGATAAAGCGAACTATGTCGCATATTACGAGCTGGCATTCAAGCTGATTACATCCACAGGTCTTATTGCCATCGATAATATGCTCTGGGATGGTGAAGTTTTAAACCCAGAAAATACGCGGGCACAAACACGAGAAATTCGAAAATTAAACGCACACATCAAAGAAGATACACGCGTTGATATCAGCCTTCTTCCCCACAGTGATGGACTTTTTTTAGTGAGAAAAAAACAAACATAAAAATTAATATAAAACAGGGAGTACGTTATGTCTAACAAACCATCTAGTAAAAACCCTTGTGGCCTCGATGGCTTTGCATTTCTTGAGTTCTCAGGCCCCGATGCAGCCTATATTGAAACTCTATTCGAAAAACAAGGCTTCGCAAAACACGCAACCCACAAAACCAAACCCATCACTTGGTACCAACAAAACAACATTCAATTCATTTTAAACGCGACCGAAAATACTCAAGCTGCAGAACATGCCCGAGTACACGGTGCTGGTGCTTGTGCTATGGGATTTCGAGTCTATGATGCCAAACAAGCATTCACCCACGCGATAGAAAATGGTGCTTCTGCCTTTAATGATGCAGAAGATACAAACCACGGCCTACTTGCCATTAATGCAATTGGTGGTAGTGTGATTTATTTCGTCGATGAAGCACATAAACCGTTCGCAACAGAATGGAATTTTGTCGCTGATGCAGAGCAAGCAGACAACCATGGGCTGGTTGACATTGACCACCTCACTCACAATGTAAAACGTGGCAATATGGATGTATGGGCTGATTTTTACGATCGCATTTTTGGCTTCAAAGAAATTCGATTTTTCGACATCAAAGGACAAGTCACAGGCCTCATTAGCCGCGCCCTCGGCAGCCCTTGTGGCAAAATTAAAATTCCTTTGAATGAATCTACCGAAGATGCTTCACAAATTGAAGAATTCATTCGTGACTACCACGGTGAAGGCATCCAACATATTGCATTAAGTACCGATAACATTTATCAAACCGTTCGAGGCTTAAGCCAAGCAGGGATTAACTTCTTGGATGTGCCTGATACTTACTACGAAGGCATTCAAGCACGTGTGCCTTGGCATGAAGAACCGCTCGATGCACTTCAAGCAGATAAGATTTTACTCGATGGTACACCAACCCCTGAAGGCGGTTTGCTGCTACAAATTTTCACAGAAAACTTATTTGGCCCAGTCTTTTTTGAAATTATCCAACGAAAAGGCAACGATGGCTTTGGTGAAGGAAACTTCCAAGCGTTGTTTGAAGCGATTGAGCGCGACCAAATCAGACGTGGCACGTTGAAAGCTAATCCTTCTGAATCTTCTAAAATGGCGTCTTAACTTATGAAACTTGCAACTTTAAAATCGGATACATCCAGAGATGGTCGCTTGTGTGTCGTCAGCCGTGATTTATCACGTGCTGTCGATGCAAGCGCGATTGTTAGCACCATGCAACAAGCCCTTGAGCATTGGGATGATGTCTTTGATGGCCTGGAAACGCTTTACTCGGAGCTCAATGCAGGCAAGCTCGAAGCTGAGGCCTTTGCCTTTGACCCAACCCAATGTGAATCTCCCTTGCCACGTGCTTATCAGTGGGCAGATGGCAGTGCTTATGTCAATCACGTCGAGCTGGTTCGAAAAGCACGAAATGCTGAAATGCCAGAAAACTTTTGGACCGATCCACTGCTCTACCAAGGCGGCTCTGACACTTTTCTTGGCCCATGCGATGATATTCCAGTGACCAGTGAAGCTTTTGGCATTGACTTTGAGGCAGAAATTGCAGTCATCACCGATGATGTCCCAATGGCTATTCAGTCAGAAAATGCGGGCTCCCACATTCGCCTTCTGATGCTGGTCAATGATGTCTCGCTTCGCAATCTGATTCCAGCTGAAATTGGCAAGGGCTTTGGTTTTTTCCAATCAAAACCATCCAGTGCATTCTCACCTGTTGCCATCACACCTGATGAGCTTGGTAAAAGTTGGGATGGTAGGCGTGTGCACTTACCACTATACAGTTATCTCAATGATGAATTGTTCGGTAAGCCAAATGCTGGCGTGGATATGACTTTTTCATTTCCAGACCTGATTGCACACACGGCAAAAACCAGAAAACTTGGTGCTGGCACCATCATTGGCTCAGGCACAGTCTCCAATACGGACCGAAGCCAAGGCTCTTCTTGTATTGCTGAAAAACGTATGCTGGAAACCATTGCAGATGGCAAACCAACACAGTCGTTTATGCAGTTTGGCGACAGGATTCGCATTGAAATGCTCGATGAGTCTGGCAACAACCTGTTTGGTAGTATCAACCAGGTCGTCACACAATATCACCCGGATGAATAGCGTATGAAGTTATATGACTATTTTCGCTCAACGGCAAGCTATCGCGTTCGCATTACGCTAAACTTGAAAGCCGTGCCGTTTGATTGTGTGCCGGTACATTTGGTCCGTGACGGTGGTGAGCAGCATAAGCCTGCTTACCACGCACTAAACCCACAAGAGCTTGTGCCAACGCTCATTGATGATGACCAGGCGATTACACAATCACTTGCCATCATGGAGTATTTGGAAGAGCGCTACCCAAGTCCTGCTTTGTTGCCTCAAGATACACTTGCTCGTGCCCACGTACGCAGTCTCGCACTGCTGGTTGCTTGTGACATCCATCCTCTGAATAACTTGCGCGTGTTGCAGCAAATCAAAGGACAATTTGGTGCAGAGGAAGATGCTGTCACCGAATGGTATCACCACTGGCTCAAAACAGGCTTTGATGCTTTTGAAGAAAGGCTTCAAAACATGCCTCGAGAAAACCCGAAGTTTTGTGATGGTAAGCAAGTGAGCTTCGCTGATATCTGCTTAATTCCACAACTCTTTAACGCTGAGCGGTTTAAGTTTTCGCTGGAGCCTTATCCGCTGATTCAGGCAGTCAATGAGCACTGTCTAACCTTAGAGGCATTCAAAAAAGCCTATCCCACTGAGGGATAGGCTTTTTCCGTCATTGCAAGCGAAGTACTGCAATCTGCTACGATATAATACCCATTGGGAGTGGCGCACCCGCCTCAGCCATAAAAATATAAAACCCGCGAGCCATCATATAAACCCCGAGAATGAGCATAAAGATACAAACATAATAGTGCCTTTTGCCAGACCATACTTTTTTAGCCATTTTAAGCATCCGCTCAGGTGCTGAGAGCCAAAGTACACTCTTAATTACGAAGAGCCAGCAAATCATCGTCACCACAACTCGTGGTTGCAACGCCCAAATATTGTGGGTCACCACCAAAAACAGACCTATAAATAAAGAAAGAGAAGCACCAACCATCACACCAGCACCAGGCTTTTTCAATTTCCCGACTAACTCTTTATAATATTCTGCTCGACTAATCAGGATGATGGACATAATCACAAAATACAGCCCAAAAACTTGTGAAAACAAAAACGAGTGAAGATTGATATCTTGCATGCTTGTCTCCTTGAGATAAACGGTCTGCCTCACCTATGTTAATAGCCTGATTTTCTTCAGATTGCAAATTTTCAGCCCGATATTCCGTGATATCCCTTTTATGGATATTTTTTCTGGTATATCATCTGAACCCTTGTTGAATTAGCCACGTTAGCGGAATACACCATGTCAGAAGTTAGCTCAGTTAAAACTTGTTTAAGCGGAGAAATTGCAGTCGATACCACTGTAACCACCCAAGGCTGGGTTAAAACACGACGTGATTCGAAGGCAGGACTTTCATTCATCAGCCTCCATGATGGCTCATGCTTTTCGCCTATCCAAATTGTTGCCCCCAATACACTCCCTAACTATCAAGATGAAATTCAAAAACTTACAGCCGGCTGTGCCATTAAAACACATGGCAAATTGGTTGAGTCTCAGGGTAAAGGACAAGCTTTTGAGATTCAGGCAGAAAATATTGAGGTTGTAGGCTGGGTGGAAAACCCAGAAACCTATCCTATTCAAGCCAAGCGCCACACTCTGGAATTTTTGCGTGAAGTAGCACATCTTCGTCCCCGCACCAATACCATCAGTGCAGTAACCCGTATTCGGAACAGCATTTCTCAAGCCATTCACCGCTTTTTACACAGTGAAGGCTATTACTGGGTGCACACCCCCATTATTACCAGCAACGACTGTGAAGGCGCTGGTGAGTTATTCCGTGTCAGCACCCTCGATGTGATAAACCCACCTAAAACCCCTGATAACAAACCCGACTTTTCACGTGACTTTTTTGAGCGAGAAGCGTTTCTGACCGTATCAGGACAACTCAATGTGGAAGCCTATTGCTTGGCGATGTCTAAGGTCTATACCTTTGGGCCAACCTTCCGTGCTGAGAACTCGAACACCAGCCGGCACCTTGCTGAGTTTTGGATGGTCGAGCCTGAACTTGCCTTTGGCACGCTTAGCGATATCTGTGAACTTGCTCAACGCTTCTTACGCTTTGTCTGCGAAACCGTCTTAAATGAGCACCCAGACGACTTGGCGTTTTTTAACCAATTCATTGATAAAACCTGTTTGGCACGCCTTGAAGCTTTGGTGCAGTCTGACTTTGAAACACTCAGTTATACTCATGCCATCAAGCTGCTCGAAAAAGCAAAACAGCCTTTTGAATATCCAGTCAAATATGGGCTTGATTTACAATCTGAGCACGAACGCTATTTAACAGAACAGTACTTTAAAAAGCCTGTCATTTTGACTGACTACCCTAAAGAAATCAAAAGCTTCTACATGCGCCTCAATGATGATGAGCAAACCGTAGCTGCCATGGATGTACTTGTTCCTGGTATTGGAGAGCTGATTGGCGGTAGTCAAAGAGAAGAGCGCCTTGATATACTCGAAGCCCGTATGGATGCGTCCGGCTTAGATAAAGAGCAATACAAGTGGTACCTCGACTTACGCCGCTATGGCACTGTGCCACACTCAGGCTTCGGGCTTGGTCTTGAGCGCTTAGTCAGTTATGTCACTGGCGTTGCTAATGTTCGGGATGTTATTCCATTTCCAAGAACACCTGGACATGCGAACTACTAGGCACAGCTAGAAACTGCCTAAAGATATCACTGCCTTGTTCAGTTAAAATCGCTTCAGGGTGATATTGCACCCCAAATAAAGGGTAACTATCATGCTGGATGCCCATGATCAGCTGTCGCCCTTTGGTATCATGGGTCCACGCACTGACTTGCCAGTCTTTGGGTAACTTATCCAATGAAACCACCAATGAGTGATATCTCGTGGCAAGCAGCGCTTGTGGTAACTGCTCGAATAAGCCAGACTCCAAGTGATAAATCTCTGATTGCTTACCATGATAAATTTCGTCGGCTTGAATCACCTCACCACCAAATGCTTCAATCAAGCACTGATGGCCTAAGCAGACACCAAGCATGGGATAAGTCTTGAAGTACTGCAAAATAAATGTCAAAGTATTTGGCGCATCAACCGGTTTACCTGGACCTGGCGATAAAACCACATGAGTCGGTTTAAGTACTTCTAAAGTGACAGAGGGCAACTCATCAGACTGCACAACACTCACACGCGCCCCAAGTGCTTCAAAATAAGATTTAATCAGCTGCGTAAAAGAGTCATGGTGATCAACCAGCATCACGCGCTTATCCTGCGCTTCTATAAACCAGCCACACTCACTCATCAAACCATACACTCTGATAGTTCAGTAAAAAACCGTGCCTTCAGCTGTAACTCTTCAAATTCCGAATCAAGTCTGGAGTCATGCACAATGCCCCCACCAACCCCAAGCTCACCACGCGACCCTCGGCATAAGAGCGTTCTAATCGGCACATTGAAACACATATCATTCTGAGGCGTCATGTACCCAATCGCTCCAGTATAAACATGACGTGGTACTTGCTCTAAGTCGTGGATAATTTCCATCGTGCGCCGCTTAGGGGCCCCGGTAATAGAGCCACAGGGAAATAAAGCTTGCATAATTTGAGAAAAACTTAAATCTGAGTCTACTTCACTTTCAATGCTCGAGGTCATCTGATGTACAGTTTCGTAAGATTCAATGTTTAAAAGTTTCGGCACTTTAACTGAGCCAGGCTTTGATATCGCCGATAAATCATTACGCAGCAAATCAACAATCATGGTATTTTCAGCACGTGACTTGGCATCTGTTTTAAGAAAAGAGCGGTTGGCCTCATCAGATATTGCATCAGTTGAGCGAGGCATGGTGCCTTTCATCGGCCTTGCATGCATTTTATGCTTCACTTTTGAGAAAAAAAGTTCAGGAGATAAGGATAAAATCTCATAGCCGGGCATTTCAAGATATGCAGAATAAGCAACTTTTTGACGCTCGCGTAACAATCGATATAACGCGCGACGAGAACCATTCAAATCAAACTGATACCTTGCCGTCAAATTTACTTGATAGGTATCTCCTGCTGTAATATGCCGCTTTACTGCTGAAAACTGGTCAGCATACTCAGAGCCATTCAGATTAAGCTTGAGATTTTCAACTGACACCTCATCATTTCCTAACAACGCATCGACTTCAGCACTGACTAAGGGTTGTACTTTCTCAAACGCAAAAAAATGCAGAAGTGGAAAATCACAGGACGCTAAAAGATGTGTTAGGCCTTGTAGCACATAACCCGCCTCATAGCTCAAACAGCCGGCTAAATAATAGCCATCAACCCGCAACTTATCTAAGCGCGCCAAGCACGCATACAAGCTTTCTTGATTCACGCACACGACTTCTTCGCATGGATGTTCAAACCATAGTCCAGCGTAAGGTGCAGCTTGCTGCCGTCGGTTTTCAAACAAAATCACGGAAATTCACACCAATACAAAAAGTAGTCTAAAGTTAAACATACAGACTTATTTTTATAACCTTATCAAGCATTTTATCATGCCTGATAGCACACTAGAACTCAAGGATAAAAACATGGTTTGGGGTGATTTGAACGAGCGAATTGCAAGAGTAAAAAGCTACCTTAAAAGCAGCCCATCCTACGCCCGCCACTACTATACTCAAGGTCAAAATGAAGCCAGAGATGCCCTCTTGGAAAATTTCGACAACATATTCGAGCGTCAGTATATTCCGCCCCTGCCCGTTAAAAATATCATTGCAATGATTAACAACATCCTAGTCCATCCCGAAGATAAGTTATCAAACCTTTCAGCAGAAAATATTCAAATCTTATATCACTTCTCAAAAACCAAACAAGAGCCTCGGAGTATGTTATTTGAGCGCTTGATGCAATTTTATAAATACCCTAAAGAACAAGCTATAAAAGCGATTACCATTGAAGCCCAGCTACTGCCACTATTGCAGTATCGAGATACTTTAAGATACGACCATCAAATCAATGAAAAGCTAACACCACTGATTCAGCACTTTCGAGCTATGCTAGAAACTGCTGATGAGAAACAAACAAAAAAAATTTTACATGAACTCCAAAAAACGCATCAATTGTTAGAAGGTAAAATTACACCAGACCAATATCAGTTGGATGAAAGAAATCAGCCTAAAATAGCGAAAAGGCCTCTATGGGGCAAGATATTTTTCAAACAAATCCAGTCACTCCAAACTCATATGAAGGCATTAAAACAAGCCCTTCAAGCACAGCCTCTCGACATCAGACCTATCTCTGACACAGCAACCGATACCACAGAGGCACTCACAGTCGATTCCGCTTATGACATATGGAGCTCTTTTGATAACGATGATGAGCTTGATGAAGAGGAAGAGGCTATTGAGGTGACACCTATCGCCGTACCAACACCACCGCACCCAGAAGTTGCGGAGGTCAAACCTGAAACCCCTTTTACGCGTCTACAAGCACAAATTTCAAATCTCAAACAAGCGGGCGTTAAGCACCCCCACATGATGAGCAAGGCACAAAAACCGGCGTATAAGCGCGTGCTAGAAATTCTGGGAACTTTATCCGAAGATGAAAGCATTACAAACGATGATGCCTTTATCGAGCTCCTCAAAAAAATAGCCCACATCGTGGAGTCAATTGCCAATGCCAATATGTCGGCTGGCTTTTGGTATCACATGGAGAGTGAGCCAGGTGAGTCCATCCCTAAAGATGGACAATTTATTTTAGAACTCAGGCATTATCCAAAATTGCAAAAATTCGAACTTGCACGTGAGATGCTACGGCTTTGTGGCCTTATGGAGTTTCGCGTTGATAACTTGCTGGAAAAAGCACAGGTTAAAGCATCGAGACAACACCCTGAGCTTTCTACCAACAAACCAACCCATGAACTTGTCTCCCTGGAGGCACTCAAACGCTACTTGCAAGAGAAAAATTTAAACCGTCGAATTGAAGCACGTGTGCTGCCACTGATTGCCAGTTTCTCCAAAACACTGAATCATAGCAGCCCAAAAGAACAGGCACAAGCCACAGAAGCTTTACAAAAAACCCTGCTTTTTCTGGACCAGAAATCCATTTCTCACCGAGAATATAAGACGTTTTCAGAAAAACTAAAACATTCTGATGCACTACCACTGCAAGTGATTGGTAGCTTAATGCTTGAACTTTATGATGAGACATTACAAAGAGAACCTGATAGGCTTCATCTTGGTCGAGTAAATACGCCCCGAGCACAGCGCTACCTTGAGCCCCTCGATAAATACATACTAGACCATCCCAACACATCAATTAGCTTACAATTGGATTTACTAGCACGCGTATTTTCACAAGCACTCGAGTCCAAATCACAAAAAGAAAGAATACAAGCGACTGAAGCAATTGATGCTACAGTTGAGCTCTTGTATGGCAGGCTTCCCATTGAAGACTATCAAGAAATGGCTGAGAGAGTTGAGGGTGCACCATCAAAGCTCGGACAGCTCATGGGTGTGCTTATGCTAGTTCTAAGTAGTATTGCACTCGTTGCAGGACTTGCAACCGGCGTTGCACCTGCAAGCATTGCCGGCGGTGTCGGTCTTGCGACAGGACTTAGCATGTTTTCTAAGGCCAGTGAGCGTACAGGGCAGTCTCAACGTATGCTTGATTTAGCAGAAACCATAGAAACACTACACAGTAATACACAACCTCATTCAGATGATAATGGGTTTAAACCAACCGGTTAGTAAGCACCAATCTTGCTTTTAAATGCTCAAGCTGCTACTTTATGCGCTTCTTTAAAAAAGCTTTTGTTTAGGAAATTTGGTGTGGCTTCGTCTAAGCGTGTTTTAAGTGTTTTCTCACTCGTCATGATTAATGTCATTGCGGTCGATAGCCTAAGAACGCTCCCTATTTCAGCAAAGCTCGGCTTTCCACTGATTTCTTATTACGCACTTGCGGCCCTTATCTTCTTTATTCCTGTAGCCCTTGTTGCGGCAGAACTTGCCACCGCATACCCAAGCACGGGTGGTATTTATGTTTGGATCCGAGAAGCCTTTGGTAAGCGAATGGCCTTTACCACCATTTGGCTACAATGGATTTACAACGTGTTTTGGTACCCAACCATCATGGCATTTGTGGTCGCAACACTCGCTTATTTATTTGACCCAAACCTTGCTAATCACAAATGGTATTTACTCTCAACCATGATTGGGCTTTTCTGGCTGTTTACTTATTTAAACTGCCATGGCATGAAAATATCTAGTTTAATCAGTACCTTAGGCGCATGTCTTGGCACTATTATCCCCATGCTTTTGATTGCTTTACTGGGTTTCATTTGGGTCCTTCAAGGTCGGCCACTCGCGGCACACCTCTCAGACACAGCGTGGCTGCCTGACTTTACGGCACTGGGCAACCTGTCGCTGTTTACTGCTGTATTATTTGGGTTACTTGGTATGGAGATGTCAGCAGTACACGCCGAAGAAGTGAAAAACCCGCAACGTGATTACCCACGAGCACTCTTATACTCCACCATTCTGATTTTCCTAACCCTTGTGCTTGGCTCACTTGCGATTGTGATTGTTGTACCCGGTAAAACCTTAAGCATGGTCTCAGGGCTGATTGATGCTTATGCTATTTTCTTTGATGCTTATCACATGAGCTGGCTGACTCCAATTATTGCGGTACTCATTGTACTCGGCGCCATTAGTGGCATTTCTGCCTGGATGATTGGACCAACCAAAGGCTTACTGGTTGCAGCGCATGATGGCTGTATTCCTCAAAAGTTTGCTAAAACCAATAAACACGGTGCACCAACGACCATTTTAATCACTCAAGCAATTATTTTTACGCTGCTCACCAGTGTCTTCGTTTTATTCAAAACCATTAACGCAGCCTACTGGATATTAAGTGATATGTGTGCGCAAATGGCGTTGGTTGTTTATGTGCTTATGTTCGCAGCAGCGATTAAATTACGCTACAAAAAGCCCTCTAAACGAGGGGCTTATCGTATTCCTGGTGGAAACTTTGGTATGTGGCTCATTGCAGGCACTGGATTGCTTTGTTGCGCAGGTACTACTCTGCTTGGCTTTGTACCGCCTACCCAAGTTCCAATTAAGAATATATTCTTGTTTGAATCTATTTTGATTGGTGGACTGGTTATTTTCTGTGTCGCACCTTGGTTTTTAACCCGAGGTAGAAAGCTTTAAACTCAAGAGCTTAAATACGATTTTACGGCTTTCATTGTATTGCGTCGTACTTGCCAAAAGTCTTCTTCTAAGCTTTTAATTCTATCTAAGTTTGCTTCACGCGCTGCAAGCTCAAGATTCTCCGCAATCTTCGCCAGTGGAATTGCGCCGACCGCTTTTGCAGAAGACTTCAAAAGGTGCATACCCGCAACCAACTTTTTCGGATCTTCTGACTCAAGCGCTTCTTTTACTAAAGGCTCTTGCTCAAGCGTTTCTTCAAAAAATACAGAATACAGCTCTTTTTGAAGTCCTCCATCACCATGCGTCAGTTTCTCAGTATAAGCAAAGTCTATCAGCGTTTTCTCAAACTCAGCGTTCGTGTCAATCACACTATAAGCACATACTCGATTCCGCCCGGTTTCCTTCGCAACATACAATGCCTCATCCGCATGCTTCACCAAAGACTCACTATTTAAAGGCACATAGAGTGGTTTTGCAAGCGCAAACCCTGCACTGCAAGTAATTTTTCGTTTCACTGAGCCATGTGTTTTTTTAGCGGCCAGTTTCTTTCGAATGCGCTCTGCAAGTGCGCCAGCTTTAGTCGGGTCTACATGCGACGAAATAGTGATAAACTCTTCGCCTCCATAGCGAAATGCCGTATCCCCTGCTCGCATACTTTCTTGCAGTGTTTTTGCAAACGACACTAAAACTTCATCGCCCACCTTATGACCCAACTCGTCATTCACTTCTTTAAAATAGTCTAAATCATAGATTGTACATACCACTGTATATTTTTCTCGAGACGCTTTAGGAAGTTCAGTATCAAGGTATTCCCAAAGAAAACGTCGGTTATAAAGTCCTGTCAGCTCATCACGTATACTTTCTTCCTCAAAGCGCTTCGCAACATGAAGCAGCATATGTCTTTGATGATAATTTTCTGTTACATCCAAAATAGCCACCATCGCATAAGTGGCTTGTTCTGTGACAATAGGGAAAATAGAAACTGATTGCTGCATATAGTCTGTATCTTCAATGGCCGATGCCTCAGGTAGAGGAATAGGAATTAAATAACTATTTAAAATTTGGGAAAGTACCTGAGGATGGTGGTGCGACAGAACCTGATCAACTGCAAACTCAAAACGTGCTGTGTTTACCTCGGGAAATAATTCTTCCAGATGTACCTGGTATGCTTTTTCTTTCGAGACTTGAGTCCATTTTTCAAGCCATGCATTCCACTCACAAATTCGTTTGTCTGTATCCACTAAAAAAACACCAATGGGCAAAGCATCAAACACTTTAAAGTAAATATCTCTGTCCAGTGTCTTCATAGTTCAAGCTCTCCTACAGCATCGCATCAATAGCATCTAAAATGGACTGAACTGATGCTGCTGAAATAAATAACATTAAGCGCCCTGAAAAATTACCCCGCTCTGTCGACATGGTCGTCGATAAAATCATCACCACGGCAGACTCTGGATCCAAAAACTCGTCGTGATGTTCTAAAACGGTTTTGAAAGTCCCTTCATAATAATGCGGTACACTCAAGCCTACCCTCTGTGACAACATATCAACCATTGCCGTCATACAAGAAGAAATAACAATATTACCAATTTCGAGCATTGCTTCTTGCTCACAGGAGCGCATTTCTACCTCACTCAAGTTTGGCGTCTCCCCCATCACTTGCTCTAATAAAAGTTGGGTATAATCACGCTTAAAAACCAGTAAGGCATGCCCTTGTAGATCGTTATTTACGCCTTGATGCACCATACTCATCACCTCTCCAGAAGCACTCAGTGCATAGCCTTCGATTTCTGAAATCGGTAAAAGCTCAAGAGTTGGATTTTCCAATAAGACAGGCCCGTTCAATAAGACCGACAACTGCTTGGCAGCCTTACTCATCCCGACGTTACAAACCTCCAATAAAACGTCTTCTTCTTCTTTTGAAAAGTTCATCATATTTTTTCCAATAAAGATTGAACAACGTCAACAGTCACAGGCTTTTCAAGCACATCGATAAAACCAAGTGATTCTATTTCATCCAACACATGTTGCTGTGTATTTGCACTCATCAGTGCAAAAGGAGTCTGAATGCCTGCCTCCCTCATCATTTTAGCAACTTCAGTACCCACCTTCTCTGGCATATTATAGTCCAACACGATTAAGGCAAGTGACTCATCGTTAGCTACTTCTAAGGCATCCTTCCAATTGCCCGCTTGAAGCAACTCATACCCCCCTTGCTCTTTCAGACAAACATTAAACAACATACGTGCCGTTGCACTGTCGTCTACAACCAGTATTTTCTTTTTCACGACTACTTCCCTCCCTCTTTTTTAACAGCTCGCTCTAAAAGACTAGGTATCTCTTCAAGTGATACACTCTTTTCAACTGCTCCCTGCTTTCTCGCTGCATCAGGCATCCCACTCACAATACTTGACTCGCTCGTTTCTGCAAACGTAAAACAGCCTGCATCTTTCATTGCGCGAAGTCCTAGTGCACCATCTCGCCCCATCCCCGTTAAAATCCCTCCTACAGAAGTACCTGGATACGTCATGGCAAGTGAGTGAAAAAATTTATCAACTGCAGGTGTAAATAGATCGTCTGACTGCCCATCTGTGAGTGCTACCATGGGATAACCAACGTCTCGAATCAATAAATGATAATCATCAGGTGCAAAATATACGCATCCTGGTAACAGCCTTTCTCCATGCTCGGCAATACGAACTTCTAACTTTGATACACGTTTTAACCACTTCACAAGCCCAGTCAGAAATCCTTTGGAAATATGTAGTACCACCACAATCGGGACTGAAAACGAAGCATCCAGGGAAGAAAGGATATGTACTAAAGCTTGTGGTCCCCCTGTAGAAAGCCCTAAACCAATCAGTTTAATGGCTGAACGCTGTGCTTTCTCAAGCGTGACTGTTCTCCTTCGAATCACACGCACCTCAGATAATGCACGCGCTGTACTTAGTAACTGTTTTCTTTTAGCTTCAAAGTCGTTTTCATTCAAATCAAAAAACTTAGGTAGCGCTTCCAGGGCTCCCGCTGAAAGTGCTTGTACAGCAGAGTCTACTTCTTCTTCGTGGATGAGTGAGCTTAAAATGATAATAGGCGTTGGGCACTCAGCCATAATGCGTCTAGTGGCTTCATAACCATTAACCTTTGGCATCATAATATCCATCGTCACTAAGTTAGGCTTTAGGTCTCTTGTCATCTGAATCGCTTCTTCCCCATTCCTTGCAAACCCAACCACTTCAAAATCTAACTCTCTAGAAAAAATAGAATTCAACAACGTGTAAATCAGTTGCGAGTCATCTGCTATTAGCACTCTTATTTTTTTGCCCATCATAACAGAGACTCCACCATATCAATCAGTTTTCTCGTATCAAACTCCCTTTTCACAAGATATGCGCTTGCTCCAAGTGCCATCCCCTGCTTTTTATCTTCCTCCGTTTCACACGCAGAAACAATCACAACTGGTAAATGCGCTAACTTCTCATCCCCTTTAATATTTTCTGTCAGCTGAAAACCATTCATCAAAGGCATTTCAATATCTGTAATCACGCAGTCTACTGATTTATTTTGCAAAAGATCCCAGGCTTTTTCACCATTTTCAGCCCCTAAAGTTTCATAACCTGCTGCATGTAGTGCATTAATAGCCAATGTTCTTGTGGTCAATGCATCATCTACCACCAAAACACGTAGCACTTGTTTTACCTCTTGCTCTTGCTCTTGCTCTTGCTCTTGCTCTGTAAAGGGTAGCTCACGATTTTCTAGAGAAAGAGTAAAGCCCGCACCGGAGTTCGCTTTCTCCAAAATATGCTCAACATCAATCGCAAGCACCAACTCACCCGTCTCAGTCAATGTCGCACCACTTAAGTATTTGAGCTGATCAAACGGTTTGGGTAAAGGCTTCAAAACACAATCATGCTCTTCAACAATTTCATCAATCAAAACAATCAAGGGGCTGTGCCCACTTCCAAGTAAAATTCCGGTATACGTTTTTTTAGCATCTAAAACACCTGTACTAAGCCCTAAAATATCACTCAAACTAGCAACCGCTATCGGCTCATCATGAATCACTACTGCCCAGCGATTATCAATACGCTCTAGTTGCGTGCTCTTAATCTCGTATAAGGCATCTAGCGATACAGTCGGTAACATAAATTGGGAATCGCTCACTCTAACAAAAAGCCCTCGTGAACTCGCAAGCGCCAAAGGCAAAGTCACACTAAAAGTACACCCCTCTCCATCAGTACTTTCCACTCGAATCGTCCCTTTCACACGTTTAATATCACTTAAAACAGCGTCCATCCCAACGCCACGGCCAGACAATTCAGAGACACTCCCTGCTGTAGATAGTCCCGAATGAAAAATAAGCTCCAATACTTCAGCACGTTTAAGCTGACTCAGTTCTTTTTCTGTATACAGCTCTTTTTCTAATGCTTTTGCCTTAATTTTTTCAATATCAATCCCTTGCCCATCATCAGAAACAACCAGCCGTATTTGGTTCGCTTCATTAGAAGCCCCAATAGAAATCGTTGCTGTCTCAGGCTTGCCTTGCTCTTTTCGAGTTGACTTTTCTTCCACACCATGAGCAATTGCGTTTCTAATTAAATGCTGCAAAGGAGACTTTAAAGCGTCTAGCACAGACTTATCAATTTCCACAGCCCCCCCATGAACCACAAGCTTCACGGATTTACCCAACTCTTCTGACACCTCCCGAACGACTCTTTCTAAAGGGGAGAACACATGACTCATCGGCAAGAGGCGCATTCGTCGTCCTTCTTGCTGAAGCGTAAACAAATTTCTTGAAAATTCTCCGGCTAGCCTTTCAGCATCATCAAACAATTGAGTCAGGCCTTTTCGTACATGATCAAGGCCTTGTGCATCATGCACCATAGCCTTATCAAGCTTGCCAATAATGGCATTAATTTGCTTATTCCAGTTCGATAAACGCAGCTGAAACATAATCAACTCATTGAGCTTTGCATTAATACGATCGACCCGTCGTAAGGGGACACGTAGCATCTCATCTAAGCTGAACTCCGACGCGGAAAACCTCTTCTCAGCGGCTTCAAGTGCTTGTACCATTTGGTCTGCGAGGATTAGACAGTCATTGATTTGTTTTTTGGTAGGTCGTTTTTTAGTTTCTCTAAAGTAGGTGAACTGATCTTCCAAGTGATGTGCAATCGATGAAATATCATCTACAGACACACTCTTAGCTGCCCCTTTTAGATTATGAGACGTCCGAAACAAAACTTCCAAAAGCTCTTCTGCTTTTTTAAATGTTTTTGCCTTCTCAAGCTCAATCAGGGTATCAACCATCACTTGATACTGCTCGGTCAACTCTCCTTTGAACGTTTCAAATAACAGACGATAAAGTTTCGGATCAACGGCCATACCATTACTCCCCTTTATCTTCTTTTTTCACTTTATACTTACCAGCACTTTCTTTCAGTTTATCCGCCACTTGCTTGAGCGCAATAACCGCTTGTTTCGTTTCTTCGGTGGTATCACTAAACTGTGCTACTGCTTTGTCAATTTCTCGGATACTCGTCACCACTTGCTCAATCCCAACTGACTCTTCTCGAACCGCTGCCACAATTTGCTGGGATGCCATCGAGCTTTCTTGAATCACCTCTCCAAGAGAGCTGATAATGCCACCAGCTGTTTCTGCTTGCTCCACATTTAAATCTACACTTTTGGTCCCATCTTCAGTCACCATCACGGCACGCTCTGCAGTTTTCCGAATATCTTGCAAAATGCTTTGTACATTCTCGGTCGCAGTTTGTGAACGCTCAGCCAAGTCTTTTACCTCATCAGCCACAACAGCAAAGCCTTTCCCAGACTCACCGGCTTTTGCCGCTTCAATCGATGCGTTCAAAGCAAGCATTTTAGATTGCTTTGCAATATCCGAAACCGCCTCCGTAATTTCCCCAACTTGTTGAGTCTTATCACTTAATCCTAAAATGGTATCTGCAATTTCTTTCATTTTGGTCTGCAAGTCGTTCATAGAATCAAGTACGTCCACAATCACTTTCTTACCTCGCTCCCCCTCTTTTAAGGTTTTTTCTGCCGACTCACCCAACGTACTTGCTTTTTCCAGCGTTTGTTGTGAGGTTTGAGTAATCTCTTCTACAATACTCCCAATTTCTGTCACAGCGGTCGCTTGCTCTGCGGCACTACTTGCCTGGGCTGCAGAACTCTCATTTAGTTTATCCGTACTGGATGAAATATTCTGACTCACCGAAATAATATCGGTTGCAATACCAGCGATGTTTTGTTTCATCTCATCCAAGTGTTTACCGAGCACTGCTAAGTCATCCTCCCCTTCAACCTGCAGTGAATGGGTTAAATCTCCTGATGCAACTTGAGCAATAAAAGATACGTATTGCTTAATTCTTGTTTGCAACTCTTCGACCAGGTGAGCAATTTTCTCTTCTGCCTGTTTTTTTCCACTAATATCAGTTGCAAACTTAACAATTTTGTAAGGCTTACCATTCAAATCTAAAATTGGGTTATAAGACGCTTGAATCCACACTTCTTTCCCGCCTTTACCAAAACGCTTAAACTCAGCTGCTTCAAACTCTCCTCGATTTAATTTTTCCCAAAATACTTTATATTCAGAACTATTGGCATACGACTCTTCAACAAACATGCGGTGGTGCTTGCCTTTAATCTCTGATAATTCATATCCCATCACCCGCAAAAAGTTTTCATTAGCCGTTAAAATCGTACCGTCCATGTTGAATTCAATCACCGCCTGCGATTTATTGATGGCAGCCAATTGACTTTCAAAGTTTGCATCTTTAATTTTACGCTCTGTCACATCAGCCGCGAACTTCACCACTTTATAGGGCTTACCACTGACATCTAAAACCGGATTGTAAGACGCTTGAATCCACACTTCTTTCCCGCCTTTACCAAAACGCTTAAACTCAGCTGTTTCAAACTCTCCTCGATTTAACTTGTCCCAAAATGCTTTATATTCGGCGCTATTTCCATATGACTTTTCAACAAACATGCGATGGTGCTTGCCTTGAATCTCTGACAGCTCATACCCCATCAGTTTCAAAAAGTTTTCATTGGCATCCAAAATAATGCCGGCCATATCAAACTCAATTACTGCTTGAGAGCGATTCATGGCATTTAATTTCTCTTCTAGTTCCAGTAAGTATGTTTTTTGGCTTTGTTTACCTTGAAATAAATTCGCTAAAAACCCACCCTTCTTGCCATTTGCTTCTGTCGGCACTCTACTTGAATCCATGACCATACCCCTGTTCTTTATTCGCCCAAAGAAAGTTGATTGATATAACTAAATACAGCCTTATCATCAATTACCGAAATATCAGACTGACAAACGCCTAAAATGTAATGATTTTTTTCCGTTTTACCTGATAGCTTTATCAGGCCTTTTGTCACATCTAAATACTGATGTCCC
Organism: Gammaproteobacteria bacterium; assembly: GCA_030147635.1. GTDB lineage: Bacteria > Pseudomonadota > Gammaproteobacteria > Legionellales > Legionellaceae > JAALKW01. The sequence continues at coordinate 92,960 of JASBUZ010000030.1, forward strand.
AATACACGACGCACAGCCAATGCATAGCGGTAAGACCCTTCTCGCACCAAAACCACATATTCAGGGTGCATTTTATCTGTACTAAATTCAAATAGTATTTCTGTATCAATCACGGGCCAAACTTGCGTATTGTAATAGGTGATGCCTAAAAATAAATTGGACACGCTGGGAATTTCTGTCAAACGCTGCAATGGTATTACGCGCTCCACATGCTGATAAGATAAGGCGTACTTCTCATCTTTCCCAGCGCCTAAATAAAAAATAAGAAAAGAGTTTCCAGCTTCCTGACTGTGACGCTCCTCATCCAATACTTTTGCAAGCTCTTTTGCTCGTGCATCAAAAATACGTTGTTGCGCTTCATTGTTTAGTGTTTTCTCTGTCATTTTGAGCGCTCCTGATAGTAACCCACTTCATCACTAACCGCTTCAGCAAACTCCCGCATTGTACTCTCGCTTCCTAAAACTCGCTTATCACCGTCTTCAGCCTCGGCATACTGTTTGGCAAGTGTTAAGTGCTCAAGCCCAAGCTCCTTTTCTTGTTCTCCTAAGTACAACATTGCAAGATAATAGTGTGCTTCAGGAAACATCTGCTTCATCTTAATCGCACAACTTAAATATTCCTGCGCCTTCTTCTTATCTTCCTGCATCCAAACCAAAGCCAGCAGGACACAAGTCATGGGGTCCCTTGCATCCACTTGGATAGCTTTTTCAAGCACTTCTTTAGCCGTATCAATATCCCCAAGCCCAATCAAAGCTTCCCCTTTATACCTGTATAGTATAGGCTTTGGATTAAATAATGTGAGCTCTTTATCCACTAAAGTGACGATATTCATAAATTGTTTTTTACGTAGCATCTCATCCACACTTTTGTGCCACTGCAGCACTTTTGCTTGTTTGTCTAGATAAGATGAAGCAAATGAAGGCTTCTCTGTACGAACAAGGCGCTCATCTTCAATCTTCTGTTTGGTCAAATAGGTCACACCGTCTTTGAAATTAATCACAAACTGTCTTTGATGGTACCTCACAAAATCTGAGCTCCCCAAAAATAAAATACCATCCTTTGTCAGTGCTTGCTTGAAGTTTTCGAGTGCTTTATCAATCGATTTTTCATCAAAATAAATAAATACATTACGACAAAAAATCAAATCAACATAGGCTGAAAATTTAGGTGGTTTAAGTAAATTACCATAAGAGAAATGAGCCATCCGTCGAATTGGTTCTATGAGTTGATACATACTTCCTTGATGCTCAAAGTATTTTCCTTTTGTCTCTTGCCCTGTAGCACGAAGTGCCATTTGGGAGTACGACCCAGATTCGGCTTTCGCTAAAGCATCCTTACAAATATCTGTGCCTAACAAATTAATTTGCCAATCTTTAAGATCTGGAATCAACTCAAACAATAAAATTGCAATAGAATATAGCTCTTCTCCACTAGCACATCCGGCACTCCAAATCGTGAGACTCTTAGAACGCTTTTTTTGCTCTATTAAGTGCGGAAGAAATAAGTTTTTGAGGGCTGAAAACAAGGATGCATCACGGAAAAAATAGCTCTCTTGAATCGTGATCAAATCCACCAGATCTTCCTGCGTTTTTTTATCCTCTTCTCGTAGTAGCTCTAAAAAATCATGCTCTGAGAGTTGCTGCTTCTCTAAATATCTTCCCAGTACTAAAGCAATCTTTTCTTGCTGTGATTCCAGCAAAACCAGCCCAAAATGCCTATAGGCCCACTTTTCTATATTTTGTATAAGATAATTACTCATCAACAACCCTCGTGAGATAAGCTTTCGGATCAATCAGTGCGTCTAATGCAATGACCCACATTGATTCTGCTTCGGATTCATATGTACCCTGAACATAAGCAGGAAGCTGAGAAAGCGCTAGTTTCTGTAACTCATCTGCTTCTAAAGACATCACTTCTTCTACGTCAGAAACCAAAAGGCCCACTAAGCCTTTTTCAAGTTCACATAGCACCAGTGGCGTATCCACGCTCAGCTGCACAAGCTCAGTGCCAATATAACTACCTAAGTTATACACCGGCACACTGACACCATGGTAATTTAAAACGCCCGAAAACCCTTTTGCTTCATTGGGGACTTCATGCAAAGCGGGCAAACGTAAGACAGTTTTGACTTGAGCAAGAGGAAGTAAGATACTTTGCCCATTCATTTTGAGCTTCAAATACTGACAAAAAATCTTACTTTTTGGCATATCAGCCTCAAAAAAGAACCTTTTGAAATCAGTATAGACAAAAATAAAGGGGATGGAATTACTGTCTTTCTTTAAGCACTTTCAGAATAAGTCTTGCAGTTTCTTTAGGGTGTTCAAATGGAAACATATGGGTTCCAGACGTCTTAACCGACTGAATGCCATAACGCTTTAGCATATGCCGCCTATCAGCTGCACAAATGACATCACTCTCTGAGCCATAAATTAAAGTAGTTGGCACTTCCAGCTGAGTGGCATATCTAGAAACGCTATGTGGTAAGGTTATATAAATTTGATACTCGACTGCTACATTGAAACGGAGCGCATAACCTGTTTCATCATGCCTCATGCCATAGTCAATATAGTCATTCAGGCATGCTTCATCGAACTGCATGAAAAGCTCACGGCGCTTCAGATAAGAGAGAGCTTGCTCTCGCGTTTTCCAATGCGTACGCCGAGCTTTAGTACGAAACGCTGGGGTCACACGCTCAATCAAACCTAATTGTTTAGAGAGCCAAACTCCGTGAGCACGCATGCGACTCAGTAATGGTGAGTCCAAAAGGACCACAGCTTGAAACAGTGCTGGCTTTTTTAAGGCAGCAAGTACCGTTAAAACACCACCAAGCGAGTGCCCCACCCCAATCACCGGCACATCAGACTGCCTCTCAATACTGTGTATTAACTCATCCACTAAATGATGCCAATTATCCTTCACGGGAAAGTCATCGGCGTGGCCGATTCTATCTATGTAGCAACAATCAAAATCAGCTTCAAGCGGTATCAGCATTTGACGATAACAAGGAGATGGAAAACCATTGCCATGCGCGAAATGTAACTTGGGTTTCATTGCAGTGCTAACACCTTATTCTCTCGACGATATGCCAACACTCCAAAGCTAAAGTATGCCGTCAATAAAACAATGTATAACAACCCGGTACCGGGATACACAAGATTTAAGGCGAGCAACCCGAAATAAATAAATGTTTGCGGTGTGGCTGCAACCATTGTAAGTCGAGCAGATTCTTTGAATGTTAAAACCACTTTAAAAACATATTTCGCAATAAACTGTCCGAACAGGGCAATGGCAAGCAAAACAGTAGCATAAACGCCAAAATAAAACATTCCAAAAATAGGATAAAGAAGAAGCGTGAGCACTTTTTGAATTTGAGGGAAGTGTGCTTCTTCCAACCAATCTTCAGCGATAAAACTAAAGCTTTCCTGCTTATCAAAGACCCAAACCTTTTCTTTGTTATTTGACGCAGGTGAAACTTTGAATAGCTCAAACTCAGGAAAATAGAGATGAAGTGCATGCTTGGTTACCAGTGTAGTGACCTTAGGATACATCCCCTGGGGCAAGTGATTGAATTCCCCTGTAGTATCAATAATTGCAACCACCTCATTGTGATTATTTCTTACAAAATAAGGCATTGGGTGATGAAAGTGCACTGTTCCATGACGCACGACAAAGGGTGGCAATTTTTTAGCAGGCTCAAGTAGGGTTTCTTCTGAAAACCTCTGATACTCGTTCATCATGCTGACCGCATAAGGCAAGGTCACGACCGACAGCATAAATAATATGTAACATAAGCCTAAGCCACGCCAGCGCTTAATCACATCAACATACAAACGACCAGAAAAAAAAGACAAATAAAGTGCATGCCAAAAACGATAGTGTGCTGTTCTGGTTTTTTTCCATTTTGTTTTTTTATCAAAGCCAAGCTGTTTCATCACACCCTCAAGTCTTGCTTATCATGAGATAACGTTCGTCTGAGTAACTGCGTATAAATAGGCGCGCTCCCAGCCAGCTGTACCACAGTGGTTGCCGCTAGGCAGGACACCATAAGTGGTAGAATCAGCCCATAATTCTGCGTCATTTCAACCACCAATACAATGCCTGTAATCGGCGCACGTACAGAAGCTGAAAAAAGAGCCCCCATACCAGCAACGGCAAACATACCGGCATGAAGCGTGATTGCATCCGGTAAAAACATCTCAAACACGGTCGCAACTGCAAGCCCAAGCAAAGTGCCAAGTGCCAGCATAGGTGCAAAAATACCTCCAGGCACCCCAGTGCCATAACAAAGCATGGTCAGAACAAAACGTACGATAAACAGAAACATCAGCACAATGACACCCGGTGTTAATGTGAGTGATTGCTCAATAATGCGATACCCCCCGCCGACCGAGTCAGGCCAAAGCCAAGCCAGCACGCCAACCAGTAAAGCGACCAAAGAGACATAGCATAAACGCACAGCAAAGGGTTGTTTATCCATCCAATATAAAACGCGCATCAAAACTCGATTAAATAAAATGCCTGCCAAGCCAACTACAAGGCCTAAAATAAGAAATAACCCGAGAGAAGCGAGACTTGGCATCTGGAACACATCCATCATAATAGATGGCTTTCCCCCCACTATCAGCTGCAACATGACGGTTGCTGCAACACAACTCAGCGCCACTGTTTTAAAGTGTAAAAAGGATAAAGGAAACGCTTCTCGCATCTCTTCCATAACAAATAGAACACCCGCCAATGGTGCATTAAATGCCGTTGCAAGACCCGCAGATGCGCCAGCGGCCACTAAGGCGTCTCTTCTTTTCTGATTCAGCTTTGAAAAGCGACTTAAACCTTGTCCAAGGTTGCCCCCCATTTGGATAGTTGGCCCCTCACGACCAAGCACCATGCCACTTGCAATAGAAAGCACACCGCCAATAAATTTAATCGGCAACACACGCTTCCAACGCACAGGGCGCTCATGCATCAATGCCCCCTCAATTTCTTGTACTCCACTGCCTGACGTTTCAGGGGCAACACGAAGTACTAAAAACCAAGCGGTTAAAACCATTGTCAACGTTAACATGGGAAAGGTAAACCAACCTGGCAGTCCTAACATGCCAAGGCTCGTATGAACTCGTGAAAGCCATACACCAGTATGGTCAATGGCAAGTTGAAATAAAGAGCCCACGGTGCCCGTAAGCCCGCCCACTAAAAGCGCTAAAAAATAAAAAAGTAAAATTTTCCGATAACGCATGCGAGCCAACTCATTTCAAACACTCCTTTCAGAATGGCGCAGGAAAAATAAAAAAGCTAGGGCTTGGACTACTTTTTTGTTTCTGTTTTTAAACTTAGCCATGAACTACTCTTCACCTTAAAAAAAACCCCGTGATACACCACGGGGTTTCATGAAGTTCATCATGCCTATTAATAAGGTTTCACAATCACGGTTGTACCGACAGTCATAAAGTCCTCATTCAGCCATTTGGCGGCGCTAGGCAACACTCGAATACAGCCATGGCTAGTATTCCACTTCGGTACTTCATAGGCTGCATGGATTGAGTAGCCTTTATAGAAGTGCATACAGTATGGCATACGTGCACCGCCGCCTGTCTCAAGTGGATATTTGCTTGAGCGACAGTTTTCACCTTTCTTAGAGTACACACGATAAGTTCCTGTGACTGTTTTACAAGAGCGTCCTACGTCTTCACAGTAGGCCATACCCCCAGAAGCAGCACCGGTTTTAACCAAGTTACCGTTTTTATCATAAGCACCCCAGGCCGCTGCCTTAGGATCGAAAATAAAGACTTTTCGGCCTGTAGCATGTCGTTTGCTTGGGAATACACTAGAACCCCGGTGATCCATAGTATGTGACATTGTATAATGCGTATTACCCGCATCATCAACGATAGGAACCGATCTGTCGGTTGTGGCACAAGAAGCCGCTAAAAAACATAGTGGCATAGCTACAAATAACTTATTCACAATACAATCCTCCTTCTTGGTTTAACTCAATTATCGGCCGTATTGTAAAAATATTTAGCAATTATTGGATTTGTTTTTTATTTGTAGCAGAATCAGGGCTTGAATTTTGAACGAGCATTCAAAATTCAAGCCCTGACTACGAAGGTTAGTAATAGCCGCTTGCACCCCAGGAAGTAACTGCTACGGCCTGTGGCTGACCAATCTGTACTTCTTCGTTTGCATCAACGATCCCACCATCTTCTATCTGCTCCATAATGGAAGAAATATCCTGGGAAAGGCTTAAAGGCTCAAAAGTAGCAAAAGCCTTCAACACACCTCGACTTACATTAGTATGTACCTGGAATGTTTTATTAACACCCAGCTCTGAAGGTTCAAAGGTTAACTTTGAAATGGCATTATACCTTAAGCTCATGTCAGACAACATATCCATTTTCTTATCGAGATATCTAGCAAAGACGTCTGAGTTAAGTACTGCTCTCATGTCTTGATCCCCTGTTACATGAGGCCTATTCAGAAAAGAATCACTCACAAGACAATCAGAGATTGTTAATCGTCGAGATTGCACTGACTTCTGTCCTGCTTCTCTTCTTACTATAAACAACAACTTCATATTATTTTCCTCGATTTACTAACGGGGTCATATATGGACACCGCCGACATTGCAAGAAAATTTGGTAGAAGAACAGGCTAGGTGAGTGCAGTCATATATTTGGCCTCTTCATAGGATACTTAATATCCTGGGCCCTGATGAAATCAGCGCTTTTCCTCCTCA
>JASBUZ010000034.1 GCA_030147635.1 Gammaproteobacteria bacterium
CTTGCGATAATTAATTCAAGTATAGGTCATGGAATTATTTGCAACGGAGCCTTTGAAATCAGTAGGTTGGTATTTGGCCATGAGATACTCCTTGCGATAATTAATTCAAGTATAGGTCATGGAATTATTTGCAACGGAGCCCCTTACGCCCTTCATGCGAAATGCATGTTAATAACGCGGTGTTAGCAACTTTATTTAATGTATTTATGACAAAGGGAACTATGGAGTCATTACTAACAATCGCAGCATATCAAGGGCCTGCTGTTATAAATAATTCTGACGCAGCTATCGAAAAGATACTTGCTGTGTGCGCAAAAGAACCAAATGCGGATATTATTTTATTTCCTGAAACATTTCTTCATGGATATTTTGATAATGCAACGGATGCAAGAAGGCAGTCTATAGTAATTTCATCACCTTCTCTTGAAGAGATGTTAAAACGATTTTCTCATATCAAATCAACTATAATCATTGGTGTAAATGAATTGTATACAAATGAAATTTACAATACAGCTTTGGTTATAGAAGGTGGTAAGCTTATTGGTTCGGTTAGAAAATCAACAACCTATCCACCATATGAGTATTATTCACTAAGTGATGAATGCCAGGTTTTCTATAAGAATGGGATTGGATATGGCATAGCGATTTGTTGTGATATTAATTATCTCACACGTGTTAATCAATTGGCATGTCAAGGAGCGCAGATTGTATTTTGTCCAATGTGGAATATTGTTGAAAGAAGTCACAACTTTATTCCTTATATGCATAGTAAAAATCATCTTGTTTCAAAGGCGTTGGAAAATAAAATATGGATGGTGTGTAGTGATGTTATAGCGCATACAGAAACTACTTTGGGTGTCGGATGTAGTTGTATCATTGATCCATTAGGTAATGTTGTTGCTAATGCTCAACCTTTAACAGAAAATATTTTGATCTACCATATTCCTTCATTTAGCTTTGAACCTAAATATTCTAGATTAAATAGGATACATCAAGAAAAATATCTGGAAAAATATAGTTTTTCTTGATTAAGAATTGTGGTTGCGTTTAATTAATCAGTACAACATCTAACCTCCTAAATGGAATACCAATGGACTGGTTATGTTTATTCTGACCTTGATTAAGCTGCAAAAAATTGTCCATGACGTCATGAATGAATTCAGCTTTAAGAGGGGCTGCCAACTGTTCTGTATGAGGTAGCCAGGACTGTATAAAAGCTTCTGCCTCAATACGTGTAGGAAAGTGTGCTATAGGCACTTCTTCTTTAATAGAAACAACCTCTAACTTAGCATTTATGGCCAGTTGTTGGTAGGTAGCTTTATCATAGCTAATGTGAGGGTTGGTATAATGTCTGAAATATTGATCCCAATGTGGTTGTTGGGTGGTTTCATCGATAGCATCCCAAATCAGTGGGTGCTTGGGATAAAGATTTAAGATCATTTTACCATTAGATTTTAATGCTTTTTTTGCGTTTTGTAGAAATAATAATTGGTTTTTTACCCAATGCAGGCAGGCAAATGAGATGATTAAATCAAATGCTTGGGTATATTCAAATTGCTCTGCAGATTCAATTTTAAAGTGAAGGTTTTTGTGTGAATGTTCATACTGTTTGTGAGCAAAAGCTATCATGGAAGGCGCGCTATCGATACCAAGCACTAACCCATGGGGCGCTTTTTCAGCAACGTGGCATGTAATTTTTCCATCGCCACATCCTACATCGAGTATGTGATCGTTTGATTGGAAGGTATGCTTCGAAAGTGCTTCAATCGCGTGTTGATATTGAAACTGGGAGTTTTTGTGGTATTTGGCAGCGTTCCAGTGAAATTGCATTGTATGTGTGGACCTCTTATGACGTTTATTCATCTAGCTTAGCTTTATAGCCTGCAAGCTTAATATTTTTTTTGAAAATGGTCATGGCGAGGTTAATCATAGCGAGTTGTTCGTCAAATTTGTTACTTGTTTGGATGATGTCTTGGTAGATCTCTGCCGTATATTGCGAGGCATGTTTAATATCAATAGAGCAATGAAACTCATTGAGTACGCGAGCGATTTCTTCAAAAATTTTACAATATAGCTGAGTATTCAGTTCTCCCTCTTCTGAAGGTATAAAAGGAATATTAGGATTGCCACTGTAATTGAGTAAATTAAAGAACTCATGTTCTGTTAGGGTTTCGCTTTCACTCGGCAACTCTGGGTATGGGGCGCCACTGCCAGTCAAAAGCCACACAGGGTTAACATTTAAAATTTCGGCATATTTTTTTGCGACCTTAGGTGTAATTCTGCGTTTTCCTGCTTCGTGCATATTATATGTAGAAATTGGAATGTTGTTTTTTTCACAAAACGCAACAGCAGTGTAATAGCCATTGGCTAAACGCGTTTTTTTCAATCGAGTATGCGATTCATCTAGTGTAGACATGTCTCATTAATCCACTTATTTCTTCAAAAAGTTAGTAATTTTCTGCAAATTGCATATTTATTTAAGCACAAAGTTGCAGAAAGTAAAAACACGAAATTCTACATCCTTTCTACAAATTTTCAAAATATGCAAAATTGTGAAAATAATATTGCATTTAGTAGAATAGTGTTGTAATTTCTACAAAACGCAGAAATTTTTCTGCATTCTAATCAACTTAGGATTTTTAGATTGTCATGAGTAGTATGATTGAGCGATATCATCAAGCGCGGCAAGAAGTAGAATCACTTTTCGTTGGGTTGCCTTATATTCATAACACCCTGATTTCACTATTGCTATCTAGGGCTAATCCATCGACAGGGATGGTGGAGAATATCAACTATCAAGAATTGTGTGCCTTACTGACTGTGAAGCCGGCCCCAGGTAGAAAAGAATCAGGTATCCCATCAAAATCGACCTTACGTAGTGTATTACGCACGATAGAAACCACGTTTGGACAATACTTTAAAATTGTTAGCGAAGGCCAGCAACTCATTCTGCAATTTATTGCATTACCTCGTATTTACCTAAAACATGATCTGATCCGAGAAGAAAACTCAGATCAAAACAGTGCATTACAATCCTCTAAAACACAGACGAAATCGGCAACATCATATGATCTGAAGCATGATCAAATCCATGATCAATGCACGGATCAATTCAGTCAAGATAGCGAAGATACGGCGCGTGTAAAGAATAATAACTTAAACAAACAAAAAACAAACATAACAAACACTAACAGTTGGGGGAAGGAAGAAATTTCAGATAATTTTTATCCAAGCGAAGAGACCATTCAAAAAGCGCTGGAGCAGGGGTTAGTGAAAGTTACTGATCCTGTGGAAATTCGAAAATTCATTGCATACAACCAAAAACATCAGAATCGCTGGGAAGATTTTAATGATGTGTTTATTACCTGGTTAGAGCATGGACAAAAACAAGTAAAAAAGCCAACCCGTTCAGTCAAAAGGAAGAACCATGAGTGTACCTCTCAAAGTAATCGTTACGAACTCACTATGCAAGCTGTCCTCGAAGCCAACAGAGGTGCCCGATCACCCAGTGAAATTAGCGCAGGTTGTGAAGAAAACACATCTGTCTATCGAGCACATTCAGTGGTTATGGGTGCAAATGACAGCCATCTATGGTCCGCTGTTCGTGAGTAAGTACGGAGTGCAAGATAACGGGGTTTGGTTAGAGACATTACAGGATTTAACGCCGAAGGCCATTGAATCAGGTATGTTGCGTTTAAAAAAGTTAAAGGGTGCGAAAGCGTTTATCGAATTTCCACCGAATTGTTTGCAGTTTAGAGCGCTTTGTTTGGCCTTTTACGAGGAATTAAATTTGCCTACAGCAAGTGAGGCATATCGGGAAATAAAAAGTAAAGCCTATTCATCTGGACAATATTGGAGTCATGCAGTGGTGAAATACATTGCTTATAAATTACCCGGTGATTTTTTATTGATAGAGCAAGAACAAAGAGCTTACAGAATTTTTGAAAAATTATACCAAGACGTTTGTGATTTGGTGCGGCAAGGGCATGAAATTCCAGAAGTCGAGGAGCCCAAACTTTTAAAACATGAACCTAACTATGCTTCGGCTAAACGTCATATGCATACGATTAGGCAAATATTAAGGGGAAATCATGAGCATTGCTGTAAATGAAGAGGATAGGGCAGTAAACAATGAGTTCCGGGAGGTGGATATGTTATTGATGCATCGCTTTGAAGGTGAACGTTTATTCATCGGGAATGATGTTGCAATCACTATTGTAAGCATCCGTGATGGCGCTGTGCTTATCGGTATTCAGGCGCCTACAACGCATAAGGTTGTGCGCTATGAAAAAGTAAGGCAACGAAAAAATAATCGTAAATAATGCTGCATTAAGGAAGTCGCAGCACTCGTTTTTTCAACCTCAATGGAGAAGATCATGAAGAAAATTGGCAAGCAACTCGGTGGTTATTTTAAAAAAATAGGCCTTGTTTTTTCAGGGGCACTGCTTTCAAGTGCTGTTTTTGCTCAAGATAAACTGGCTGGCGCGATGGCAGGTGACATTCAAGATATGTTGGGTGGGCAGGGTACCTTTTGGAAAGCATTTATTTTGGTGGATATCATTTTAGCTGCGGCAGCATTAGTTAAAACAAAAAATCCAATGGTGTTTTTAAGTGTTTTTGCAATCGCACTCATACCAGGTTATCTCATCAGCGTATTTGTGTTTTAGGTGACGTATGAGCCGTGCAGGGTTCTATCGGATTATTGCTCACCTTGATAACCCCAAGCGTTTTATGAGCTTTTCCTTGGATGAGCTTTTGGTACTCGCGCTTGGGATCATGCTTCTTGTGACTTCAAACCACAAAGTGATTGTAGGTGGTTTTAGCTTGAGTTTGCTGAGTTTGTTGAGGTATTTGAAGCATGGCCAAGGGCCGAGATATTTGTTGGTTCAGCTGTATTGGTTTATGCCAAGTTACGTTAGTCAAGGTATCGTTTCGAATGTGCCGAAATCCTATTTTAGAAAATGGAGAGGCTAAATGGAGTTCAAAGTATATCAGCATCGGTTAAGTGAACTCGCGGCGCGATTTAATTTGATGGTGGCCCTCGTGGTGTTGTTGCTTTTGAGTAACGTATTGTTGGGCGCATTAAGTTTATTTTTGGCATTTCATCAACGTGTTGAAGTAACCCCATTTTTTGGGAGTCCGCGGTATAGCAATACGGGCGAAGCAGTTGATGGCACTTACTTAGCTTTAATGAGTGAAAATTTTATTTACGCACGACTTAATGTGACGCCTGAGACGGTCAAGTTGAATCATCAAAGGCTTTTACAGTTTGTTGATAGTCAGCAATATCCCATCTTTCAAAGACAGTTAAACAAAGAGGCCAACCTCATCATGGAAGGAAAAATCTCAAGCCATTTTGATATGACTGATTTGAAATGCGATGCACATGGGCTTTTATGCTATGTGAGTGGCCAGTTAAAGCGCTCTGTAGGGTTGCGTGAGTTGCCGGCAGAAACGTTGAAATACAACTTGCATTTTCGCTATCACCTAGGGCGGTTATCGGTTGTGCAGTTTACAAGGGAGGAACAAGATGAAGCGCATTAGTATTGTTTTGGGTTTGATAGTTTCCACAACCCTTCATGCCGAAATAACACAGACATTTCGTGATAACACAAATCTGAATATTGTTCTGAGTGACACGAATTACAATCGATTGGTTGTGCGAGAAGACAAAATCATTCAGGCACATTTTCCTGAGTCTTCGATGGGTGCAAAAAATGAAGACGACGGCAGTTTGTATGTGCTTTCTAATCAAAAAGAGCCGTTCACGTTGTTTTTAAGTACAGAGCGAGGCCATCACTTTTCAGCGACTGTGAATACAGAAAGTAGTTTGGGTAAAACCATTGAATTTGTACCACAAGCATCACCAATATCTAAGAAGCCAAGGAATGCGAAACGTAACTTACCTAAACAAGGTGATGATACTTCAGTGATAGATGTTTTGATGACACATATGATTCAAAAAACACCGATCAAAGGGTTTGATGTAAAGCGCCACTACGGTCGAGCAGTTCGCTTGCAGCAAGGCTTGGTTTTACTGCCTCGGTTGACTTATTTAGGGCAAGGAGTGCTTGGAGATGTTACTGAAATATATAACGGAGGTCGATTAGCCCTTGAGCTGGATGAGTCCTGGTTTTTGCTAGAAGGGGTGAAAGCCATTTCATTATCAACGCATACTCTACGTCCAAAGCAAAAGGCGTTTGTTTATCGAATTATGGAAACACATCATGGCTAATATGAATCAGTGGATTGCGAAGCAGCAGAAACGGACTTTATTTCTTTGTCTCCTGGTGCTGTTGATGGTGGTGGGCGCATGCCTTTTGTTGATTCCTAAAAAAACAAAATTGGCGGAGCGTAATAAAGCCCTTAGTGTGACAGGCATTGTTGATGAGTCGTTTACGCAGTCAAACACCGAAAGTGCCATGAGCGCGCAGCAAGCAGAATTTGAACGTTTAAAAGAACAAATGCAAACCTTCCAGCAGACCCTGACGCAACGTGAAAAAGAGGAGCGAGATATTCTTTTATCGGTAGTAACCCAAAAGTTAAAAGAAATAAAAGAAGAGGTATCCCATGATAAATCCAATAAAGCGTTGTTGGTTGATCATGCTGTTATGCAAAAGCCAACCATGGCCTTAAACAAAGTTCCCAAACTACATGCGATGTCCTTTCATTATGGCGACAAATTAGCCAAACCAAACAACCCGTTAAGTGCAGAGCATTATGTGCCCAGTGGAACCTTCGTACGGGCGGTTGTTTTGGGTGGTGCAGACGCCGATGCATCAGTTAATGGGCAATCAAAAAATAATGGTGTGATGCTGTTTGAGCTACTGCAACCAGGTACTTTGCCTAATGGCCAGCAATCACATCTTCAAGGGTGTTTTGTTACTGGTAGCTCCTATGGTGATATTTCAAGTGAGCGTGCGTATGTTGTTTTAGATCGCTTGTCTTGTGCTAAGCCTGGTCAACCTATCATTGATAAAGCTGTGACGGGGTGGGCATTTTTTGGTGGTAAAGTTGGGATTAAAGGCGTGCCACTGATGCGGGATAACAAAGTCATGCAATGGGCGGGCATTAGTGGTGCTATGTCAGGTCTTGCAGCCGCCGCTCAGTATTCTCAGTCGGTTCAAAGCATTAGTCCATTAGGTTCGGCAACGACTGTTCCAGCTACCAATGTTGCGCCATATGCGGCTTATGGTGGGGCTTCAAAAGCCGCTGAGGTGTTGTCTAGTTACTATGTGAAGCGTGCAGAGCAATATCATCCGGTGATTCAAGTGGGTGCGGGTAATTTCGTGACGATTGTTTTCAAAGAAGGATTCTTTTTAGCACCTGATGAAGCTTTGGCAGAGAAGGGCCAAGCAAAAACCTATCCGTCAGCTTTAGACAATACATCTACGCATGAGATGAATGATTTTACGATTCCCCCACAAGTGTTGGATAGGGCTTTAAACCATTAGGAGTAAGACGATGAAGTATGTGTTGAAGATGGCTTATGTGGCGAGTTCCATCTTAATGCTAAATGCTTGTGCACCCATTAATACGCAATTTAGTTGTAATGAAACGGCTCGCGATAAATGTTTGAGCATTGAAGAAGCTTATGCGCTTACGGAGAAAAATGACAAGGATGTCCCCCTTCATGGGGGCTGCCAGGCATGTAATAAGGAAATTTATGTTGCCAGAATTTATAGATAAGGGATTAAAGGCATTAGAAAAGCTGACTCAACGCTTGGGTGAAGATAGGGGTATTAAAACACCGTCTTATAAAAAAGCGAAAATGGCAGAGTCTTCGATTACTTTGGATGTGCCCAGTGTGGCAACGTTGATGCCTTATGAAAGTGTTGATGAACAGGGTTTATTTTTCAATAAAAAATCGCTGGGTTTTGGCTTTAAGCTACTTCCTATGCCTGGTGCCGACGAATCCTTGGTGAAGTCGCTTGCAAATTTGTTGAAAAATAAATTACCAGTTGGAGTTGATGCGACATTCATATTACACCGACATCACTGGATTCATGAGAATTTAGAAGCCGGATTTAAGGCACAAGCAAATCGAGGCGGTATTTATGAGGCTTTGGCAAGTTTAAGCAAATCATACCATGCCGAGGCAGCACGCTTGGGTTATCCAAATGGGCGTAATATTGTGGCCCGCCCATCAGAATATGATGGTTATTTATTTTTCTCAAAAGCAGGGTTTGAAAACGCATTACTAACGCAGTTAAGAGCGGAAATTGAATCAGAGCTTAATGTTGCTGGTTTTAGATATGTGCGTCTTGAGAAAAGTGACTTTCTTGCCTTCATGCAAATGGTTTTAACGCCGAATCTTGATACGATCGAAAAACCAGAGGCTTATGATGTTGACTTACCCCTGAGTCATCTTATTTCAGAAGGTAATGGTTTATATACCATTGATGATACAGCGATTGATATCGATGGCAGTGATAAAGAAGGTAAGCCATTTCAAACACGCGTGATTAATTGTGAAGTGAGTAAGTGGGGTGAAACATTAGCACTTTGGCAAACGCCTGATTTTTTTGCCAACATGCTTGAGCCTCAACATGGGATCCCCTGTTCTTTTTTAGTCAGCCTAACGGTTAGAGGAGTATCGCAAGAGCGCATGATGCAAAAGGCAAAAATGCGCGCGAAGTCATTAAACGCGAACGCGAATGCAATACAGCTATTTTTGAACCCAAGCATTAAAGATGAACAAGCAGATTGGAATTTCATTCATGAAGAAGGGAGTCGTGATAATTTAGCGTTGTGCCCAATATTTTATAATGTTGTGCTGTTTGCACGACCTGAAGATGAGCGGGAAGTGGTTGCTAAAGCCATCAGTAGTTTTCGGCAACATGGTTTTGAGTTACGACAATCACGTAGTACGCAGTGGCTGCGTTTTTTAGGAAGCTTACCGTTTTTCATGACAGAAGGATTTTTTAAAGACTTCACAACCTTAGGTCTGACAAAAACGCTAACACACCATAATATTGCTAACCTTTTGCCGGTTGTTGCAAGTTATAAAGGGTCTCATCAGGGGCTTTTACTGCCAACACATCGTAATCAAATTGCTTTTTTGGATACCTTCGATAATCAAAGTTTACCTATTACCAATTTTAATTTTCTAACCGTTGGCTCATCAGGGGCAGGTAAGTCAATGTTTCAACAAGCGCAGATTTTAAGCGGCTTGGCCTTAGGCGAAGTAACCTATGTGATTGATTTAGGGCATTCGTATAAGCACTTATGCGAGATGGTTAATGGCACCTACATTGATGTAAGTAATATTACGCTGAACCCTTTTACGCTATTCGACTTTGAAGGTAAGACGGCACTTCAAGATACAGCAGGTCATTTCAATGAGGTGGCCGACAACATTCAAATTCGAGACTTATTGGCAATTATGGCAAGTCCACATCAGCCTTTAAGTGACGTTCAAAAAGCCTATCTTTTAGATGCAGCACTTGGCTGTTGGCGAAAAAAAGGAAGAGATTCAACGATAGATGATGTCCTCGATGCGTTGAGAAGTTTTACGCAGGATGCACCGGAAGATGAACGCCTAACGGACTTGATCTTGCTACTTAAAAAATATGGACGAGATGGATTGTATGGTCATTTGTTTAATGGAAAAACACCATTGATTCAAAATAAAGGGTTGGTTGTGTTTGAGATGGGTGGATTTCAAAACAATCCTGAGCTTTTATCGATTGTGATGTTTGTCATGATCGTGATTATTCAAGGACAATTTTATCAAACCGATAGACGCATCAAAAAACGCTGCATTATTGATGAGGCATGGCGTTTTTTATGCGATGGCAGCAACCCCATAGCAGCAACGTTTATTGAACAAGGATTTAGAACAGCGCGCAAACACAATGGCGGGTTTGGTGTGATCACACAATATCTTTTAGATACTGAAAAAACGATACAAGGCCAAGCCATTGCTGCCAGTAGCGATATTAAAATCATTATGCGACAGGGGAATTTTCAAGAGTATATCAGAGCTTATCCCAACCGATTTACGCCTTATCAGCAAAAAATGATTGAGTCATTTGGGGATGTGGTGGGATCTGGTTTTTCTAATCTCATGATAGAGGCCGGCAATACATACAGTTTTCATCGCTATTTTGCTGATCCGTTTACACGCGTTCTTTTTTCATCAAGTGGCGAAGAGTTCACGGCTATCGAGTCTCTATGTAAAAAAGGCATGCCCTTAATTGATGCTGTACAACACGTTGCACAACATGTTCGAGATACCACATGAAAGTTCTATTTGGAATGTTGATGCTGTTTGTCGCAAAAGTCGCATTGTCGCAGAACCTTGGTGTGATAGGTGAAGTGTTTCCAGTGCGCGAGGAGAATTTTTTAATGTTTATTGAGTCAAGATTAAAAACCATGGAAGAAACAGGAGAAATCAAGCAATTACAAGCACATTGGATGGAGGAGATGACCTCTTATGCAACAAAACCTAAACCGGTTGGATTAAGGCGTGCAACCAAATCGCACGTGCACCGTTATGTCCCAACATTGGTTTTGCAAGATGATGTCAAAGATGAAAAGGGGGATATTCTGTTTTCTCGAGGAACCAAGGTGAATGCGCTGCAAGCTCTAAGTGAATATGAGCCGCATTGGATGTTCTTTGATGCAGATGACGAAGAGCAAGTGGCATGGGCTAAGCGAGCTATTCAACATTTAAAAGACGTGCGTGTGATTTTGGTTGGTGGTGAGGTGAGTCGAATGGAGCGGTTGTTTGAGCAGCCTATTTACTTTGATCAAATGGGACGAATTACTCGCCAACTAGGCATTCATCGTGTACCTGCGATGGTGTCACGCGATAAAGATTCGTTGCTTATTCGAGAAATTGTGATTGAGGATTCATGGCATGCGTCTTGAAGCTGTTGCGTTCGTTATATTGCTATCGTTTCAAAGCGTAAGTATCGCTTCAAATTGTCATGGGCACTTTGTTAATCCCATTAAAGATGTGTGTTGGCGTTGTTTATTTCCTCTTTCCATTGGACATGGGCAAGTGGTTTCTCATCATCTGCCAGATACAGAGAATGCAGCAAATCCTATCGGGATTTGTCCAACTAAAGTGGGAATGCGCGTGGGGCTTAATATAGGTTATTGGGAGCCTATGGGTATGGTGGACGTGACGGATACACCTTATTGTTTAGTAAATTTAGGTGGCATGCAACTTCCATTAGGCATGAAAACACGTCGCGGTGGTCGGCAGTTGATTCAGTCAGGAGAATCAAATGCGTTTTATCATGTTCATTGGTATAAGTACCCGCTCATTGCTTGGCTTAATTTGATGACATCAAGTGAATGTCATCAAGGTGGTGATTTTGATATTGCCTATTTAACAGAGCTTGATCCTACCTGGAATGATTCTGAAATGGCTTTTGTTTTAAACCCAGAAGCGGTTCTTTTTGGCAACCCAATTGCAGCCAGTGCATGTGCGGTTGATAGTTTATCGTCAACCTTGCGTGGCAAGCCAGTAGACAATTTATTTTGGTGCGCTGGCAGTCAGGGTAGTTTGTATCCTCTAACAGGTCACGTTAATGCACCATTTTCACCTGTGCAAGTTGCGCTCTTATTGACGGAACGCATGAATTATAAGCTGCATCGTGAACGCCTGATTACCGATTCAAATCCTAAAGATGCTTGTAAAACTCACCGTTTGGCTGTGTTACCAAAATCGCGTTATCGCTATGAAATGGTGAACCAGGTGGCTGATGGTCAGCACTGTTATCCGTCGGGATATACAACGTTAGCTTGGGAAACCAACAAAATAAAACCACATACACCCAATCAATATGGATTTTTAGTTTGGAGGAAGAGGAATTGCGTTTTTTTGTGATGTTACTGAGCATGTTTTTTTCCTCTGTGTTATGCGCTGAAGAGGTATATGTGTTCGTCAGTTTTTCTATGCCAGAGCAATTACTTATAGAAACGTTGAAAGAAAGCGCAAGATTGCATGTGCCTGCAACACTGAACGGTCTTTATCAAAACTCGGTTGAACAAACAGCGCAAAAAGTATTGTTATTAACACAAGCATTGCCGCAATTACAGTTACAGATAGACCCAACCGCATTCGAGCGCTTTAACATTCAACAAGTTCCAGCACTTGTGGTTGCAAATGGTGATTGTTTTGACGTGTTGTATGGTAATCTTTCGTTGAGTGAGGGCCTCAGTCGTATTCATGATAAGGGCGCGTGCGTTCGGCGAGGTGTCGGATGAAGTGCTTCATTGCCTTGGCTTTATTTACAAGTGTTTCATTTGCTGCTTCTGTAGATGAAATGATTGCTGCAAAAAATCATGCGCTAAATCATTTAAAGCAGTTTGAGCCTGGAGTAGTGATATCAAACTTTACAACAACCCCGTTAGAAAGTGCTTTAAAACCGAATGATACGGGGAATGCTCAAATCTTACAGCAAGAAAGCGAGCACCGTTTAAGACAGGATGAATCAGCCGGTTTTATCATGCGTGAAGCACATCAACGGGCTAAAATTGAACCTAATGATAAATCTTCAGAACTGTTAGATGCGGCGCGGCTGATTGAACAAGCTGAAGAGGCCATACAGCCTGGGTGCCATAAAGAACCGGTGCCTTGTGAGGAAAAAATATCACAGCAAGTCTGTGAAGAAAAACGTGTGATTGAGCCTGTGGTTTGTTCTCGAACGCTTAAGGTGCGTACACATGCGATTCATCATGCAGAAGCCCGTAGGGTTTTTATTAGAAAATTATCAACCATTGATTTAACACAATGTTTAAAGCAAGACGTGTATTGCACCAACAAACAATTGTTTCAACTACATGCTGGATGTGAGTATTTGAAGATCAATATCCTGCTGGGTAATCAAACGCTTCAAATCGTGAAACAACCCACTTGCCAAGATCCAACGGTAACGATTGATGGTGATAACTTACCACCGCTTTTTAGAGCAACGATTCATGTAACAGAATATCGCACGGAAGATATTTGGGAGGGTGAGCGTTGCGAAGCAGCACTTAACCGTGCCTGTTCGCTAGATGCATCAACTGTGTGCATGGAACCTAATCAAACGAAATGGATTGATGGTGTGCCGATAACACGTCGTTGTTGGGGTGAAGAAAGCCACTATCATTGTGTTGGTGATGTGGTGTCGAATTGTGAAGCTTTGCTTGAGGCTGGCTGCTCTCATTCAAACGCTGAGTGTTTGTTATCATTTGGGGAATATTGCGCTGTAGCACGTAACACTTTTCAATGTACGGAAAGGAAGTGTTTCCCAGATAAAGAAGTTTGTCCGCCAGAGGTGATTGCATGTGCGGATGGCGCTTGTGATCAGTCTCTTGCTGATGAAAGCAATGATGTGAACGAGGGAATAAGCCGTTTAGGGACGTTATCAGGGACTGCAAGCGAAGTCGCGAACAATCAAATTCAATCGCAGCAACCCTCTACTTTTAAAGGCGAGGTACAAGAATGTGAAAAATATATCTTAAATCTTCGTGATTGCTGTACGGATGCAGGATTTTTAGATGGTTTGATTCATTGTCCAGCTGATATGCAAGTCTTACAGCATGCAAAAGTTGAAAATCGGGCAGTATATCTTGGGCATTACAAGCATCATCTGTTAGGTACAACACGGTATGTGTATTGTGTATTTCCGACCAAACTTTCTGGCATTGTGCAGATTCAAGGGCGGTATAATCAATTGCATATTCCTTTTGGTGAAGCAGAAAGGCCAGATTGTCGTGGTATTACGCCAGAGGAATTAGAGCGTATTAATTTTCAAGCGCTTGATATTCATGATCTCGTTGATGAATTGACTTCAAAAAAGAAATTACCAGATACCACTGAATTATCAAATGCCAATGAAGCGCACGTGAGGGCACTTGAAGATAAAGGGGTGCCTCATGATTAAGGTCATCCTCTTGTTATTAACTGGACTTATTTCATCAATGGTACTTGCTGAAAAACCAGTTGGATTTCTTTGGTATAACCTACCGCGCGAAGCAGCACCTAGTCATAAACCTAAAGGCGTTCCTTTTAGCCAACTGAGTTATACCGATAAAGATGCGGTACTTCATTTTTATACAATGGAGGCACTTCACAAAGTACGTTTCACACATCAGTTAGAAGATGAGCGTGTATTTCTTGCATTACAAGATTACTGGTTAAAAGAGGCCACAATTCATGGTGCTTTAAATCAAAAAGCACTGCTTTATTATCCTGAGTTTGATTTTTCAGTGAGCCATCCGACCTCTCATTTAGGCTCAAAATACTATGATACGGCGCAGATACAAAAACAAAAGGAAACCGTGGCATCACTTGCTAAAACACATGGATTGTTTTTCTTTTATCGCGGGAAGAGTGCGCTAGATGTAGAGCAAATCCCCATTCTTCGGGATTTTTGCCAAAAATTTAATTTTCATTTAATTCCTATCACGGTGGATGGTGAAAAAGCACCGTCAATGCCAGATACACGTATGGATGATGGACAGGCAGCACGGTTAGGGGTTCGTTATTTTCCAGCTATTTTATTGGTTAATCCTCGAACCGCACAATTTACACCCGTTGCGTTTGGGCTCACAACTCAGGATGTGCTCATGCGGCACTTAAATATCGTGGCGCATGATTTTAATGTGGAGGCTTCATGAAACGATATGTTCTCATCTTTTGTTGGATAATGTGTTTGCCTGCTTTTGCACAAAATAGCGAAAGCTCGAATGATTTTTTTCAAACCCATCATTTGATTTTTTTCTATTCTAGCGCATGTCCTCATTGCCATAATGTATCGCCATATTTAAAAAAATGGGCGGACGCGCACCATGCAGTTGTTCAAGCATACGCTTTTGATAATCAAGCACTGCCCGAATTTCCTCGTTTTTTATCAGCCTCTCAAGACCTTGTTGACGTTGCTTTTGAAGGGCGTGCTATTGAGTATCCTGCACTTTATATTTTAAATGCGAAAACGCATCAATTATACCCGGTTGTGATTGGAGAATTTACGGATTTGCAACTGGAGATGCGCATGCAGGATTTGGTTCAAAAAATTATGCGTTATGAGGGGGCATAATATGAAACGCGTCCTTCTTTTTTTATGTTGTTTCCATTCGATGGCGTTTGCTGATGTTTCTTCTGATCTTAATGATTTTTTCATTGGTATTGGGTATGCATCAAACGCAACAAATCTTCAGGCGTTTGAGTCCCAAGCCTCTGGCTTTTTTGGCGGTGGATCACTGTATACCAGAACACCAGTTCGTCAATACGAATTGGTGACTTTAGATCTTCCTGATTATCGTGCAGGTTGTGCCGGTATTGATTTATTTACAGGCAGTTTAAGTTATATCAGTGGCGATAAATTAACAAACCTTGGTAAACAAATTATGACGAATGCTGGGGCTTATGCGGTAGACGTCATGCTTGCAACCACTGTACCTGAGCTCAAGCAAGTACGAGATTTTCTGCAGAGTACAGTTCAAAAAATCAATCAAACCGCCATTAATTCATGTGAAATGGCACAAAATTTAGTGGGAGGTATTTGGCCCAAAACCGTTGCGAGTCAACAAAAAGTCTGTAATGACCAACGACGCATGGGCCGAGAAGGGTTAGGACACGACTATGTAGCAGCACACATGTCATGTAGTAGTGATGGTTTTGAGGAAGCTATTGATCATGCGAGTAAAGATGAAAAGCGTAAAAAAGAAGTGATGCTGAATAAAAACCTTGTGTGGTCGATGTTAAAGGAGAATGCGTTTTTAAGTGCGGACAAGGAATTGTCCGAATTAGTGATGACCCTGACAGGGACCATTATTTTTGATAAGCAAGGAAAAGTCACAGAGGTGCCATCCATGGCGAATCATGCGGGTCTGATTCATGCACTGCTGGGTCATCAGGGCGCTAGTGCTGCATCCATTTGGCGTTGTGATGAAGGCAATCATTGCTTGCACGTTTATCAGGACAAAATTCATTTAGATGTTTCGCATTCCCTTAGTGGCCGTATTCGAAATCTTATTGTTTCAATGGATGAAAAACTTAAACGAGATGAAAAGTTGAATCAGGCTGAACAAGGTTTGCTTGAAATGACGTCATTGCCTGTGATGAAGTTTTTAATGGTTTTAAATAGTACGCATTACGGCAACGCCGTTGTTGATATGGAGTCTTATGCAACGCTGATCGCCAGTGATTTATTGCAGCAATATTTAAGTCATTTGTTGCAGTCCGCAACTCTTTCCACAAACGCTAGCGTATTAAATGAATCTATATTGTCGGCCTTGAGACACCGAATTGATTTTGCAAACCAGCAGATTGCTCGAATTGAGCCAGATGTGAGCCGAAAATTAGAAGAAAAACTAACGTTGATTGAATATGTCGCAAGGATTGAAAAACAACTTGCCGCAGGAATGGATGTGTAAGTGATGATAACCATACATGTATTGGGCTTTGGGGAACTTTTTGTGCAGCTTTTAAATGCCATTACCGCATTTATGGGCCAAAGCTTTTTCAATAATTTTTTAAGGTTAACGGCATTGGTTGGCATCATTATGGCATCCATTGGGTTTATTAAGGAGCGAAACCCATTCGTTTATGCCAAATGGATGATGAGTTATATTTTGGTCTTTCAAATGGTCTTAATGCCCAAAACAGATGTCGCTATTTATGATATGTCTGCACAAAAGGACGCAGTGGTTTCCCACGTTCCAGTTATTTTTGCGGTGACTGCTAGCCTTATTACCTCTGTAGGTATGGGGCTTGCGGAGAGTTACGATGCGTTGTTGTCTTTACCAGATGATTTAACTTATACAAAAACAGGGAGTCTTTTTGGTTCAAAGCTGATTCAGGCATCTCGTGATTTTAGGATTTTAGACCCTAAGCTTAAAGCGGAGATGAACGGTTATTTAAGAAATTGCGTTGTTGGCGATATTCGCTTGAATCATAAATATAGTGTTAGCGATCTTAGTACAACACAACATATATGGGATTTGATCAGCAAAAATGCATCACCTTTGAGGATGACGGAAGTGAATGGGGTGCGTGTTTCTTGTAAAACGGCAGCACAGCCACAAGGGTCTTATAGTCTTAAAGCCAAGCTAGATACAGAGATTAAAAAAGCTTATACCATTTTTGGTATCCCATTGTTTGGTCATACAAGAAGTAATTATGAAAAACTCTTTGAAACACATCTAACCTCGAGTTTTGATTATTATCAAATGATGACGGATACCTCTGCAGATATCTTTTTGCAATCTATGATGATTAATGCAGTGGGTGATGGCATTAAAGATTATCAAGCATTTACGAATAGCACGGCAGGGGTGATTAACAATCAGTTTACCAAATCTCAGGTTCAGCATCGCTGGAGCTGGGCGATTGCCGGTCAAAAGGCAGCATGGTTTTTACCCATACTTCATACGCTACTGATTGCATTGTTATTTGGTATTTTCCCAATCATTATTGCTATGTCAACGTTACCCAATGGCGCTAACATCTTCAAAGGGTATATCCAATTTTTTATCTCTCTGCAGTTTTGGCCAGTATTGTTTGCAATTTTGAATGCAGCCATGACGATGTATGGCAAAGAGCAATCTGTGCAGTTTGGCGGTTTAAGTTTAGTGAATATTGATAAAATCAATGAATTACATGCTGACTTAACAGGAGTTTCTGGCTATCTCATGTTGATGATACCGTTCCTGGCAAAGGGATTGGTGTCTAATTTAAGTGAGGCGTTCAATAACCTTGCCACTTCTATGACCGGGCATTTACAAGGTTCGGCCATGAGTGTTGCGAATGATGCTGCAAGTGCAAGCTTTAGTTTTGGGCAAACGAGTTTCTACAATACCTCTGCAAATAATTATGCTGCCAATAAGCACGATAATAATTTTACCCATATGCATGGTATGCGTTCAGAACAGCTATCAACGGGCGTTGTTAAAACGCATACACCTAGTGGAAATACAGTATTTGATGTGACCGCTGGCATGAGTCGAAATGCCATTTCCATCAATAGTGTGGACGGTTTAACTGGCAGTTTGAGCGAAGCCTATGAAGCGTCCAAGCAGGCAAGTTTTAATGCGCATCAAAGTTTCCAGACCTCAATTTCTAATTTTGCTCATAAGGCAATGCAGCTATCTAATATGATGGGGCACGATATGCGCCTAGGAGAGGGACTCTCGCAAAGTGAAAACAATCAATATCAGGAAGCGCTGTCTACAATGAGCCACATTGCATCTGATGTTGCAAAACGCGAGGGCATTAGCACGGAAGATGCCATGACAAAACTCACTAGTGCTAGTTTGAATGGAAAAATAAATGCTCCAGAAATGCTAACCAAATCGTTAAAGGCTGTCACACGAGGCATGATAGATGTTCAGGGTGATGTATCAAGTCAGGCGAGCAGAACATCCACTGACGCAGATAGGTTCCATATAGGTTCAGACGCTTCATTGACAGCAAAAGAAGCGCATGACTTTAATGAGTCTTTCAGTCAGGTTAAAAGTATTGTACAAAACAAACATTTTGATGATACACGTTCTGAGGCCTCTCATTTATCATATCAAATGGGTGCGGATTTACGTGATGCACAGACTTCTAGCCAACAATATGATGCCGCACTACAGCGTAGTGAACGCGTCAGTGACGCCATGAACTACATTAAGTCTCATGGAGATCAGATAACTAAAAATATGGATCAAGCATTTTCTGAATATGTGGCTTTAAAAGTTGGTGCTCATCAACGCGATAACCTCTTTGCGCATCCTGAAAATCAGCAGTCTTTGCAGACACTCCAGAATTTGGGTGATGCTTTTTTAAAGCGAGAGCGGGAAAACATCCTTGCTAACGTTTCTAAGGGCTCGGTGGAATCCGTCCATGATCGCAATCTTGAAACATTGAAATCAAGGTCGCATGGTGTCGAAAATGCTTATGAAAAAGCATCGGATGGCATCCAACAAACAGCTACCCATCAGGATATTGGGTATTCGGATGTTAAGGTAAGAGATTTTAAAGAACGTTTAAACTTAGATTCGATGGAGACACGGGAAAAAATTTCTTTGGGTGAAAATAAAATTCATGAAACGGCTGATGCGTTGGCTGCAGAAACCTTACAGCGCATAGAAATCGGCGAGAAAAATAGCAAGCGGGGTGTTTTTATACATCCTTTCCATCAGAAGCAAAAGGATGAAGAATGATATCTTCAAAAAACTTTGCTATGCTGAAACAAGGGTGAGGATTGGGAATATTATGAAAAAGTTCAAAGCATTTTGGCGAAAATACTGGACTGATACCAAAGTGTTGTATCGACAATATATGGCTGAAGATCAGCAGCAAGGAACCAGCGAATACAGTTATTCTCGTGTTAACCCTTCGACTGGATTGCCGATGATCTCAAGTAGTGTTGATTGTATGGGTAATGCTTTTGGAACGAGAGATCATTCAAGTCGTAATTAATGTATTTTTGCTGACAATATTCTTTTCAAAACGATAGCTTTTTCAATTGTTTTTCTTTTCTATTAGGCTTTATCTTTGAGATACCCGTATTTTTACGGGTGTTTATATTTTTTCAAACTGACTACAATAATTCCACTTTTATTGTTTGTACTTTAAAAATGTACAGACTTACTTAGTGTTAGGAATAGGAGATAGTCATGCCAACTAATTTTAATGCTGTACCTGATCCGCGTGAAACCAGACTTGTTTTAGCTCCA
The DNA here is from genome assembly GCA_030147635.1 of Gammaproteobacteria bacterium. GTDB lineage: Bacteria > Pseudomonadota > Gammaproteobacteria > Legionellales > Legionellaceae > JAALKW01. Next base: position 19,669 of record JASBUZ010000034.1, read on the forward strand.
CCACCTGATGGTTCAGTAGCACCAGAACTATTGCAACAATTTATAAGAGAAAACCACATCCCAGCATGGAATGAAGGGCAGTGCATTTATGAATTAAGTCGTATTTCAGCTGACAAATGGGATGTGATTTCAACATTTTTGAGTACAGTGTGTCGAAATGAAATTGATGGTGGAAAGATTCATACGCTGTCTCACATGCCTTTAGATATGCTGAATTTGGTGATTCATTTTGCAACACAACGAAATATAACAAATGGTGAGATGTTATATGTTTTATCAACTGTGAAGATTGAAGAATTTGATTCTTTTATTCAGTTAGTTGAAGCCCAGGATTTATTGCAAAAGCCTAAAATTTGGCGAGCTTTAGCAGCAATGCCTGCGCAATACCAAGACGAATTCATCCATTTTTGTAAAGAAAGACAATATGATATTAATGGCTTAAAAGGTGGCGTGATTTTTAGACAGTATACGCCAGAATATTGGTTAGAAGTAGACCATTTCTTGAAGCAGATAGAAGTTAGTGATGGCGTATTAAATAAATTGGCTGAAATGTCAGCTACAGAGGGGCTGGCTTATATCAGATTTATCTCTACAAATGAAGTGAATGATTGGGAAGCTAAAAATGTATTGGTAGATATAGCACAATCATTGAGACAACGACTCTGGGATTTTTCTTGTAAACATCATTTAGGTGTTTATGCATTTAAAAAAATATCTGAAGACAATTGGCCTAAAATTTCGGACTTCATTGAACGTCATGTACAACCAAACAATACAGAGTTGTCACAAGATATGGTTAACGCATTGATTAAACTTTCTGATGAGGACTGGTCAGAATTCAACCATTTTCTTGATGTTAATCAAATTCATGAATTTAGGCGGATAGAAGCATACGCAAAAATGTCTGTGATTCAACGTAACTATTTATATGAATTTATTCAAAGATATCAACCAACTGACTATGAAATTTATATTTTTAGAAAAGTTCCGGTTGAGCACTGGCCTAATTTTATAGCTTTGATTGAAGAAAAGCAGCTAACAAATGTAGGACAACTGTCTGCTATAGCAAATAGACCACCAGAAGAATGGGCAGCCTGCGCTGATCTCATCATTGAGCGCAATATCTCCGATTTTTGGAGTTTAAAAGGGCTCAGGAGTATTTCATCTGAACATTTTCAGTTTTTATGTGCTTTTGTCGACGAATATAATATTGATGATGAACATGTGATTTATGGTTTAGCTCAAATCCCTTCTATACGTCAATGGGTGAACATTTATACTTTAGCACAACCATTGTTTGCCCCACCGTTGCCAGCGGAAGAGCGAGGATGTGTGATGCATGCACTGTATGAAATAACTAAACAAGAGTATCGAATTGATAGGATTATGCCAACTTATGACGATAACGAACGTTTGGCACGTATTGCAGTGCTACAAGATAGAATTGAACATGGTTTGATGCCACAAGAACCCAGAGAATATTATGAGCAAATTCGCGAAATCTTGAGGACCCCGACTAACCGCCTTGGCAATATGCATCAGGCAGCGATAGCCAATGCTAGAGCGATAAGTGTGCATGCCGAAGGCAGGGAAAGTGGTACGGAACATGCGCTCCAACAGTTAATGGGTTTGCCTTATGATACAAATCAGGTTGATGATGATTATGCTGAATTTGTAGCTTACTTAAATAATTTTCCCGGTGATTTTACCAGAACATCTGCTCAGTTTGTTTTAGGATTAGCGTCATCACAAGCAGATGGATTTGGACCGCTGTCTGCAGACACGCTCATCACCAGTCATGGCTTAAATATTACAGGTAAAGAATTTTTGGCGCGTTGTTGGCACTATATTCAGCATGGCGAATTCATGGGGATTACGGATGCGGAAGCTTTGGAGCGAGATAGAGAAAATGCTAGAATTGGTTTAATTCAAAACTTAGCTGATGCTTATGAAGATGATGCTGTTATTTGTAACCCAGGGAAGTTACAGCACATTGCCGTTGGTATATTACAAGGAAGACTAGAAAGCGTTCATATTGATCGCGAAATTCCAATTGAAGTGCAAAGCACCACTGATGAAATTCCTACCGACACAGTTGTGAATGCTTCCTTAGTGAGAAACACTGTCGCCGCATCATTGCGTTATTTTCTACTGCAATATGAAGCAACAGTTGGGTCCCAAACTGAATTGAAATCACATGTTGATGATTGGTTACAAGCAGAGCGTGGTTTAAGTGGAGCAGCGTACCAACAATATCGAGAAGATTTTCGTAAAGATCTTGATGAATATTTAAGGCTCTCAGATCTACCTGAAGAAACAGTCATAGAAATAGCCAATGATACACGTAACGATGCACATAACCAATCAGTTCCGCAAATCGAGTTTGGTGAAGCCTTAGATGTCACAAGCGAAGAAGAACGACAGGTTGCAGTGCATCATACAGCATCTAACGTAACATCATCTTTGGATGAAGTTGATAAAGCACAGTCTTCTACTATTCAACCTTTAAAAGGTAATTATACCAATTTGTTAAGCGTTTTAGCTCGAAATATTGAAGTAGGAAGCAAGCCAAGGTGGACTTCAGGTGGCTCTAACTCTCAAAAAGTACAGGTGCTACGTGCCTTAGAAACTTTTATTAACAACCAGGATGAGAACTGGATTATTGATGCAACCAACCAAATCAAGTTATTAACCCTTATTAAGTCTATATGCGGCACTCATCGTAATTGGGCGCCATGGCATTTTGGTCCGCCTACAAGCCTCGGGGAGTTTTTGACACTTATAAGGAATATGCCAGAAGGGTATGGTACAACTGTAGAGACAGTGAATGCTTTAGAAACTACTGTGATGTCTTCAGAACAGTTGAGTCGTGCTATTTCAGCTATAGATTTTAATGGGCTTCTTGCCGGTATGCCTATAGAGCACTCCTATGTAAACGAGTTGCGATAGAGAGCTCTGTATTGTGGGTAGATATCGTTTTGGAATAAGAAGGATTCTGCCCGCAATATTTACATCGTTGACTATCATTATATAAAAGGATCCGTACGAGAAAAGCATTTTATAAATTGGTACAGGATGATTTGCAATATAGCTTAGGGCATAACGGGGATGCGCCAGGGATGCATGCTGCATTTAAAATGTATCTAAACAGAGGTTACACCATTGTAAGCTTGTCAAATAACGATGAAGATGTACGTAACTTTTCTAATATGGCGGAGAAAAACTTAATTAACGGCGAGAATCAGGGGATGTTTTATATGGATGAAAGAGTTGATCCAGATACCATGAACTCTGTTCAAATCGCAATTGAAAAAAATAAAATGGAAAGAATAGCTAAAGCTGCTTACATCCCCGCTGTAGGCTATGCTTATGTTGAGCCCATGGGCGTCAATACAAATGAATTCACAAACACAACAATCGCTGTTGGTAAAAAATCTAATGATGATGAATCTACTGTAGATGAAAATACCAGATTTCCAGCATCTTCCCTGAGCAAAATTGTGTTTACCTATTTGGTGTTACAATGGGCTAATGAAAATAACATTAACTTAGATGAGCCATTAGAGAGCATCATCAGGAGAAAAGAACACGAAACGAGTAAACCACTAGAGCATGTCCTGAGATATAAAAAATTTTTAAACAATGGCGAATACCCTGAGCAAGCTAAACAATTAACCATTAGACATATATTATCGCATACCAGTGGCTTACCTAATGTGGGATCTGGTCCCAATGCCACATTGCCGTTTAATTCAATTCCGGGAGAGAAATACTCCTATTCTGGTGAGGCCTTTTATTATTTACAAAGCGTTATTGAAGCCATCACAGGGAATAGTTTAGAGGATTTGGCGAAACAATATGTATTCGAACCTCTAAAAATGGAAGGGTCAACGTTTTTACCTCAAGCAGAGGACGCCCCTAATAGTGTGAAAGTTCATACAGAGCTTGGCAAAGTAGAAAATATTTATATGGGTGATCCTCCTGTACATGCTGCTGGTTCATTGCTTACCACGACACAAGATTTTTCTAAGTTTATTGCTGCTTGGTTCAAAAAAATGGAAGAGGAAACGCTTAAAGGTGCGCAAGAGCGAATCTTCACGCAAGCATTTGTACCAATGAGCGCGGAGGATTTTCCTAGCTGTGGTTTAGGTTGGCACATATATAAAAACCCCGAAACAAATGAGGTGATTGCATATCAATATGGACAAAACCCTAGTACACGATCTTTTGTTGCAATTAATGTGAAAGAAAAAAAGGGAGCCGCATTTTTTACAAATGCTGAGCATGGAATGAGTATTGCAACGCAACTATTAGGCTCACCGGATTTCGCGCCAATTGGTGATATGCAAGCGTTGTTTAGAGATATGGCCAACAATTTCCCCGTAAGTCCTAACTACCCTCAAAGTGATGAACCAGGGTGGCAAGAAACACTTGCAGGAAAAATTGCCGAAGACCAAGGGCGAATTAGAGAAGCCAGAGATCATTTTGAGGCAGCACTGGAACAAGCACCAGAGGATATAGCAAAGCATCAGCGTTTAGCATGGTTTAATGAAGTACATTTGAATCCTAAAGTGAAGTTCACACCAGCTTTAAATACCCTGGTGGGGAAGTATAAGAATAATTTTGGTGACAATATAGATGTATATGTGAGAGATGGGGATTTAATACTTAATCAATTTGATCATGAAACAAAGCTCGTACGAATCTCAGACACTGATTTTTTGCCTGAAAAAGATCAATCGCAAAGAATAAGCTTAAACCAGGAGCAAATGAGCATTGCTTTTGTTCATGGTGGCCCCTCGAAAAACTTATCTCGTGTAATTACTCCTCAATCTCAATATAAAACTGCCATGAAAGAAGTGAGAGAGTCAGACCCTAGTTATCTGCAGTCTACCGACTCATCAGAATTAAAAAAGGGAGACAAGCATATAGGTACGGCACCTAAATCACCTTGAATGCCATAATTGACTGATACACAGCCATTTTTCCATACTCAATGGAGAAAATGGCTGAGCTATGTTTTAATCTTCAAATTTTGGCCCTTTTGAGATGTCAAACGGGTTTGGTGCAGTTGATGATGCTTGTTGAATTTCTTGCTGTGTTTTTGGCGCATCAGAGGGTATTGAAGGAATTTCATTCAGCTCGTGGCTTGCTTGTGTAACTAATAAATTCTTATCCATTAAGCGTTGAATAAAGGCATCATAATATTTAGGTGTTGGAAGCTTAATCGTCAGTGAATTTTTTTCGCGGTGACATTGAATTGCATCAGTATCGAGACCTTGAGCTTTAAGTTCGTTTTTGAATTCAGCGAGTTCACTTTCTATAGCATCAAAAAATGTTTTTAATGCTTGTTGCTCTTCTTTCGATAAATTATCACGTGCTGAAAAAACAAGTGTTCCAGAACCTAAATCTAGCTTTATTGAGAATAATGAATGAGGCGTATCAAACGTATAGAGATCATCTATATTGTAGGATTCATCCCATAGAGGACTATTGGATAAGTCATTTTCTAAAGACTCATGATCTATTATGTTTAAAGTGGTGTCTAAAGTGTCATCTGCACTTTCAGAGGATTCACCGCCACCACCGCCTCCTCCAGAGCCACCTCCATGTCCTTTACACACCGGTAAACCTAACGCGCGGCATATTCCGCAAGGATTGTTTTTAACCGCTTTAGCGCGTGGGTCTTCATCATTTTGAGCTGTCATATATCTCTGCAATTCAAAGGTTGTTTGATTTATTTTAGCACAAAATGAGGTTTTTTCAAAATATCATGCCTCAGCCTGAAGCTTATGCCTAAATGATAAAGTATGAAACTATTGCTATATTTTTAGAATGCATGTGAAAGAGAAATAAGTTAATGAAAGTCATATTATTATTGGGTGCATCTAGTGCTGGAAAATCAACACTCTGTAATGCTTTGGTTAAAGAGCATGGTTGGTATACACACGGTGATGATCAAGTGATGGATATACTCGAAAAGGAAAGAACCCCTCTTTTGTTAGCAAAACTTAAAGAACGGGGGTTGATTGAACAACTTTCTCCTTATATGAGTGAGTCTGCAATCATGACGCTTGCTTCAACAGGGCAATTTAATCTGGTTTATGGTGATATTTCTATTCAACATCAGTTTAAAAACCCTGATTTTCAGGATTTAGAAGCCATTTTGAGCCGGGCTGGATTTTCCGATAAGGAATTACAGGATCTCACTCGGTTATTTCATGAAGTGGGGGAAGTATTTAAGGCATTACCCATGAATCCTGTTGAGCGAATGTTGGATGATGTATTTCAGCTTGAGCCAGATTCTTCAGTCATTATCGATAGTGTACCTGAGCCTCATGGCGATGTTAAAGCCATGTTAGATGATTTTAAAGAAAGGCTCGTTGAAAGAGCAAAAATGGAAGGTCGTTCAATTGAGTTTGCAACCGTCTTAACTTATTTCCCTCCTAAAGCCTTAAGTGCTCGCATTAAGCATAGAAACGAAGAGGCCGTTATTTCTGGGGATCTAAAGAACATGCGAGAAGGTACATTTCCTTTTCTTCAATTGAGCCAATTAATCGCTACCAAAGAAGCTGATGGTGAGCTTGATGAAGCCAGAACGCTCTCAAAAATGCAGTTATTGTTGATTGCTCTGCAACATGTATCACCAAGGCTTATAGAAGGAGATAGTAAAAAAGCAAAAGCAATTTTTAAGGCTGGTGCACATGAATATAGAGAGTTAATGAAACGATTTAGGTTGTCGGAAACAAATAATGTTACGGTATCCCCTCGGGAAGATTTAGACGCTCATGCCGTGATTGATTTATCTCAAGATGCATCTCCAAGCGATCTGGCGAGAGAGCTTATTGCTAAAACTATGGATGCTCCACCATTGTCATCTACGTTCATGGGGCAATCCATGTAGAGCAGTATTACTTGTTCGTTTCAAAAATATAAGATGTTTTAAGAAGCGTTTGATAATTTATATTTTGGTAAAAAATATGTTACAAATAAATTAATTATATAAAACAGGATGTTTTATGTATTATTTTATTATCTCGTTGCCATTTGCCATTTTTTTTAGTCGCCTCTTTTTAACGAATTATGCCGTACCGACGTTAAAAAAAAGACAGCTTCGTAAGCTGATTGCGACACGAATTAACTCCGAATCTATCTTTGAGGTTGAAATTTTTTTAAAAATTTTATTCAAAAATAATTATTCTAAGATCGTAGCCAACATGTACCGCCTACTAGCATATCATAATAATCGGGAGTTTATTTATGGTGAGATAGATTTGTTGGCGTTTCATAATATTATTGAAAAAGCAGAACCCCAACCTGGAGAAATATTTTATGATCTTGGATCGGGGGCTGGAAAGGCGGTTTTTTCTGCGGCCCTTTATTTTGATTTTAAAATTTGCTTTGGTGTTGAATTAATGGACGCGCTTTATAAAAAATCTTTGACAAGTTTGGATAAAGCCAGGTATCTCTTGAAAAGCAGAGCATTTTCTGAGGAAACGTATTCACAAAAGCTATCAAAAATTAGCTTTATCAAAGATAATTTTTTAACACATGATTTTTCGGATGCAGATATCATTTATTTGGCTGCAACTTGTTTATCTGATGATACATTCAACGCCTTAATACATAAAATATGTACGACAAAACTCGGTACGCGGGTAATTGTCGCAACTAGAAAAATACACCATGATGCTTTTGAGTTGGTTTATGATGGTGTCGATTTAATGGGTTGGGGATTATGCCATGTTAGAATTTATCGCCATGTATAGGGTTTTATAGTGATTGTTAATCGTGTCAACTGGAATTAAAAAAAATATAAGTGATTTTTTGTGGTTGAGGAGTCATTTTCCTTTTTTCTTCACGCTATATTTAAACTTCACCACAGCAAGGTTTACCTCAATACTAGCTTCGGTTTCGTTGTCATCTAAATCATCTGGCACGACTAAATCAGCAATAAGATCGCCAGTTTTATGTAGTAGCTTTTGATATTTAGGTGTATTTTGTGGTGTTTGAGGTAGTTCTTTGATTGTTCTGGATATTTCACGTACCTTTGCAAATGTATCAATGATAGCAAGCGTTGTTTCTGTGGCTCGCGCACTTTTAAGAATAGTGGCGAGCATATAAAGCCCGCGTTCAGTGAAAGCTTTGGGGAGAGCTGTAGAATGTTTTAGTCCATTGAACCGGTGGAAATTTTCCACCAGTTCATTTTTTTCCTTTTTATTTAGTTTGATAATGTAATCTTCTGGAAATTTGTCAGGGTTATTTTTTACAGCTTTATTAATGTCTCTCGTTTCAACTTTATATAAATCAGCCACATCGCTATCAAGAATGACATTTTTCCCACGAAGTTCGATGATTTTATTTTCAACAGCGTTATTTATTGCTATATCCATACTAATTCTTTAACGTTATAAGCGTGCGTATATTATAAAGGTTATCTTCTTCTAATACATCAGTTTGCCAGATATAATCATGGCTAATGCTGTATTTCTTTGAGATCACAATGTGTGATCTCAAGTAGTAACACTGCCTATGGAATAGCGGTGAAAAAGTCCATATTTTAAGGAAGAATCATGACTAAACGGTCCAATCCAAGACACTTTACACGCGGTGGGCAAATTACCTTTCATAATCTGCGTATGTTTTTTCAAATCAATAAAGCGCTCTTTAATGTTCACTGTGTTTTTTGGGTGGTGATTTTCATTGGAACCGTTTATTACTTTATTCCCTTAGAGTCGTTGCAACAAACACTTGCATACCATGCCGCACAAGTTTTTAAAGCCTTTAAAAAAGAGCATGTATTTGTGCTTTCGTTTTCGGGTGAACTCTACAAGCAATCAGTAAGCATGATAACGGGATATCCTTATTACGCGAAGGTTGCTTCTGATTGTATGAGCAATTTGTTGCAGTGCATATGGATTTCATTTTCTGGTTCGTTATTCCTGGCCATTTTGATTGCCTTGTATTTTATTAAAAAGGGGCAATTTCAATCTAAAAATCAGCTAATACGTGGGACGCAACTTGTAGATTCAACACTGGTGAAACGACAAATAACCAGTAACAAGCAGGCTTCTGATATTAAAATCGATGGTTTCCCTCTGGTAAAGGGCAGTGAGTTTCAGCACATGCTTGTGCATGGCACGGTCGGAACCGGTAAAAGCCAATTGATTATGAAAATACTGGATTGTCTTAGGAAAAGAGGAGATCGAGTGATTGTCTATGATAAAGGATGTGCTTTTATGCCGCTGTATTATCAGGATAAGCAAGATAAGGTGCTGAACCCCTTTGATATGCGATGTGCCAATTGGGATTTATGGCGGGAAGCACCTCGAGATTCAGATTTGGAGAATATGGCAGAAAGTTTGATTCCTATGCAGGGTGATAACGATCCGTTTTGGGTAAATGCAGCGAGAACGGTATTTGTATGTGCTGCATCAAGCATGCGACAGGATAAAGATCGTTCGCTAGAAAAATTATTACGGCTATTATTAACCAGTGATTTTTCACAGCTTGAAGTATATCTTGCAGATACGCCGGCTGCGACGTTGGTGAGCCAAAAAATAGAAAAAACAGCGATTTCTATTCGGTCTGTGATAACTACGTATATCAAGTCGCTACAGTCTTTAATTCATGAAAATACGGATACGCCATTTTCGGTGCGGGATTATTTGTTAAATGATGAAGAACAAGGATGGTTATTTATTTCTTCAAATGGTGAGCACCAAAAAACATTAAAGCCACTGATGTCTATGTGGCTTGCGATGGCATCACTGACCATGTTGAGTTTAAATGCTTTTGAAAAACGCCGGGTCTGGTTTATTTGTGATGAGTTGCCAAGTTTACATCGCTTGCCTTTACTTGGCGAGACCATTGCTGAGGTACGTAAGTTTGGTGGTTGTTTTTTATTGGGGATGCAGAGTTTTGCGCAGCTTGAAAAAGTGTATGGAAGGAGTGGTGCGCAGGAAATTTTTGACTTACTCAATACACGATTTTTCTTTCGAAGTTCAAGCAGTGATATGGCCCGTATTGTTTCACGAGAGCTTGGTGAAGAAGATTTGGATGAATCTCGCGAGAATTATTCGTATGGCGCGAATAGTGTAAGAGACGGCATCTCTCTTGGTAATCAACGTGTGGTACGCCCGATTGTCTCTTACCCGGAGATTCTTGATTTACCAAATCTTGCTTGTTATTTAAGGCTGCCAAGTAGTTATCCAGTGACCCAGTTAAAGCTTAGGCATCAACAAAGGCCCGTTATATCGGAAGGATTGATTGTTAGACCATGGCAAGAAGTCATGGTGCAGGGAAAAGAGCGCGATAGCGCTATAAAGACAATAGCCTCTCATGAGGGCATGTCAAACAGCCTATCTCCAAAAGAAAAAGTGAACGATTATTTGGATTAACCTTATGCTCAGTACAAAACCACTAAAATCCGCCAAAGACGCACATAGTTATTATACAAAGACTATTGAGTACTATACGTCTGATGCAATGTCTACTCAATGGTTGGGGCATGGTAAATCCTATTTAAAGCTTAAGGGAGAAGTCGATTTAAAGTTATTTTTGAATTTATTGGAAGGTCATTTACCGAATGGACAAGCTTTGCAAAGTCCTGATGGCAAACATCGTCCAGGCTTTGACATGACGTTTTCGGCACCAAAAAGCGTTTCTATATTGGCAGGACTTGGTGTGGCGCCTGAACTCATTCAATTTCATGATGAAGCCGTGAACTATGCTGTCGCAAAAATAGAATCTGAGTTTGCGCAAACGCGAGTTTGTATCAATGGCGAGATTAAGTATCAAAAAACAGATAATTTACTGATTGCAGCTTTTAGGCAACCAAGTTCTAGAGCCAATGATCCAGCGTTGCATACACACTGTGTGACATTGAATATGACTTTTTTAGATGGTAAAGCGCGCTCGCTCGCAAGTGATAAGTCGCGCGTGGAGGGTGTACTTGAACAAATTCAGAATCACCAACGATATTGCGGCTTGTTATATCGTCAGCACTTGGCAAATAGCCTGAAAGAGGCTGGCTTTCGCTTACGCCTCACCGGGGATGGTTTGTTTGAAATAGATGGCATGCCAGAGCAGGTTTTAAAGGAGTTTTCTAGAAGGCGCGAAGATATTGAGCGTTTGATGGCGGAGCGAGGTTGGCAAGGTGCAAAAAGTGCCTCGATTGCAACGGAACTCACCCGTAGTGGCAAAGAAGAGCATCAGATGTATGCGCTTGAACGTGATTGGGAAGCCCGTGCTAAATTGCATGGCTTTGACGCACAAAAATTCATGTTAAGCCGTGGAGAACTTGAATCTTCAGAGGGTTGGTTTGAGGCGATTAAAGATAAATTAAATCAGTTCACGATGCAGTTCAAATCCAAAGAAGTGTCATCTGAGGCCTCGGCGGCAAGTGCATGTGTTCATGTGGCTATTGAAACGTTAAGTCAGCGTACATCCGTATTCTCAGAGCGTGCATTGTTTACGGAAAGTTTGAAACATAGTTTAGTGCATGAACAAGTGATATCTCAGGATGCCATTGTATCGGCGATTTCAAAAGAAAAGACCAATCAAACGCTTTATGCGGCACAGTGCACAGTGACCAAAGAACATTATCTCACAACACCTTGGTTATTGACGTTAGAGGCAGAAACAATAGCGCGCATTGATAATCATAAAGGTGAAGTCAAAGCAATGGCGACGTTTCAAGAAGTGGAGTCCTTTATAAAAAAACGAAGGCCTGAATTTAAGTATGCAATGACTGCTTCACAGACAGAATCTATGTTAACACTGATGACAACAAAAGACAGATATTTGGCAATACAGGGTTATGCTGGCGTTGCTAAAACAACGATGTTATCCGAGGCGAGACTTTTAATTGAAGAAAAGGGTTATCAATTACGAGGCATTGCTGTTGCAAGTTCTGCTGTCAATGAATTACAGACGAAAGCGGGTATTCAATCAGATGTTTTTCCTACTGTTTATCAAGAAATCAAAACAGCCCCGAGAAAGAGTTTAAGCAAAACAGTATTCATTGTTGATGAAGCATCGATGCTTTCTTCTCCACAGGGTCATGCCTTGTTAAAGCATATTGAACGAACAGATGCGAGGATGGTGCTTGTTGGTGATAGGGCGCAGTTACCTAGTGTAAATAATGGACGAATATTTGGGCTAATTCAGGATTATGGTATTGAAACTACGGTGATGAAGGATATTGTTCGACAAAAAAATGAAACCTTGAAAGAGGCAGTCATGCATACCACGCGAGGTGAATTGCGAGAGGCGTTTGAAAAGCTTGATTTTGTAGAATTGTCGACACAAGAAATGCGCAGATCATGGATTGCAGATCAATGGCTATCTATGAATCAAGAACGTCGAGAGGCTACATTATTGTTTGCACCAACGCATCGTGATCGAGAAGCGATTACGCATTTAATTCGTCAGGGGTTAAAGGATGAAGGCGCATTGAAAGCAGGTGTTTCGATAACGGTACTTAAATCAAAAGCAATGGAGCCTATTCAGCAGCGATTTGTTGCCTACTATCAAAAAGGGGATATTGTTAGGTTTAACCAAGATTTTATACGACACAGAGTAGAAAAAAATCAATATTATTACGTCGGTAATATTTCATCAAAGCACCGACGAAATAATGTGTTACCACTGGTAGATGAACATGGAAAAACACTCAGCTTCGCTTTGAAATCACTGCCACATTACAAAGCTCACACAGCCGCATTTGAGCGCCCAATAGAAATTTATCAGGACGCATCGATAGAATTAGCGCAAGGTGAGCGATTGATGTGGACCCGAAATTTTAAAGCAGATGGCGTTAGAAATGGAGAATTAATACGAGTAGAGGCTATACGGTCCAATGGCGTAATTGTAAAAACGCGCGATGGTCAAACGCAAACATTTTCCAATGACCATCCTGCGCTCAAGCATCTAGATTATAGCTATGTATTAACCAACTATAAGGTGCAAGGGAAGGATGCACCTTATGGCATCGGGCTTATGGAGTCCTACCATAAGTTCGGTGCAACCATGAAAAATTTCTACGTGCAAATTTCACGAGCAATTCATGGTATGACTTTGGTGACGGATCATCGAGATGAGCTAAGGGAAGCCATTTATCGAAATGTAGATGAAAAAAAGGCGGCTTTAGATATGGTTTCAAGTGATAAACTAAAAGAGCATGAGTTACGCTTCAAAGAAAAAGGCGGCCTTTCTATTCAATCCGTTATTGATAAGCAAAAAAAATTTGAAGAGGCGAAGCGTAGCAATCGTAATCAACCTGAAACCAAGCAATTAGAGTTTCAAAAAGCACATGAAGCGCGAGTTCTGCTTAAAGAGTTAGAGTATTAAGGAGGGGTAAATATGCCAAGATTATCTGTTACATTATCCGATTCGATGTACAGTTGTTTATCATCATTAGCCATTCAAAATGAAGAATCGATGTCTAACGTTATCAATCAGTTGATTCATTTAGGTATGCAGAATATTGAAGATAAGCGCAGGGCGGTCAATCGCCCCGTTGAAAAACATTGCCATCAATTGATTATTCAAATGAATGCATTGGTCAAAAACTTATCCGCTGAAATATTAAAGTTTGATCAAAAGGATTTTGAAAAATTGCGGGAAGCCACAGCAATCAAATATAATGAATTAGAAACACATACAGAGAGCGAGCTATCAATACGTTAAAAGTTACTGATTATCCTATTGAGTTTAGACTGCTGGATTTTTCTGATATACCACTGATGCACCAATGGTTTAATGCGTCTCATGTTCAAGCCTTTTATTCATTGCGTGCTTGGTCTGAAAAAGAAGTTTTAGAAAAACTAACGCCCTACATTACAGGTGAAAAACCTGTTGTAGGCTGGATTGTTTTAATTGATACACAACCCATAGGATATGTACAAAATTATAAGGTGGCTGATTATCCATGGCCTAACCAGGGCTTATCTCAAGAAATCATTGATAGTGCGGCTGGTATGGATATCTTTATTGGGGATGAGACAATGATAGGTTGTGGGGTTGGTCAACGTATCATTGAGCAATTTTTGAAAATGCATATTTGGCCAAAATTTAATTATTGTTTTGTTGATCCCAATATCAAGCATCAGGCAGCTATACGTTGTTATCAAAAAGTAGGATTTAAAACACATAGGATCATAGAGACAGAAGATGCTATGGGACGTTTGGAGCAGGTGCAATTAATGATGTTACATTGTGGAGAGAACGCGTGACGGTAGAGCAGATTTCTCAAGTAAACGATAAAAAACGTTGGCTGATTATTCGAGATGAAGACGTTCTAGTATTGAATGGAAATGATGTTTACCTCGATGAGAGTAATGTGTTTAGTCTGCAACCCTATTTTTTAAGGCATTATAATCTTGGGTCGATGGATGGTATTGAATATTTAGCTGCTGAAGTTGAGGCAAATTTTGAGTTTCAAGGGTCGTATGAATTTGTTTCATTAAGACATGCATTGTCCCTTATGGTGCCAGAACATTACTCAACTGGCGTTAAAGCCTATTCGGTGATTCATTGGGATAGAAGTCATCAGTTTTGTGGGCATTGTGGTAAAAATACGGCTGCTCGAGAGAAAGAGTTTGAGCGATTTTGTCATTCATGTAACGTTAGTTTTTTCCCTCGAATATCGCCCTCTATCATTGTGTTGATTCATAAAAATGATCACTTGCTGATGGCAAGAAGCCCTCATTTTCCTTCAGGTGTATATGGATTAATAGCGGGATTTGTCGAAGCAGGGGAGACACTGGAAGAAGCAGTGCATCGTGAGGTCAAAGAAGAAGTAGGGTTGAAGGTTAAAAATATTAGTTATGTTGGATCACAACCTTGGCCGTTTCCAGATGCATTGATGCTGGCTTTTACTGCGGAATATGACTCGGGTGACATTATTATTGATAACGAAGAAATAGAGGATGCTGGCTGGTATCGCTATGATAACCTACCTGGTAGGCCTTCATTGGCGATTAGTATAGCTTCTAAAGTATTAGATGATTTTGTCTCGCTTTGTAGAGAGAAGCATGACGAAAAAAGAGCAATTTGAGGCTGTTTACGATGAATCAAATATTTAGACAGATCACAACAGAGCGGTTGATTATTAAACCACTTATATTGGCAGATGCATCTGCATACCATGCTGCAGAAATAGCATCAGCAGAAATAATGGCACCATATTGGAGTTGGGTTGATCAAAATAAACCTCTGTCTGATATAGAGGATTTTCTAAGAGATGCAGAAAAAGCACATGCAGAAGACAGGCCTAGCATGATGTTTTTTGGCATATTCACCAAACATAATCGTACCTTTTGTGGTTGCATTTGGTATGCAGGTATTAATTGGTTTGTTCCAAAATTTGAGATTGCTTATTGGCAAGAGAATCGTCAATCTGGAAATGGATATATGACAGAAGCGGTTAATGCTTTGACTCGAACAACATTTAAGTTGTATCAGGCAAAACGTGTCGATATTAAAATATTTGTCAATAACAAAAAGAGTCGAGCCCTTGCGGAACGCCTTGGGTTTAAGCTTGAAGCCATCATGGAAAATTATTTTATTGATTTCGTGACGAATGAGATTATTGATGGCGCATTATATGCTTGTTCTGATATTAAACAATTACCAAAATTGGATTTACAAGTATTAGGAGGATAAGAAACACGGATGCTTATTATATTAGGAGGCTTGCCCGGGGTTGGTAAAACTACCATTGCAAAAGCTTTAGCAAAAGAATTGAAGGCTGTTTATTTACGTGTTGATACAGCTGAACAAGTACTAAAAAGAGAGGCTCAATTAGCTGGCCCTGAAGGTTATATGGTTTGTTGGGCGCAGGCCTTAGAGAATTTAAAAATTGGTTTGACTGTTATTGCTGACTCAGTCAATTCAATAACAATCACTCGAGAGGCATGGAAAAAGGTAGCAAAAGATGCTTTTGTGCCATTTCTTGAGGTCGAGTTAATTTGTTCCAACATGGCAGAACACCAAAGAAGAATAGAGATAAGGAATGCTGATATTACTGGACATCAGTTACCAACTTGGCAGGATGTTAAAGAGCGAGAATACGAGCATTGGAGTTCAGATTTAACGTTTGACACATCTAAGCAAACTGTTGATGAAATTGTCCAAGCAATACTCGAATATATCGAAAACAATGCGATGGCAGATGGGTGAAAAAATATTATTATTGCTACTCCTTTAAGTAGCCTCTTATAATCTCAACAATAATGACCAAATGAGCAAAACCCATGATTATTCCAAGAGCGCGCTGAAGATTTAATGGATTTTTTTTTGGATTCAGAAGTGAGTGCGATTATGGCTACCGGTGGTGGGTATGGTTCTCAACGCATTCTTCCCTATTTAGATATGGACAAAATTAAAGTCAATCCAAAATGGTTAGTAGGATTTAGTGATACAACTGCTTTACAATTAGGTATTTTAAGACAAACGAGCATTGCTTCTTGCACAGGATTTACTTTTCGTGACCTTGAAAAACCAAACTTGGATGCACTGGTTGAAAAGACCTTGATGGCTTGCTTCATGAGAGAATCTTTTGAAATTAATGAGGGAGAGACTGTTATACCAGGTGTGGTACAAGGTTTGTTGGTTGGTGGAAATCTGGATTGTATGCGCTCTCTAATAGGAACACCGTATCAATCAAATTTTAAAAAAAGTATCTTACTTATTGAAGATGTTTGGGTAGAGCCTTACAAAATTGATGGGATGCTTTCTCAACTCGAGTTAGCAGGTGTTTTTCATGATATTGCTGGGATTATTTGGGGGGAATTTGAAAAGTGTGATGCGCATCACTTTTCAAAACGAGATGGTACAGTAAATGACATTATTATAGAGTGGTCCCAACGTATTGGTGTTCCTTGTATCAAAGGGTTTCCATATGGGCACCAAAATAGACGATGCGTTTTGCCGTTGGGTAAAACTATTTTATTAGATGCGACAAAGGTAAAGGTGAAAATTTTTTCTGGGAATGTTACATGAGCAATCGACAAAGTTCTAAAATTTCGTTTGTTGAGCATATTTCTTCAGCGAATTTAAAAAAAATGGAGGATGGTTTAAAAGAATATGAATTAAGCCATGATATTCATGTTAATTATAAGCCTTTTGCGTTTGAACTTTATCATGAAACAGGCGAACTGATAGGTGTTTTAGATGCCTTTTCATCTTATTCGTCAATCCATATTAGAGACTTATGGATTGATAAAGCTCACAGAGGAAAAGGTTATGGCAAAATGTTAGTTGCAGAGCTTGAGGGGCGTTTTAGCGGAAAAGGATTTAACAATATCAATACAGTGTCATGTACATTTCAAGCACCGGATTTTTATAAAAAATGCGGCTTTGATGTTGAGTTTGTGCGTGAGAATGTAGATAACCCTAAACTTACTGTGACGGGATTTGTGAAATTTCTAGGGTAAGAGTCACTCAGGCCTACTTAATAAGCGCTGATAATTCATTAACCCAAGCTTGATGGATAATTTTTTCGTAAATCAGCTGTAACCACTGATTTGTATTTTCACCTCCGGGGGCTGATGCATCACTCCAGTTGTTTTTAGTCCAAAGGTAAATTTCTAAACATTTCATTTGGATTTGTCTAGGAAAGGCGTTTAAATCAATGCTGGACTCAGGCATGATCGTTAGATACCCCTCAATATAGGGCTTTATTTTATCTTGCCAGTTTGATTTATTATGAACAATGGAATCGAAGAATGGTCGGAACAAGTCTTCTGTAAACCAGTTTAAGCTGGGTAAGTCAAAATCAATAATATGAATTTGTGTGCTATCCGTTAATACATTACCTTCTCGATGATCGCCATGGGTTACCCCATAGTTTTCAGTTGATTTAGGCCGCGCATATAGAAATTGTGACACGTCATTTAGCACTTGGTTGACTTCAATGGATTCATTTTTGGCATATCCTTCTAACTCTTCAATTGAGCGTGACCAAGTTGCATAACGATGGTTTGAATGATCAAATGAACTTGCAGCTTTGTGCAATTTTCCTAATGCTTTCCCCCAAGTTTTATAAAGCGCTATAGGATAGTCAAACGTTATAGGCTGTCCTGGAACTTCTTTGCAAACATGCGCAAGAAACTCTTCATCTCCCTGCCAAATGGATTCAAACCATAGATCATCTATGGATGGAATCGGTTCACAAACTGATACACCGTGATCAAATAAGTGCCTCTGATAGTTGATGGCCGCTTGTAATTCTGATTTTGAGCGTAATTGTGCATGCGTTAAGCGCAAATAATAACCGACATTATTTAATTCGTAACGATATACTAGATTGATGCCTTCATTGATTAATCGAAGGCCATGAATTTTATTGCCCCATCTCTGGGCTGCCTGTAGAGGTGTTTTTTGTGCATCAATAGTTTTAAGCCGTTCATTCCACATCATTGTGTTCCAAAAAATATTTCGAAAATTACCACATCAACTGTTTTATCAATTATATGCATATGGCTTCAAAGCTATAAAACATATGAGCATCATCCCAATGAATTTCAACAGCATCAAAACCTGCAGTATTTAATTGCTGAGTTGTTTGGTCGACCGATCTAAAATGACTCCATGTGGCTTGCAATATTTGTATAAAAATAGCGCGTTGTAAATTGAGTGCATTTACATCTATTTTGGACATATCCCATTCTTGTGGTAGAGATAAAGCACTACCAATCAGTTTTCCGCCAGGTTTCAAGGCTATACGAAGTGCCTTATATAAGTCTGTTACCTTATCGTCATCAGCTTCATAAATATTTAAGCCATTTGTTGTAATCAAATCAAACTCTGCTGGATGGTTTGAAGCTAGGTCCCATGCATTTTCTCTAAAGAACTGGCAAGATTGTTTTTTACCTTTATTTATAGCCATATCTTGAGCTAAATCGAGAGAAGCTTGATCTAAATCAATGCCTATAAAGCGAACGTTTTCAACAGGCTCTGGCAAATCCAATGTTAGCAAATCCGCCATGACACCACACGGAATTGAACAAGTAACGGCATTGGATTGAATGTTTTTTTGTAATAAAGATTGAAAAATATGAAAACGCTGTCTTGTCGCAAGTACAGAAGGTGCAGTGGTTATAATTGCTTCTTCTAATGGATGTAAACTTGAGGCCTCAGTAAAGCCTAAAATAATATAATAAGTCCAATGCCCACTTAGAGCACCTTGATTTTTAATAAAAAAACGACCTAATTCAAACTCTGTAAGTTGATTAAGATATGTCAATAATCGTTCTTTTGTAGGTTCATCGATACTTCCATCTTGAGATAAGCGTTGAGAAATATTTTGGCACTCGGAAAAAATATCTTCGAGCGCTATTTTGTCAGATGTTTTGTGGGTTAAAGATTTCATCAAAGTCTATTAAAATAAAAAGGTGGTCACGAGTGTATTATAAATGACAAAGGAAATGAATATCCTCTTCTGATGCATGAAATCAATGGTATGGTTGCCAAAACAATTTTTTGATATCCTCGTGCGTTGAAATATTTAAATTTAAAATGATGAGACGCAATGCTAGCACGTTATGAAAAGTATCAAAGGCACCCATTCTTTACATCAATAGATGAAATTATTTTTCAATGTTTTCATACTTTAGACTATGAGCTTGTTAGCCTACCATCTTCATTATCGCCATGGGCAACCACGCGTAAATTAGTGATATCAGAAAAATCATATGTTTTAAGAGTTCTTAATAATCAAGCCTCAATTGCAAATAAAAAAGCGGAAATTTTAACCCATGCACTTTTTTCCAACGCGGGAGTCTCCCCTTCATTAGTTTATAGTAATGTCGAACAAGGGGTACTTATTATGGAGTATATTGAGAGCGAGCTCGATTGGCTGCAGTCTGTGGATGAAGAAAAAATTCGGGCATTGGCCGATTTATTGCGCGCCAAAATTATTAATATTGAGGGGCGAGAAGCGGATTTTAACAATACCAACAATCAGATTATGTTTGGCTGGATTGATACATCTCTAACTCAATATATCGGTCAATTTTGCCACCATGCACGTGCATTAGCGTATTTTAACGAGCTAAATCAGTTTTTAGATGGATACAGCCAAGAAAAGACATTATGTCATTATGAGTTAACCTCCGGCAATTTATTATGGGATGGTCGTCGATTTTTTATAATTGATTGGGAGCTTGCTCGGGTGACAGACCCTATGTTTGATTTGGCTAATCTTTCCTATGGTTTAAGATTAACGACTGGGCAAGAAGCAAGTTTATTGGTGTTTTATTCGTCAGAATACTTGACCGAAGCATTTCAAAGTAAATATAGACTCTATAAAACCCTTGTTCATCTTCTTTACTCGCTTCGATTATTTGCACTGTGTAAAGATAATCATGGTGAATTGAGTGAGATATCTCTTGAACAGGTCGAGAGTATTCCAAAATTGAGCTTGAAAGAAGTTATTTCATTTTCAAGTCCTGCCGATTTATTTGAAACAAGCATTAGCGTAGCTAAAGAAGCATTTTATTACTTGGAATCAGAGCAATTTGAACAAGATAAAGCAATTGTAGTAGGCACTCAACTTCAGTTACAAAGCCCACTCCATCACAAATAATCAAGCCTCTGCCATGTGAGGCATCCTGATTTTTTGGTATAACTGCCAAATGATTTTCATGCTTTCCAAAGCCGTTATTCCACTTGTGAGCGGTATGGATTGGGTTTGTATACAATCTAAAAAATGAAGCATTTCATTTTGGTACATTTCTCGCATGTCAATTGGTGTATCGGATAAGACACTTTCTTTTGTATAGCCGGTGTAGAATTGTTTTGTATCGTGTACATCGCCCTTTGAATATAATTTCAATGTGGATTGTGTGAAATTAGCTTCAATCATGCCTTCTGAACAGTGAGCCTGCATCAGATAATCATTGCGTGTACCTCGTGCGCCCCAAGTTCCAAAATAATATCCAAGCACATCATTTTTAAATTTTAGACAAACATGGCTTGTGCCTTCACCTTCCATCCAGGGTGTTGCTTTATTTGTACCCATAAAAAAGCCATCAACAGGGTGTCCCAATATCCACATCATTAAATCAATATAATGACAGCCATGATTAAAAAGCTGTCCACCGCCGTTTGTTTTTCGTTTGGCTTGCCAGCTTTCAGTAGAAAATTCATAGTATTGTTCTGTCCAAATTGAGAACTGGAATAATTCCCCTGCATATTTTTCATCAATGAGGGCTTTGAGTTTTAACACTAAAGGGTGATATCTCATACAGAGTGCGACCATAAGCGCTACATGATTTTCTTGACTAATTGAAATAAGCTCATGGCACTCTCTTTCCGTTAACGCCAGAGGTTTTTCCATTAACACATGTTTCTTCGCAACTAAGCATTGCTTGCCATATTCATAATGTAAAAAATTGGGAGCCGCTATCAAAAAGGCATCTGTATTTGAAAGAATGGATTCATTGATTTCTGTTGAAATGAGTGCTTTAGGAAATTGGTGCGCAAATTGTTTTGCATTTTCAATATTAACATCAATGAGTGCCGTTACCTCCAGTCCTTTGGCTTGTAGAGCAGGTGTTGAAAACCCATTGTACAAATGGACAATTTCACCGCAACCAATAATTCCCAATTTCGTTATCATCATACCGGCCCTCGGGGACCAATGGTTTTAAGCCGTTCATTCCACATGATGTCCACCCAGTGCTAAAAAGTACTTCATGCCTTCATGCGTTGATTGAAATCCAAGACGCTTATAAAATTGCTTAGCGCGAGGACGTAGTTTATTGGTCGTTAGTTGGAGGATTGCTACATCGTGTTTTGCTGCAATATCAAATGCTGTTTTCATCATCCATTCACCTAACTTTTTTCCTCGATGCTTATTCGCTATTCTAACGGCTTCAATTTGCATGCGTGTTGAGCCTTGATAGGTTAGGGATGGCATAATGGTTAAATGACATGTGCCAACCATCTGATCATCTAATAAAACAACCATCAAATATTGATTGGGATCGGAATTTATTTTATCGAAAGCTGCTAAATAACTCTGATCTGGAGTTTCTTGTTGACGTTCGCGTGTTTTCCCCAGTTCATCTTCAGCAAGTAATTGTATGATGAGAGGTAAATCATTAAGCGTTGCTTTACGATAGGTTAAATTCATGGGTTACGCAATAAGCATGGATAAGAATAGAGTATAATGGATTTAACTTGAAAAGTACTACCGAGAATGCCACATATGAAACCTAAAAAATCAATTGTTGACATTATCATCTTGCAGGAAAAGCGCTTGCTTGATAAGACAGAAGCCGCGAGCACATTAGAAGCGCTCATTGATGACGAGTTTATTGAAATTGGTAGTAGCTCACAATGTTATTGTAAGTCAGATGTTATGCAATGGCTTTTAATGGAAGATCAATCCATACGATCAGGTACTGATTTTTCGGCAATGCAATTGTCAGATGATATCATTTTATTGACCTACACCAGTCATATTCAAGACACGCCTAATGCACCTATAAAAAAAGCGGCGCGTTCTTCAATTTGGCGAAAAAAAGATAATCGATGGTCTATGGTGTTTCATCAAGGGACTCCGAATCAACCAACTTAAAAGACAAATAAACTTATTCTTCACTGACTATCATGTCGTAGGTAATCCATGATGTTTTATTGGCTAACTTGTCATACAGTTTCATGGCAGCCTCATTATCTGAGGCCGTAATCCATCGAATGGTAGAAATATTATTTTCAATTGCATATTGCTCAACTGATTCTATTAATTTTTGAGCAATCTGTTTTCCTCGATGTTCTGGTGAAATAAATAAATCATCCATAAAAATAGCAACAGATGCTTTGATTGGTCTTAAAAATTGTCGAAAATGTACTAATCCAATCGCCTTTTCTTCAAGAAGTGCTAAATGGCAATGTATCCCTTTTTCAGGCTGAAGAAACCAATGCCATAGCTTTTCTAATTGCTTGTCGGTGAGCGTGGTCTTATAGAACTCAAGATATTGTTTGTACAAGTAACACCAATCATTGAAGTTCTCTCTTTCAGCTGCTTTGATACGTATCATTTAAAAACTTCACGTCCTTTTCTAGCTAAAACAACTTGATTGCCGGGTTGGTCAATTTTGTCTGTAATGACGTTAAACCCAGCCTTTTTCATCAATATAATATTTTCACTGGCAGGACGACCACTATGACAAAAGCGTTCCCCAAACATTTCTGATTCGATGGTGTGTTCATCGATGACGATATGGGATGTATCAACAGCATGACTGGTATCTGCAAATGTAATGAGAAGAAGGCCTTCAGACTTAAGAAGGCTATAAAATTTTCTTAAAACTGCAAGATGCTCTGTTGCATGAATATGAAACAAAGTAAACCAACATATAATGGCATCAAATTTAAGCTCGGTCTCAAAATCACAAATATCCGCCACAAACAATTTTTCTTTAGGAATGGTTTGCTCAGCGTATTGAATGAGTTTGGGTGAAATATCTATGCCGTAGACATCAAATCCACATTGAACCAAATAAGCAGCAATAGGCTTGGCGGAACCGCAGCCCACATCTAAAATACTTGCACCGGGTTGTAAGTGAGCAATGATCTCATCAAGAGCAGGTTTTTCAAGATACCACTCTCTTTTTTCGTGCCAAGTATCAGCAATATTGTCATAGCTCTGCTTAATTTTATTATTAAATGTTCGGTTCATATTAGGTCCAACTCTGTTTAATCCCTAGTCAAGCAAGGTGCGTCTTTTTGTGTTTTGGTAATGTATTTCATCAAATCTACGTTTGATTTTGACACGATTTATTTCTCACTGATCACTTTAAGTGAATCTAAAATTTCATCTATGTGAGAATATAACATAGAAAGATGAGCATCATCCTCTGATATTCTTAACGTTGAATGAGGTAACAACGATTGATAAAGCTTGGCATAAGAAACGAGTACCTGTTTGTCCAATGCGCCTTGCCAAATAGCTACTGGCTTATCAATGCTTTTAAGATCAAAGCCCCAGTCTTTCAAGAGCAGTCTAAATTCTTCAGCTGCACCGCGAACATTTTGTTTAAAAGCCTCTTTTAGTGCTAGAATGGCACGATCCATTTGTTCTTCATTCTCACAAATCAAGCGATCTGGTGCAGGGCATTGTTGCATCATTTTATGAAAGATTTTTGGTTTGAGCAGTACTTTTTGTTGTAACTGCATTAGGAGCCAAGAAACGCCTGGAATACTACGAGCCAACCCATTGATAAGACGTAAACCAAAAGGCATTGCGGCTTTAACCTTTGGCATGATTGTGGGTGGCATAGCAGAGACAAGCGCTATATTTGCAATATATTCAGGTATCTTATATGCACAAGCAAGTGCAAAGGGTGCGCCACCTGAATGTGCAATAATAGAAAATTTATGAATATTGAGATGTTCTGCTAATGCGCGTATATCGTCTGTCCAGGATAAAAGTGAATGGCTTTTATTTGGGGAAGAGCAGCCCATGCCTGGTCTGTCTATTCCTATGAGTCGGCAGTTTTTGTTTCGTGCCACGTCATTAAAATCACCAGCTTGTAATCTTGAACCTGGGAAGCCATGAAAGAAAAAAACCGGATGGCCAGCAGAATCTCCATATTCTGCATAGCCAAGTTGACGTCCGTTTGATACTTTTAAAATCAAATTATTTTGCATCATATAACCCTCTAGCTTAAGCGGTGCATTGCATAATACTCCATCGCATCCACCAAAAAATTTAATAATTCCTCGTCATAAAATGCACAGAATTTTTTAAAATTATTATCTTTTCGATACGCACCAGAAAGCTTTAAATAGCTCGTTTTGTTAAACGACCAAAGCGGCTTAATCAATAAGTAATGGTTGTGTACTAACTCTTGTACTTCTTGAGACTCTGGATTTAAGCCTAGTTTGATTGCTTCAGCCATTTTTCGATAAAATGTATCGCCTTTATTTTTAAATTGGTCCCAGTCAGTCTGATTCCAAGATTTAATTTTATCCCAGGATGCATCTAACTCTTCTTGTGACAGAATTTCATTGTCAACAAGGTACTTGTCATACTCTTTTTGAATTTTGGTATCTCGAAGTCGAATGGGGTCAAAAAACTCTTCTACTTGCATTGTAATTTCTCCTCGTAAATGCAAAATGGTATTGTCGATAGTCTTAAGCATCGCCTTAATCTTATGTAACTTATTTTGCAACATCGATTTATGCGTTTTTAGTGAGGTGATTTTGTCAAACTTATCACTGCTTAAAACTTGCTGAATGTCTTGCAAGGGAAAATCAAGCTCCCGATAAAATAATATTTGCTGTAACAGTAGTAGTTGCTCTTCTTCATAGTAACGATACTGATTTTCACCATGAAAGGCTGGTTTTAATAAACCAATTTCATCATAAAAACGTAAGGTACGAGTACTTACCCCTGATAGTTGCGCCAATTGTTTTATCGTATAAGCCATCACTTTTCCTCTAACATCGACAAAATTCATGATAAAGGTTAACGTAACGTAAAGGTCAAGGTTTTTTTTCAAGGTTCATGAGGGCGCTAAAAAAAATTCATTCGGGATTTAAAGTAAAAAATTCTTGATGCACACATGGTGCAGTGAGTGGTTCAGTAAGTTAAAGAAATAATAAAAAAGTTAATGGGGACAAGGGGTATTATAGGTAATTCAAGTGAATCACTTTTTGAATCATCAGTGATTCATGATTTTTTTCAGAAAAAGAGTTAAAAATAATTTTTTCATTATAAAAATCATATAGTTATATTAAAAAGCATGCCTATGCGATAGGTGTGTAAGTTCATATAATATGCGTATTTTATGCGTTTAAATTTCGCCCTTTAAAAGTATCTTTCTCTGATTGTAGATAACTAAAGCGCGTGCTTATCGCGCAATTGTGATAATCATTTTTTACCTTTTGACGAGGATCTAATGATATTATTCTGATATAGGGCTTTTTCGCGTGGCAACTCTTCTGAGGGCAATTTTGAACAAAACAGTATTAGAAGTAATATCCTTTGTGTCTTCGTTAGTCTTTTCTCTAACCGTATTTGCAATGCCAAACAAAACACTAGATCGCTCAATTACAGAGTTAGAGGTTAGTACTGGTGGAAAGATTGGTATTTATGTCATTAATACAGCTAACCATATGACATTCCAGTATAGAGGGGACGAGCGATTTCCTATGGGATGCACCTCTAAAGTTATGGGTGTTGCAGCCATCTTGAAAAAAAGCATGCAGCAGCCAGATTTATTACAAAAGCGTGTAAATTATACAAAGACAGATTTAACCAACTGGAGCCCAATTACAAAAAAACATTTGCATGATGGTATGACAATAGAAGCATTATGTGCTGCGGCCATCAGTTATAGTGATAATACAGCGATGAATTTACTGGTTAAAGAGCTTGGTGGATTAAAAGAGATTAATTCATTTGCATATGCCATTGGAAATACAACTTTTAGACAGGACCATGGTTGGCCACAAGAGGCTATGTCGGGAGGTGAGGGTAATTTTGATGATAGTTCTACACCAAAAGACATGGCTAAAAGTCTAGAAAAATTGACGTTTGGTACAGTATTAGGTGAGGCCCAACAAAAGCTTTTGGTGGATTGGTTGCAACATAATACAACGGGCAATCACCGTATTCGTGCGGGTGTACCTAAGAGTTGGGTGGTTGGTGACAAAACAGGGACAGGTGATTATGGCACAACGAATGATATTGCCGTCATATGGCCACAGGGCTGTGCTCCTATTGTCTTAGCCGTTTATTATACTCATTCAGATAACGATGCAGCCATGCAAGAACCAATTATTGCAGCGGTCACGCGCTTGATCGTTAATCAATTGGCGCAAAGTGACCGGTGTATTAAAAAGGCTCTAGGCACAGAAAGCGTGGTTTGATTTTTAAGAGGGTGCCATGTAAAAGATGGGCCGTGTGTAAATGAGAGGAAAACAGTAGTGGCAGATTTCAATGCTATTTTAGAACAATTAGCACCATGGTCTTTATTTGAGTTGAATCGATTACAGGCTGTAATCGCTCAAAGATTAGATGATCCCGAAAGAAATGAAGCGATTAAGCGGCAATTAAGTGTCGGTATGAAAATCACATATTTCTGTAGCGACAAAAATGATTTGGTTGAAGCCATCATCGAACACATAAGAAAAACATGGGTATCTGTGGTTAATACCAACGACGGCAGACGATGGAACATTAAATTTTGTTTGATTAATCTACAAGGCATCGATACGCGGATTACACCTCAAAAAAACAGTTCTGGGGTGGATAAAACTGCACTCCGGGTTGGTGATCATGTGGGCTGGCATTCGAAATGTGGGCATGACGTATATGGTGTTATTGAAAAACTTAATCCTAAAAAAGCCTTGGTACGCTTAGGCAATGGTGAAGGTTGGCGTGTTCCCTATGGCCTGTTATTCCCCATCATGGATGGCGTGGCTGCGGATTTAAGTGCGCCTTTATGTATTGAAGGGGAAGTTGTTCGTTAATAGGGATTGGATTTTTTTATGAAAGATGAAGGAAAAAACTGGCCTTCTATAAGAGGTCGGCTAGAGCAATTGCAGCATAAAGAATTAATCACGCTCATTAATGAGTTGTATAGGCTGAATCGAGATAATCAACAATTTATTTCGGCAAAATATTTGCCTGTCTCGGATGCGATCATCAAGCCATACAAGCACTTGGTGGAACAATGTATTTCGCCAGAGCTTAGACGGGGTGATGAGCGTATTGAAAAAGCCAAAGCAAGAAAGGCGATTAATGATTATTGGAAGGCGACTAAAGATATTTACGGCAAAATTGATTTAATGCTCTATTACGTAGAATGTGGCACACAGTTTACGCTAACGTATGGTGATATTGATGAGCCTTTCTACAATAGTTTATCCTCGATGTTTGTTCAGGCAACCCAAGAAATAAAAAAATTGTCAGAAGACGAAGTGCGGGAAAATTTTATTTATCGATTAGGTGACATTGTCCATGATGCGAGCGACATTGGCTGGGGATATGGTGACGAATTGCGTGATACATTTGAAACCGCATTTTCTCATCAAGAACATTTGGTTTCTTAGTAACCGCTTTATAAGGATAAAAACGCACAATGAATAGAAGTAAGCTTCCACCTGTGCTTAATCGCCTAGAATCTCAAACGATTGATAAACAATGCACTGAAACTTATGGTATCCCAAGTATTATCCTGATGGAAAATGCAGGGCGTGGCATCGTTGATGTTTTTTTATGTCTAAAACCCAAAGGCAAGGTTGTGATTTGTTGTGGTGGTGGCAACAATGGTGGTGATGGATTGGTGGTTGCACGCCATCTTGATAACTATCATATTCCAGTTCATGTTTTATTGTTCATTGATCCTTTAACGTTAAAAGGTGATGCCAAAATTAATTATGATATTGTACAGAAGTCAGGCATTCCACTAACAGTTATTGGTTTCGATGACATTCAATCGCTGAAACTATTTTTAGCTGAAGCTTCGTGGATAATCGATGCGTTATTTGGTACAGGCTTAAAAGGAGAGGTTAAATCACCATTTAACCAAATCATTCAGTTGATGAATGCAGTTCAAAAACCAATTGTATCCGTTGATATTCCATCTGGCCTAGATTGCGATACAGGCGAAGTCTTAGGCTCGGCCATTCAAGCGGCGCATACCACGACAATGGTTGCACTGAAGAAAGGATTTAGCGATCCTAAAGCGGCTGCCTATTTAGGTGAAGTGCATGTTGTTGATATTGGTGCGCCCAGAGTACTTTTAGAAAAATCCATGTAATAGCTTATTTGGTTTTTCCAAATTCATGTTGTAATGCTTGGGCGAGCTGAGGGTATTTAAAGGTATAACCTGATTCAGTAAGCCGCTTGGGTACAACACGTTGGCCCTTGAGTAAAAGATATTCCCCCATTTCGCCAAATAGGAGTCGAATCAAAAAAGCTGGCATCTTCAATAATAGTGGACGATGCAAACAGTCGGCAAGTGTACGCGCAAATTGTGCTTGGGTGACGGGGTAGGGTGATGTGAGGTTAAACGCACCGGTTAATTCAGTATGCTCCAATAAAAATAAAATACCACCGACTACATCATTAACATGCACCCAAGAAATTACTTGTTTGCCATTGCCTACGATACTGCCAAACCCTAAGTAAAAACTGGGAAATAGTTTTTTGAGCATGCCTTGCCCTTTTCTCAAAACAACGCCAAAACGCGTTGAAATAACAGGTATCCCTGCGTCAATAGCAGGTTGTAATGCTGCTTGCCATTGAACACCAATTTCACTTAAAAAATCCTTGGGATGAGTGGTATCAATAACAGTATCTTCGTCAAAAATAGTCGGATCATCTTGCTTTTGTGTGCCATAAATACCAACTGCATTTGCGCATAAGAATCGTGGCTTGGCTTTATACTTGATGAGCCAATGTCCAAGTATTTCGGTAGTGCTTACCCGTGAATCAATGAGTTGCTTTTTAATAGTAGGTGTCCAACGCGATGTGGCAATGTTCAAACCACATAGATTAATCACGGCATCAAATTGATTGGCATCTATTGCTGCCAACTCATCCCATGAATAACATGCAACATTTTCTGGAAATTCGCGCTGCAATGCTGCTTTATTTCTTCCCAGTGCTGCAATGTGATGTTTTGCTTTTAATGCACGAACTAATTCATGACCAATAAACCCAGATGCGCCTGCGATTAATAGTTTCATTTTTATCATTTCTAAACAAAGGGATACGGTATAAGATAACATGAGTGCTATTAAAAGGAATCAACTATGTTGACCTGTAACATTGATAAAACAGACCGAATTAATCGAATTGTTATCGGGGTTTTGCTGTTTCTTGCGGCTATAGTCGGGATGAGCAAAACCTTCTTTATGATAGTAGGCGTTGTTTTGGTGATTGAAGGATGGATCGGGTGGTGCTCTATTCCCTACCTTATGAGTAAGATCAAGCGTTTTTATAAATAGCGATACAAAAAAGGTTGCGGTTTATGTCAGATAATCTCATTGATTTTGATGATATCAAGTTAATTCCCGCTTCATTGAAGGATTACACAACCATTCAAAATATGGGGCGTTTTTATGTTTATGACATGAGCCAATATTTGGGCAATGAACCTGGTTGGGAATGTCCAGAAGATGGTTTATATGAGTGCATTGATTTTAAAAAATATTGGAAAATGGATGATGCATTTCCATTTCTTATTCGATACAAGAATGAATTAGCAGGGTTTGTGATTGTTGATAGAAAAACCAGTGATCCACACGCTGAATTTAATGTGGCGCAATTTTTTATTTTGAGAAAATTTAAAAACAAAGGCATTGGGAAGTACGTTGCGCATCTATGTTTTGATCGCTTTCGTGGCGCTTGGGAGGTGATGGTTATACCAGGTAATAAAGGCGCTTATCAGTTTTGGCGATCAATCATTGGAGAGTATACAAATAATCAATTTGAAGAACATACAAGAAAAGTTAAACACTTGGAGAATAGCTTAAAAAATATTTTTTGTTTTAAAAGCAGAGCAGTCTGAATTGGAAGGGCGTGTGTTATTGGGTAAACTGACAGTTTTTTGTGGTAGGTAAAACAATGAGTGAATATCAGTATTATGAATTTTGCAGTATTAACAAGCCACTTTCGAAGGTAGCTAGAGACGAAATGAGTGCCCTATCAAGCAGGGCAAAAGTTGGCTCTCATAATGCATGCTATGTCTATAATTATGGGGATTTTAGGGGTGATCCACAAAAATTACTTTTAAAATATTTTGATATGTTTTTTTACATCAGTAATTTTGGAACAATGCAGTTAATGTTTAAATATCATTGCGATGCGATAAATTTAGAGCAAATTCAGCAATTTTCTCGAAAGCATGTTGTTGAGCTTAACCGATTTGACCAGGACGTTGTACTTCATATCAACGTAAATAATGAGGAAGGATTTGGTTGGACTGAAGGTGAGGGACTGCTTCCTGAACTTTTACCTATTTATACTGAGATCCAGCAGGGTGACTACCAAGCGCTGAAGCTTGCGCTTGCAATTGATGATACGTTCAGCGGAATGAATATTGAAGCTGTTAATCAGCTGCGCAATGAAAATGAATTTTCTGCTGCAACGCAGACATTTCTTGAATGTGCGTGTGTATAATTATGTCGAAAGCAGATATCACAATTATCAAGGCCAATAAAGAGCAAAGCTCTATTATTGCTCAGCTGTATGAATTGTATACTTATGAAATGACCTCTTTGGCTGATTTTGATATTAACGATAATGGGTACTACGGTTATGATGATTTACCGCTTTATTGGCAAGAACCTCATAAATATCCCTATTTAATTTGGGTCAAGAAGAAATTAGCAGGATTTGTATTAATTCAAAAAGGTTCGCCTATAGATAAAGAGCTTAATGTTTGGGATGTGGCTGAGTTTTTCATTATGCGAAAATTTCGTCAAAAAGGTATTGGGCAATCTGTAGCCCATCAATTATGGAAGCAGCATGAAGGAGCCTGGCAAGTAAGAGTTTGGGATAATAATGAAATTGCTCATGCGTTTTGGAAAAACGTAATTCAGAAGTTTGTAAAAGAACCAGTTGTTCCAATTAAAATGCTTTATCAAGGTCATGATGGGCTTCTTGTGTATCGATTTAAATCCCATGGTTAGGCGCCCCATTGGCAGTTTGGGTTGGATATGCGGGAATACGCCCTAATGTGAATTTCAGGTAAAATAAACCAATGGTGATGATGTGTTGTTTATTCAAGAGGGCAAGGTTGCACTTCTTTGGAGATAAAATTGCTAGGGACTTAGATTAGACCTCCTAGATGCAGCGCATTCATTGATGTCATCTATAAGGATATTTGCTAAAGTTTCAGCGTTAGCTTTGCTAGTGTTGACTATTGCATCACATGGAAACTCCCTAGTTGCCACAAATTTTACTGAATCACCATCTATTTTGAATATACGTGCAAGTTCATTACGAGTTTTCGTGACGAGCGCCATGTCTCTCGATGCTTCGGGTATGCTGTTATCAATAACTTGTTCAATATCTGCCGATGATAATGTGTCAATGACATCAGAACCTTCATAATCTTTTGGTACGGTATCGATCAGCATGGATAGTTGTTCATATGAATACAGGCCTGTAGCTGTGTGTCCTGTGTACCCACTTTCACGGCGATCTCTAAGTCGTCGACTAAGTTCAGCTGGAGGGCAATAGGCTAGAACTTTAAAAAAATCTACTGCTTGGTCTTGATGAGCGCTAGTGTAAGCTTCGATATGTTTTTCAGTAGCATCCAATATCTGGGCAGGGCTAAATCCTTCGTGTGGGTTCACATCAAGAATAAGCGTATCATCTGGCTCATATGTCTGGGAAAAAGCATCTTCTAGATAGGCATTAAAAAACGGTTCTAATCCCCAAAATGAAGTAATTTCTTTTCTTGATTCACTCTGAGTTGCTAGGTCACGCAAACATGTAGCTAACAAAGGAATATCTGATTCTGCAATACCGGCTTGTTCTAATTGTTTCTCTATAGCCGCATCATGAACAGACGATATATGTATCTTAACACCACTACTATCAAGGTTGAGCTCACCTTTGATTGGAAAGTCAATTAGTCTATCGGTAAGACCATAACGGCCTAAACATGCTCGAGCTTCTTCAGATAAAGAATCAATAATGGACTTCGATGCATTCCGCGCTTTTGGACCAGCTTTATCATAAAAGTCATCGGTGGCAGCAAGTTTGCATTGATGATTATTCACTAGCTTGCCACAAAGTGTTGATTTTCCAGTAGAGGATGATCCTAGCAAAAGAACAATTCTCATTTTTATCCCTTGTTTGAATTTCAGAATAAAATATCCAACGTCCTAAATCAAACATGACTCATGTGCCAAGTATAGCATAATTAAGACAACACGATTTTTTTATTCGTGTGTGAAGAGAGTCAACGAAGGGGTTATCCCACGTTATTAAAAATACTCAAATTTTTGTAGATTATTATGATAAAATGGGTATTTTAACGAATTTGATTGCAATTATGTCTAATGATCTAAGATTTACCTCCGAAGATGAGTACTGTGCAGCACGAGCTAATATAGATTTTTGGTGGCCTTATATCATTGAAGTGCTACAACGACATAATCTTGCTGGTGCTGATAAGCGCGAAGTAACTAAGTGTGGTTTTAATCCAACCTATCCGGTTTTTTTAATTGACGATATCGTTATAAAATTTTTTGGACATCGTTCACATTGGCGAAATGCTTTTACGACAGAGTGTGCTGCCCACGAATACTTAAGTAAAGACGATACGATATTAGCCTCACGAATACTGGCTACTGGAGAGTTATTTCCAGAAGCTGAAGCATCTTGGTCGTATATTCTGTCTTCTAAAATTCCTGGCCAGTCTTGGTTAAATACAACCTTAACGTTTGAAGAGAAAAATAATATTGCTGCAGAAATAGGGTGCCAGCTACACAAAATTCATTCATTACCACTTGATGAACGACTTTTGCATGATCATGCATGGTCTAAATTAGATTTTAGAGGGGCTGCTGATAAAAGCATATTACCGAAGCATTTAGTTGCTCAAGTGGAAGATTTCATTACAAGACTTGATGATTTTGATCGATGCTTTGTAAATGGCGATATTGTTCCTACACATATTTTCATTGAAAGTGGTCATTTAACCGGTATTATTGATTGGGGTGATGCGACTGTAACAGATCGCCATTATGAGCTTGGCAAATTAATGGATACGTTTGACTGGGATAAGCGATT
Organism: Gammaproteobacteria bacterium; assembly: GCA_030147635.1. Classification (GTDB taxonomy): domain Bacteria; phylum Pseudomonadota; class Gammaproteobacteria; order Legionellales; family Legionellaceae; genus JAALKW01. Next base: position 53,447 of record JASBUZ010000034.1, read on the forward strand.
GCTTAAAACAGTTTTACAAACATCCGACTGGCCCATTAAAGCAAATTTTTCAAAACAAGCACTTGGTCTTTCTTTATATAGGCAAGCAGTAGGATTGACTCAGCATAGTACATTTGATGTGTTTTATAAGTTACCTCATTTAATACAGCTAGATACGATATCTACTTTGGACGAACTTGCTGATACTTTATTTGGCGTGTAGGTTGATTGGCAAGCGGGGGCATTCGGACAAAGACTTACGGTTTCAGCACAATAATCTATTTTCAAACCGTAATTTTCTGTGCGAAATTCATCTGATCTTAAATTGACCACATCATTTGGATGCAATTATAGTGTTCTTAAACGAGGTTGCTTGGATCAATTGACGATCCGGTGATTTCAAAAATTTTCTTTCTAGATTTCTCGCCGCGAACCAATTTGATTTGTTTGCGCGGCACCTCAAAGCATTTTGCTAAATATTTTATAAGCATTTCATTTGCGCGCCCTTCAATGGGTGGTGTATTTAGGCGAATTTTAAGCGCACCATCATGTAGTCCTGAAATTTCAGTGGATTTGGCACCGGGCTGTATGTAAAGGTTCAGCCTGATCACATTATTTTCATACTTGTACCACATACGCCTCTCACTTTTACCATGAATAATATTTGATCGTTATTTGTTCATCCCATGGAGCTGTACATAAAAAACATCTCTATTCTATATTACAGATACAGAATGTATAGAAATAACGACCGGTTTTACTGTTATTTAATGTATAACACAAACACATTTTATTTTTATTGTTATTTGTATAATAAATACGTATTATTTAAGTTAAAAGTTAACATTATCTTTTTGAGATCAAATAATGAGCAAAACGATCGCTTATATTCGGACATCTACAGATAAGCAAGATTTGAACAATCAAAAGCTGGAAATTTTTGAGTATGCGAAAAAACACAAACTCACCGTCGATGATTTTATTCAGATGTCAATTTCAAGTCGAAAAAACAGTAAAGAGCGACGCATCGACGAAATGATGGAAAAACTAGATGGTGCTGATATATTGATTGTCACTGAACTCAGTCGGTTAGGACGAAGTACTGCGGAGGTGATTGGGTTAGTCAATGAATTAATAAATAAAAAAGTCCGCATTATCGTGATCAAACAAAAGCTCGATATTTGTCAGCACGATATGACATCAAAAGTCATGATCACGCTTTTTTCTTTATTTTCAGAACTTGAACGTGATTTAATCAGCCTCAGAACGAAAGAAGCATTGGCTAGCAAAAGGGCCCAAGGTATTAAGCTTGGGAAACCCAAGGGAACAATACAGGCGAGTAAGTTTGATAAAGATGTCGATAAAATCAAAGAGCTTTTGAATCTTGGGTTATCAGTAAGAAAAATTGCTAATTATCTCGGGTATAACAATCATATTGGGCTTAATATGTATGTTAAAAAGCGTAACCTAAGACAAGCCACAATAACATCATGAATACGTTCAAATATTTGATAACTCAGTGAATCATGGCATTTGCACATTAGGAAATCATTTTATGCTCTATAACGTTAACAAAAATGATTATATTGTACTCATAGAAATATGGGAGGCATCGGTACGGACAACACATGGTTTTTTGACGGATCAAGAAATAAACCGCCTAAAAAAATTAGTTTTTGAGAAGTATTTTGATGCGGTAACTACTCTGAAATGCTTCAAAAATAATGCAAATGATATACTTGGCTTTTGCGGTATCCTGAACAAAAAAATTGAAATGCTCTTTGTGTCTCCTGGTGCTCAAGGACAAGGCATTGGCACAGCATTATGTCAATATGCTGTTGATCACTACGGGGCTACCAAAGTTGATGTAAATGAACAAAATCCCCGTGCAATACAGTTTTATAAAAAAAAGGGATTTAGGGTAGTGGAGCGTTCTGAGCTCGATAGTGAAGGGCAACCGTATCCGATTTTACATATGGAAAAATAACTTCCAGCAACTTAACCACGTCGAACCTATTCATGTAAACAATTTTAAAATCCATAATATTTCTCTTGACCCTCACGTTGCGTGATAGAATATACTCCAACTCAGGAGTAAATGTGAAATACCATAAAATTAAAGATGTCAGCAGAATGACGGCATTAAGTATCCGCTCACTGCAATACTATGATGATATTGGATTGTTAAAACCGTCTGTCCGAACAGAGGCAGGGTATCGTTTGTATTCAGAGCAAGATTTAATCCGACTACAACAAGTGGTGACATTAAAATTTTTAGG
>JASBUZ010000041.1 GCA_030147635.1 Gammaproteobacteria bacterium
ACAGCAATTCCCGGCGAAAATAGAAATTCACATCCTATGCAGCTTTTGAGGCATTTGATTAGAAAAGTTTTCGTAGTCTTTTTTCGACGTCCCGCGGTTTATCCGCGGGATCCAGGTTTTTATCATAGGTTGGCACTGGATTCCGCGGGTAAACCGCGGAACGTTGGCATTTTTTGAGCGGGAATTGCTGATAGTATCACTACAAAATTGCCATAACGCGTGGAAGGTGTAATAATTCGCCAACGTTTAAATACCTCGTAAATTATGAACCCCATAAAATGTGCCGTAATTGGTGTGGGTTATTTGGGCCGATTCCATGCTCAAAAGCTCGAACAACTTGAAGATTCAAAGCTTGTCGCCGTATGTGATGTCGACAAAACTGTATGCGATAAGGCATCTAAAGAATTTAATGTACCGGGCTACTATGACTATCACGAACTGTTCGGACAAGTAGACGCTGTATGTATTGCAGCAACCACCTGCGCACATTATGAAATTGCGAAAAACTGCTTAAGTGCTGGCATTCATGTTTTAATTGAAAAACCCATCACAGAAACGGTCACTCAAGCCAAAGAACTGATTGAGCTTGCGGAAAAACATCGAGTCAAATTACAAGTCGGCCATCTTGAACGCTTCAACTCAGCACGGCTCGCACTGGATGAGTACCTAGAAAAACCCCTCTTTATCGAGTCAAACCGCCTAGCACCCTTCAACCCACGCGGTGCGGATGTCAACGTCGTACTCGATTTAATGATTCATGACATCGATATTATTCAAAGCATTGTCAAATCTCCGATTAAGTCACTCGACGCCCAGGGGGCTCCTGTCTTATCCCCCTCAATTGATATTGCCAATGCTCGCATTACTTTTGAGAACAATTGTATTGCTAATGTGACAGCAAGTCGCGTCAGCTTCAAAACCGAAAGAAAAACACGGATTTTCCAAAAAAACAGCTATATTTCAATCGATTACCAAGAAAAGCAACTGGCTGTTTTCACAAAAGGCGATGGTGAGATGTTCCCCGGCATCCCAGATGTGAAACGACATCAATCGGTGTTTGAGAAAGGGGACGCCTTGCTTGAGGAAATCAAAGCGTTCGTTACCTGTATTGTAAACGATACCAAACCACTAGTGACTGGTGAAGAAGGACAATCTGCACTATCGGTGGCACACCAAATTTCATCTCTAATTCATCACAACTTAACAGAGCGACATGCCGAAGCCGCAGAAGCCTAAACATATTGTGATTGTTGCAGGAGAAGCCTCGGGAGATTTACACGCGGCTTCTCTTGTACGCGCTCTGAAAAAGACCGACCCCACAATCACTTTCACAGGGATTGGTGGGCAACACATGCAAGATGCAGATGTGCCTTTATTAAGTGATTTAGCACGTTTTGGCGTCACGGGCATTACCGAAGTACTCAAGCATTTAAAAACCATTAAACGTGCGTTTAGGGCGGTTCAAAAGCATCTCCAAGAAACTAAGCCTGACCTCCTCATACTCGTCGACTACCCAGGCTTTAATCTGCGCCTCGCCAAGTACGCTAAAAAGCAGCTTGGCCTCAAAGTGCTTTATTATGTCAGCCCGCAAATCTGGGCTTGGAAAGCAGGACGCATCAAGCGTATTCAAGCCTCTGTCGATCATATGGCAGTGATTTTTCCATTCGAGAAAAAAATCTATGAAGACGCAAAAGTCCCAGTTTCTTTTGTAGGCCACCCACTCACCAAGTCTTTATCTCTCAAACAAACTATATCTCGACAAGATTTAAATTTGCCTGAAGGTAAACCTATCCTTGCTATATTGCCTGGCAGCCGCATCAATGAGATTGAGCGCCACATGCCAACGCTGCATGAAACGGCAACACGCCTCAAAACACGCCACCCAGATTTAGAAATAGCTGTTCCTGTGGCAAACACACTCGACCCTAACTACGTGAAAAAGTTTTGGAAGTCTGGTGCGCCTTGCCATTTCATCCAAGGCCAGAAAGCCATCGACGTTGCCAGAGTCTGTGATGCCATTGTAGTTGCCTCAGGTACCGCATCACTGGAGTGCGCCCTGCTCGAAAAGCCAATGTGTATTATTTATAAAGTTGGCTATGTCGCTTACCTTGCTGCTTCCGTCTTTTTAAAAGTGCAATATGTAGGGCTCTGTAACTTGCTCATGAACCAAATGACAGTGCCTGAATTGTTACAGTACGACTTTAACCCAGCGGAACTCACAGAAGTTATTACCCAATTGCTCGATAAAGCAGAAAGCCCGCTCCAGCAGTCAATTGAAGCAGGGCTCAAGCGTTTAAAGCAAAGCCTTTCAGAAGAGCAGGCCGACTGTTCCCTTCGCGATTTGGTTCTATCAAAGCTCGACCGCTAAAAAAACTTCCTCTCACGTCAGAGAATGGCCTAGATTACCAATTAATTTTCATGTACCATAAAATCGCGTTTTAGAGATCGCTTTAACGCCTGAGAACTGCGGTGATTTAATCAAGAAATAAGGATGTTACGATGAACGTTACTGAACCTAGTACTGCGATTGACGCCATCAAACAAGAGCAAGGCTTGCAAGATTTAGTCTACCAACTTGTCAATCGGTTTCTCGCAGAAAACAAAAATAAGCCCATTCATGATTTGTATGACATGATCCTTTCTGAAGTAGAACCTCCACTGCTACAAGCAGTTATGGAAAGGCGGCGTGGGAACCAGCTCCAGGCAGCGAAGATCCTTGGCATTAGCCGAGGTACCATTCGGAAGAAGCTACAACGTTACTTTGGCACTAAATATTTTCGTCTTACTGATGAATAAGCATTAGCTGTCAGCTAAGCGTATTAAGGGAGAGTAGGCCTTGCGTACTCTCCCTTTTTTCACGGGGTCAGGGCTTGAATTTTGAATCTGAGATTCAAAATTCAAGCCCTGACCCCGGTGGATAACTACAAAGCCTCGAAAATCGCAGCAGCCCCCATACCTGTACCAATACACATAGTGACCATACCATATTTTCCTTGAGTTCGACGAAGACCATGCAAAAGTGTTGCCGCTTTTAGCGTACCGGTTGCACCAAGTGGATGGCCTAACGCAATCGCACCACCTAATGGGTTCACCTTGTCTCGCGGTAAACCAAGCGTTTCAATCACAGCTAAAGCTTGCGCTGCAAACGCTTCGTTTAACTCAATCCAATCGATTTGACTAAGCTCAAGCCCTGCTTGGTCTAATGCTTTCGGAATGGCATGCACAGGTCCAATGCCCATAAACTCAGGAGGCACACCCGCAACAGCAAAGCTCACCAAACGCCCCATCGGCTCCAGTTGATACGCTTTCAGCGCTTCTTCATTGGCCAATAAGGCAATCCCTGCCCCATCACTCATTTGTGACGTGTTACCCGCTGTAACGGTTCCTTTGGCGGAAAAAACGGGCTTAAGACGCGAGATTTTCTCATAAGAAGTATCGCGGCGAGGTCCCTCGTCTTCCGTCACCACCTGCTCTTTGACAGTCACGTTCCCGGTTTTTAAATCAGGAATACGCTTTTTCACAGGCACTGGCACAATTTCTGATGTAAAGTCGCCCCGCTCTTGCGCTGCAATTGCGCGCTTATGGCTTTCTACCGCAAACTCATCTTGCGCTTCTCGTGATACATTCCATTTAGCAGCCACTTTTTCTGCAGTGATGCCCATGCCATAAGCAATCGCCACATGCTCATTATCAAAAATGGCTGGATTCATCGTATATTTGTTACCACCAAGTGGTACACGAGACATACTCTCAAGGCCTCCTGCTAGTGCAAGCTGTGGGCCTTTGTCTGAAAGCGAGGCAGCAGCCGTTGCAATACTTTGTACACCTGAGGAGCAAAAGCGATTAATTGTCATTGCAGGCACCGACTCAGGAAGACCACTCAACAAGCTCGCAATACGGGCCACATTCATGCCTTGTTCTGCTTCAGGCATCGCACAGCCAATCACAACATCTTGCACGGCTTCCCAGTCAACCTTCGACTGCCTTTTTTGTAGGGCTTGAATGATAAATCCAAGTAAATCATCGGGTAGCATATTTTTAAACACGCCACGAGGTGCCTTGCCGACAGGGGTACGCAAGATGTCTACCACATATACATTTGTCATACTTAAATCTCCTTATTGGGGCTTAGTTACGCAGTGGTCGGCCGGTTTCTAACATATGTCGAATACGGGCTTGAGTCAGTGGCGTCTCGACAAGACGCATAAACGCTTCAAGCTCAAGACGTAAAATCCAATGCTCATCAACTTCTGTCCCTGCATCCAAATTTCCCCCAGTCATCACATAGGCAAGTTCTGAAGCTAAAAAGGCATCATGCTGACTGATAAAACCACCTGCTTCAAAGTTTGCAAGTAAACCCTTCAGCTGCGCGCAGCCTTCACGGCCAGCCACTCTAAAGCGTGTAGGCATAGGAGGCGCATAATTGGCCGCCTGCATCGCAAGAATGCGATGAAACGCTGCATACAAGACTTCACCCGCATGCATCATGCAAGTGTCTTTTAAGCGTAAAAAGCCTTTAGTGCGTGCATCTGGCGCGCTCCCTGCCACAGTCGCCATCGCAACGGTCTCAAAGTACGGCTGCAAGTTTGGCATGATGTCTTTACCAACAGCCGCTCGTGCTGCACGCATAGCAAGCTCTTTAGAACCACCCCCAGCAGGAATTAAGCCAACGCCTGCCTCAACCAATCCAGGATAAGATTCAAATGCCGCAACGACTGCATCTGTTTGCATCAAAAACTCACAGCCACCACCCAAAGCGCGGCCACGCAATGCGGATACCACTGGAATTGTACTGTACTTCAAGCGCATCAAAGCTTTCTGAAAGTCTCCGACCATCTCAGAAATTGCGCTCATTTTCTGGCTTTCAATAAATTGAGACACTGCCGATAAATCAGCGCCAGAACTAAAATTTGCAGGATTATGCTGATAGACAATCATACCCTGACAACGTGCTTCGGCAATCGAGATAGCGTGATTAATTCCGTCTAAAACAGGCTGTCCAATGGTATTGGATTTACTCTTAAATGAAAGTACCGCAACATCGTCTTTTAGATGTGAGAGCACCACACCTTCATTCTCAAATAAAACACTCGCTTCATCAGGAGTTTTAGATAGGTGCAGTTGCCGTTGATAGACGGGTAACTCTGACGCTCCGACATATCCTGCACGCTCTGGCGAAAAGGCTTCGCGGTTTTGATAAAACATGAAGTCACCTGCCTGTACCCAGTCAGGAAGAAGCGCTTGCGCCATGGTTTTCTCTTCAAGAAGCTCGGTTGCAATCCACTCTCTCATCCGAGCAACCCCAAAGGCTTGCCAAGTCTCGAATGGGCCACTTTGCCAACCAAAACCCCACTTAAGCGCTGCATCAACATCACGTACATTGTCAGCAATCGACGCTAAGTGAAATGCTGAATAATGGAATAAATCTCTGAAGCACACGCGAATCAGTTCAGCTTCGGGCGTCTCAAGCGCTCGTAGTGCCTCCATTTGTGCCTCAGGCGTTTTGAGCTTAAAGATAGCTTTAATCTCATCTGGCAGGCCTTTTTCAACAGGCCTGTAATCACCTTGTGCGATATCATAGACTTCAAGCGCTTTACCACGCTTGCGGTACACACCCTGCCCTGATTTTTGCCCTAAATGCCCAGCATCAATCAAGCCTTGCAACCAAGTAGGCAGCGTAAAATAGGCATGCCACGGATCGTCTTTTAAATGATGCGCCATGGTGTCAACCACGTGCCCCAAAGTATCAAGCCCTACTACATCCATGGTTCTGAAGGTGGCTGATTTGGGCCGACCTAATAGGGTTCCAGTCAGTGCATCCACCACTTCTAAGCCAAGGCCTAGGCGCTCTGCATGATGAAGTGTTGCCAACAATGAAAAAACACCCACCCGGTTGGCAATAAAGTTCGGCGTATCTTTTGCACGAACAACACCTTTCCCTAAACGGCTAGTTAACCAAGTTTCCAGTTGGTCCAATAAAGCAGACTCTGTTTGCTGAGACGGAATAAGTTCTGCTAAATGCATATAACGTGGCGGATTAAAAAAGTGTACGCCACAAAAACGTGCACGTAAGCCTTCTGGTAATACCTCTGACAGCGCATTGATGCTTAAGCCCGAGGTATTACTCACAAGAATCGTGTTTTCACCAACATAAGGCGCAATTCGAGTGTAGAGCGCTTCTTTCCAATCCAGTCGCTCCCCGATTGCTTCGATAATCAGGTCGCAACTTTGAAGCTCGGCTAAGTCTGACTCGTATTGACGTGGCAATATATGCTGCGCTGTTTTTGCGGTCGCAAGAGGAGAGGGCTTTAACTTGCTGAGTTTCTTAATACTGGTTTTAACCAGTTGATAAGAGTCACTACCTTCACTTGCTAAATCAAATAAACAGGTTTCAATCCCTGCATTCACGACATGAGCCGCAATCTGAGCGCCCATAACACCCGCTCCAAGCACTGCGACTTTCTTAATAAAAAATGGCTCCCGCATGATGCAACAACTCCTGTTAAAATTCACACGCGACGAAGTATACCCCAGGAAAATATTTTCTTGCAGAAGTTTTTTGAGTATGATGAAATTTAAACCACAAGAGGAGAGCATAGATGCAAAAAATACTCCTTTGCTATCTCTTGGTATGGGCAGAAACCAGCCATAGCATGGCAACTAGCCCCATGAACTGGGAAAAGGCGATTGATCGCGCTGTAAGCCGCTACGGCCTGCGCACTGAGCCTCAATTAGTTCGTTATTTTGAAAAAGCAGAAGTTGCATATCCGCCAAAACAAATTGCTTTGCTTGCCTTTAAAAAAGAACAAAAACTACAGCTCTGGGCCAAAAACAAAAATAAAACTTGGCGCCATATTCATACTTATCCACTCACGGCATCAAGTGGCAACCTAGGTCCTAAACTCAAAGAACGCGACTTACAAATCCCAGAAGGCATCTACAGGCTCACTTCATTTAATCCTTTCAGTAAAATGCACCTCTCTATGAAAATTAATTATCCGAATGAGTTCGATCGAAAAAAAGCCGCCAAGGAAGGCCGAAAAAAGCTCGGTGGTAATATTTTTCTACATGGAAAATCTGAATCTGTCGGCTGCCTTGCCATTGGCAACCATGCCATTGATCAACTGTTCTTACTCTCACGCCGAGTGGGCCTCAGCCAAATTCAACTGATTATTGCGCCTAACGACTTAAGGCGCTCAAAACCTCAAACCAAACTGCGCTCGCAACCCAGCTGGGTCCCCGAGCTTTATCAGCAAATTGAAGAAAAGCTAAGCGTGTTTCCGCTCAGAGAACGTGTTTAAGGCGCTAGTTTTATACTGGCTTTCATCGTCACCAAAACGAGTACAAGATGTAGTTCATGAAGGTTTAGAGGCATATCGATGCCCCTTCAGACTTTATTCGTGTTCGGGTGCCACCACGTAAATACCAGGCACATTTCTCAAGTACTCCTGATAATCCATACCATAACCGTAAATGAAGTGATCGTCGACTTCAAGTCCAACATAGTCTGCCTGCTTCAAGCCATCTTCTGATCGCTCATGGTGCTTATCCACCAAGACAGCTGTTTTCACAACTGTAGCGCCCATCGCTTTTATTTCAGCCACAATCGCGGCAAGTGTCACCCCACCATCTAAAATATCATCTACAATCAAAACGGTTCTGTCAGTTAAATCTGTACTCGGCCTAGCAAGCCAGTGTAAGTTTCCGCCCGTTGTTTCACCACGATAACGTGTTGCATGTACATAATCGACTTCAAGTGGAAACTGAAGACGTACTAATAAGTGACCAAGGGGTATCAATCCACCAACCATAACACACAAAACAACAGGGCTCTTATCATTCAAGTCAGCATGAATTTTTTTGGCCATATTGTCTAGTGCTGTATCTATTTCTTCTTTCGAAAAAAGCTGGGTGGATTTTTCGTGTACTTCTTGGATTTTACTTAAAACAGTCATAAAAAACGCCGGGCTAGAAATTGAACCCGAGTATACAATGTGAGTAATGGTTTATCCAGATTTCAACTGATTTTTTCTCTCTTTTACCCCGGTAAAAATACCGGTTCACGCCCTGCGCGTCGCTGTGATTGCAAGGGCGAGAAGCTATACTTTTGCATCACCATACAATAAAAACCTGCCGGGAAAATAGGCATGATTTTCCCCATCTCATCAAAAAAGAGTCCCCGCTTAATCCACTTTTCACTTTGCACAGGCACCCCATAATGGAAAGCCTCAAACCGCCTTTGCTGATAACCTCGATTTAAGAAAGCACGCTTTAATACCAAAGGTGAGTGTGGCGTCATACGGGCTTGCCCCAAGGCAGACAGGCGACGACCAAGAAGTGCTGCCCCCCACAAACTGACAGGGTTTATCCCAAGAAAAATCACGTGCCCCATGGGGTTCAACACTCTGTCAATTTCATCCAATGGGCTTTTGTATTGCCCAAAGACTTCGAGCATCATTGGTACAATGACCACATCAATGCTATTGCGTAGTAAGGGTATTCGGCAGGGAGAAGCAATAAACGTGGCATCAGGTGCATCAAGACAAGGCGTACAAGTCCATGCGTGTCTAAAGGTGTCTCCACTCAGCCAGGCATTTTGGCCACACAAGCCAAGCTGCAATAAAACATCATGATGAAGATGCTCAGTAAACTGGGATATCTGCAAGGCAAACGCTTCCCCCAAGTAATGACCTTGTGGGGTTTTAAACCAATCGTCTAGCGCACGATAGCGCTGCCTTTGCTCATCCAGATTCACCTAAGTTGTCCCAGAATTGCTGTTTAAGCCTCATCCAATTGCTCTTTAATATCACTGACATCAGCACCAATTGCCTGCTCGACCAGCTCTTTCAAAACAGACTCAGGTAAACTGCCAGAGTCAGAATAAATCGCAATACCTTCTTTGAAAGCCATCACATGTGGAATTGAGCGAATTTCGAACATCTCACCAAGCTCAGGTGATTTTTCAAGGTCTACTTTAGCAAATAAAACGCCCGAATGATCTGCTGCCACACGCTCATAAATCGCAGAAAAATGAGTGCATGGTGCACACCAAGTCGCCCAAAAATCAACAAACACAATAGGCTCTTCAGTAATTGTTTGCTCAAAGTTGCTCGCATCAAGCGAGACCACCTCGCCATACTTTTTCATTCAATGCTCCCAGTCCTTATGTCATCACAGAAAGAATACGTTGGAATACCTCTTCAACCTTTCCTTCTCCTAATACTTTGTGGAATTTAGCACCGGCTTCATTTTGATAGTAATTGATTAAAGGCTCGGTTTGCTTATGATATACATCCAAGCGCTTTCGAATAATCTCTTCACTATCATCTTCACGCAATATCAAAGGCTCACCCGTAACATCATCCACATCTGCTATTTTAGGAGGATTGTAATGAATATGATAGGCCCTACCAGAGGCAAGATGCACACGGCGACCACTGATTCTTTTCACAATTTCTTCATCATCAACCGCAATTTCAATCACATAATCAAGCTGAACATTTGCTGCCGACAAAGCATCGGCTTGCGGAATGGTGCGCGGAAAACCATCCAGCAAAAAGCCTGGCTTACAATCAGGCAGAGCTAAGCGCTCTTTCACAAGTCCAATGATGATGTCATCAGACACCAACTGCCCTTTATCCATAATTTCCTTGGCACTTTTGCCAAGCGGTGTTCCTGCAGAGACAGCTGCTCGTAGCATATCCCCGGTTGAAATTTTTGGAATACTAAAATGTTTTGCTAATTTATCGGCTTGCGTTCCTTTACCCGCTCCCGGGCCACCTAATAAAATCAATCGAACTGATGTCATCAATGCTCTCCAATTCAAGCGTTGAACTGAGTCAAATAGCATCTATCGTACCGTCTCCGCCACGCCTTGTCACGAAGAATCCATCCTCTTTGCATTTGCCTTACATCGTGTATCTGATACATTAACGCCATGAATTCTGTCCTAACGAGCAAAGGCCTTTTATGTCTATTTTTGTTTTTGATATCGAAACCGTGCCAGATGTTATCGCTGGACAAAAATTATATGACTTAGACGGACTATCTGATGCCGACACGGCCAAGGCCTTATTCGCACTTCGTAAAAAAAAGGTAGGACATACCTTTCTTCCCCATCATTTGCAACGAATCGTTGCTATCTCATTGGTGATGCAGGCTGGAAGTCACGTCAAAGTTTGGTCTCTTGGCGATGAAAGCTCCGATGAGCCAGAGCTGATTCAGCGCTTCTTCAAAGGCCTTGAGCAACATAGGCCAACCCTTATCAGCTGGAATGGCAGTGGGTTTGACTTGCCTGTACTTCATTATCGAGCACTATTGCATGGCATCCAAGCACCCTCTTACTGGGAAGTCGGCGATAACGAGCAAGCGTTTCGTTGGAATAATTATTTAAACCGTTTTCATTACCGCCATCTCGATTTAATGGATGTGCTCTCTGGCTATCAAAACAAAGCTTTTGCCCCGTTGGATGAAATTGCGACCATGCTCGACTTTCCAGGCAAAATGGGCATGAGTGGAGCTCGCGTTTGGGATGAATATTTGGCAGGTAACTTAACCGCAATTCGAGATTACTGCGAAACAGATGTGTTAAACACCTATTGTGTTTACCTGCGCTTTGAGGTGATGCGTGGCAAAATGACGGAAGAGCATTACAATGAGGCTATGCAGCAGCTACGCGACATGCTAGAAACTGAAAATAAGCCTCATTTAAGTAGTTTTTTGAGTAAGCTATCGTAAATGCTAAGCGCTTTTGAGCTGCTTAATTTTCTCTAAAATTTCTGCGTAGTTTGGTGGATTTGCGATATCTGCAACTAACTCTCGGTGAACGAGCTGATGATCTTTATCTAGTAAAAATACAGCGCGTGCTAAGAAGCCTCCTAATGGACCATCTGCAATGGTAACCCCATAACTGCTGCCGAAATATCGATTTTTCATATCAGATAACAAGTGAATATTCATTACATCGAGTTTTTTAGAAATCCGTTTAAGGGCAAAAGGAGTATCCATTGACACACCAAGCACCGTAATATTTTTTTCTTTGAGTTCAGACTGGAATTTTTGCATAGACTCAAAGCAAACACTTGTATCAAGGCTTGGGTAAACATTGATAAGCACAGGCTGATTCAAATAATCTGTTTCCAAACGCTTGGTTTCTAAATTTACGTCCGTTAAGGCAAAGTCAGGTGCTTTTTGCATTAACTCAGGGAATTTCCCAAAGGTATGCATGGTTTCTTTATTGCACTTTATTTCAGTCACTATTGGCTCCTCAAGTTTTAAAAACTAATATAGGGGTTCTAGTTTCAAGTGCCTCAGATTCATCATCATGTACATTCTGAAGTCCAGAAAAAATTGAGTTTCTTGCTGCTTTACGGATGTTTCTCAACTCACCTTTGAATCTTTTTTGATCGGCCTCATGTATATGTGGTCGTAGTACCGGATCAGTGATAGTCACAGGGCTTACAGGTGCCAGATGAAACGCTACACTAAGTGCTGTAAGCGCAGGAGGTACTGTACGCACCTGCTCACTCACCTCTACGTCAGCAGTTCGATTAGATAGTATCGCATCTATCGTACGGTTGCTATTACCATAATCTGAACCTGCCATGGTCCCAGTTTGCACTGGATACAACATATGATACTGCTCAGCAGCAATGGACTCTGAGCTCAAGCGATTAAACTGCTTTTGTGTGTGATTATAGTCGCCCATAATATAATATGGCATGTCGGACTGTCCTGCCTGAAGTTCGTTTACAGTTTCTAATATTTCGTGCCTTAAGTCATGTGGCCCACCTGGGTGGTGTATGGAGCCAACAATAAATTGCTCTTTGGTTTCAAGATCTTCAAGTTTACAATACAGCGCGGGCTTTTTACCTTCAAATGAGCCAAATACAGGATTTGTGATACTTTCATCTGTGACGAGCTTAAATCGGTTTGTATTATATGCTAAAACTACATTATCTGTAGAATGACCTGTTCGGCTCGTATTATGGCAAATAAACGCCATGTTTTTCCCGGCACGCTCGTTGAATAAACCTTCAATATCACTTGGGTTTGTGCACTCTTGCAATGCAAGAATATCCTGATCTAGTAATTCAGCAACAGCAGCTTCATGTTCGCAGAATCGCCGAAACCGGTTTTCCCACTTAAGTGCTCCACCAGGAGATTGAATATGGTAAATCAGCTCAAGACTTTGCTTTAATGCCAATTGATACTCATGGTGATGCTCATGACTCACGTCACATAGCATTCGAATTAAAACTTGCCTTGCATCCTCAACTTGCTTAGTTTTCTCGGTTACAGTGTCAGGATTACGTGAACGCGTAAGTCTACTGGGCTGTGTTTTAGTGGATAAAAACCCTTCAAGCAATGCCTTTGTGATATCAAGCCTGCCATCTTCGTTGGCATGCTTATACAAATATTGTGCAATTTCGGCAAATAAATGATACATGGCATTGTGATAAATATTATTTTTTTGACCATCAAGACGAACGTCTAAATCTGCTCGTAATAAATCACTCCCAGTAATATTCATAAAATTATTAAAAAGGTGCTCATCTGCAAGCAAATTCCAGCTCGAAAGTTTAACCTTTCTTTCTCCCACGCTTACTTCTGAGACAATAGGTAAGTGATCAGACACTCCTTCTGGGATAAGCCCAAATCTAAAAGCACTTGAGCCATATCTAAAAGCATGACTTAGTTTTTGCTCTACCGATTTTTTTGCTACTTCATGCTCCAATGACTTCATCTTTAACCTCCATAATACATAATTTATAGACGAAGTGTATTTTAATTTCCATTTATATATTGTTAAAATTAATTTATAATATATTAATAATAGCTAAAAACTATTAATAACATATGAAACTACAAGCTCTAAAGTATTTAGTGGCTTTGGCAAAAGAGAAGCATTTTGGTCGAGCTGCCGACATATGCTGTGTCTCACAGCCAACGCTTAGTATTGCAATCCATAATCTTGAAAAGCAACTTGAAGTAATTATTTTTGAAAGAATCAGGCACAATATTCTGATTACTCCCATCGGTGAGAAAATTATTGCTCAGGCACGCGTAGTACTTGATGCCGTTGAACAGATCAATCATTTAGTAAGCTACGAAAAAAAAGCCCAGGAAATGCCCATTATGATAGGGATAATTTTCACTATGGCTTCTTATGTATTACCTGGCTTTATTACTAAATGGCATGAGAAACATCCAAATACACCACTTATTACGGAAGAAAATTATACTCACTTACTCATTGAATCACTGTTGGATGGCAGACTTGATGTTGGACTTATTGCTACTCCTGTACACAGCAAATATTTAGTTCAAAAACCTTTATTTTCAGATGATTTATTATGGGTATTACCAAAGCAACATAAACTGGCCAAACAATCGTCATTAAATCCTGATGATATTTCTGGCGAACGTGTCATACTTTTAGGGGAAGCACATTGTTTAAGACAACATGTTATAGACAATTGTCCAGGGTGTATTCAAGATCCCCAAAATATTATCTCCCAGGGGACCTCTGTTGAAACCATTAAGCAGATGGTTGCTAGCGGTTATGGCATTTCTATTTTACCGAGGAGTACCTTGAAAGGATTTGGCTATGAGGGATTGATTAAAACCCTACCATTTCGAAGCACCAAGCCATTTGTTACAGTATATTTAACTTGGCGTGTGACCTTCCCAAGGCATCAGTGGATAGATGCCATTCTAAATATTATGAAAAAATAGATTTGTTATTCAGTCACGCCAAGCCCTGATACCTAAAACCAACTTAACCAAGATTGACGTTTAAGCTTTGCCTCGCAGCGCTTGAGCTGCGCCTCATAAATACGAGCCCGATTTTGAACTTTTCGGGCTACCTGCACAAGCCAGCGTTTACGACGATAAGTACCACGCTGATAACCTCCCACGCCCTCATGGTAAGCTAAATACAAGGCTCTTGTGTCGTCATATGGAATGCCTGCTCGTCTGTGAGCCTGACTTGCGTACCAGCCAATAAAATTGACCCCATCCTCAAAATTAGTACGTGACGCAAACAAACGGCCTGTCGCTTGCTTATAGCGACTCCACGTCATATCTAATGCCTGGGTATAGCCATAAGCACTGGAGGGTCTCGTCCATGGAATAAATCCCAAAAGCTTGGTGCGCTCTGGCTTTGCATAAGCATTAAATTTGGATTCTTGGTGAATAATTGCCATCTGAGTCGTCACAGGCACATGCCATTTTCGCTGAACCGACAAAGTATCCTGATACCAGTCTGGATGTTGCTTGAAAACACTACAAATATTATCAACATGCCGGGGAGGTTTGCTGGCACAACCTGACAAAACCAGAGTAGTGATACATACACTAAAAAAAGCAACTTTCACAAATAACATCCTTGTTACTTGAGTCAATACCCTCATCTTACTCGTACAAACTACCAATATCTACCTTGCGGTCTTTCATTTAACTCCTCAGATAGACTTGCTTGCGGCTCATGTAAGTCCAACTGATATGCTCGCAGCTGCCCCTCAGAAAAAACAGCGGCAAACATCAACTCTTTAATGACGTCATCTCGAGATACACACATATCATAAAACAGTTTCAACTGAGCTAAGTTTTTTTTATCGGCCTGTATAACCGATACATCTACCAAAAGCTGAATTTTAGCCTCATTAAGCCTTTCTTGTCGCAACTCATGTATTCGCTTTTCAAGGGGAGCACGTTGACTGCCCACAAATTTTCGCTCAAATGCAACCGCACCTGGACTAAAAAAGACGGTTTCCAAAATTGATGCCACACGATACTTGTGAAACGCTTCATTAAACATAGCTAGAAGCGCTCCTGGCCCCGATATTTTCAGATATTCATCACGACAATGTGCTATAAAATCCTGAAGACGTGATTTTTCTTCTGATTTTTCAGAAAGAAACTCCGGTGGCATCAATAAGTGAGGTGTAAAGCTCGTAAAAAAGTTCTGCCGATTAACAGCTAACCAAAACTCCCTACCACTACCAAACAATCTAGCATCCTCTTCAGTATAATAGGCACCTACCTGCTCTTCTGAAAAATAAGGCACAAAATAAGCCTCAAAAAAATCATCAAGCACAGGCGTTGTAGCGTAGCCTTTTTGTAGGCCACCTTCTATGGCTCTTGCTCGAGCTCGAGCACCTTCCATTGCATGAAGTGACGCAGCTCCCGGTGTTTTATCATTTTTCCCCAGTAGTTTGGCAACTTGTTTCATCTCATGAATCAAGTGTGCATTGTCTGAGTCAAACAATACTTCCCCAATCTCAGCAAGCACTCCTTCAATCTGCTCTTGTAAATCAATTAAGTCCATAGAAGGTACTTCTTCTTTCCCTAAACGTACGGCTGAAAAGTTCCCCATTAAAGGCGTACTGCCCCCTACAATCAGCTCATAAACCACGAGCTTGAGCAAACACTTCAAGTTCCACTCTGCCAGAGAGTCTCTCCTTTGAAAAGGAAGCTCAAGTGACAACGCCAGCCACTCATACACCTTTTCGGCCGTCGCCTCCTCATTGCTTTCATAAAGTGAAGCTTCGTTTTTCTGAATATAGTCGTGCAGCATAGCTATACAGTAAGTGACACTGCGCAACAGCCTATGCTCGTCGGTATCCTCTTGCCATATACCTCGCGCTTGCAGCTCTCGCATCACATCGTCTGCAAGCTTTACGCCATGCGGCAAAGCATGATGAAACTGTTCGCGCTGTCTTGCTAGCCCCGGAAGTGACTTGGCATGCCTATACGCAACGTCTTGAATTTTCTCCTCAAAATTGGGAGGGAGAATTCCTGGGGCTAAGTAGTTTGGAGGCAGTGTATGTTGTAGATGAAGTAAATACGCAACTTGGTTCAGAGAAGATTCTTTAACGCCCACATTTTTACGGCCCTCGGAAAGAGTCGTTTTAAAACGTCTTGAAACTTCTTGGTTGGAAGCAGTATAAATTTTTTTCATCATGCGTATGGCCTGTGGCGTAAGCATCTCAGGTCTAAAATTTAACTCTTTGATAAATGATGTGCCGATGTCAGCCGATTGAAAAAAAGATGTAGAGCTTGTTAAATTAGAAGAGCTTTTTTGAATCCCTCCCTCCCTCTCATCAAGCTCCATAACACGGATTTGACGTACAGGAGAACTTGAGTGGCCAGAAGTATCAGACTGCAATTTTGAGCATGATCTACCCATAAGAGTTACCTCAATAAATAAAAAATAAAAATCGCGTTATGAATGAGTAGAAAGCAGGCTGACCTTCAAAAGCAAACACGAGCCAATTAATGACTGTTCATTTGAGCTGCCAGGCGAAGACCTTCAAGTACCAAGTCTGGCAGTAAATAATCGTAAATATTTTCTTTTTCAAACAGTACCGCAAAACCACCGGTTGCTACAACTAAAACCTTTTGCTCAGTTGCCAATTGCTTTTTAACCTGATCTATCACTTCTCGAACTGCACCAAGTGCTCCGAAGTAAATCCCAGATTGAATACTCTCAACAGTTGAACGGCCAATCACTTGCTCCACCCGTACAATATCAACCGCTGGCAGTTTGGCTGTATTATCAGACAAAGCATTCATAGATAATCTAAGCCCTGGAAGAATAGCGCCTCCCAGATAGTTTTTCTTGGCATCTAGCACACAAAAAGTCGTCGCTGTCCCAAAATCGATAATGATTAAAGGCTGCCCCGGAAAACGATGACTGGCAGCAATGGCATCCGCAATTCTGTCAGCCCCGACTTCAACCGGATTTCGATATTTTATATTCAAACCTGTTTTTGCACCAGCTTGCAGAAAAAATGGCGTGATAGAAAAATACTTAATACACGCTGAACGCAGTGAGTAATCAAGCTGAGGCACAACCGAGCCAATCGAAATATGGGTAATTTTCTCAGGTGAGCAGTTGTTTTCACGAAGCACCTGCTTTAAGAACAGCCCAAGCTCATCAGAAGTACTTTCTTTCGAAGCGTGGCGAAAGCGAAGAATCAGCTCATCACCATCAAACACCCCACCATACACATGCGAATTTCCAACATCCAAGCAAAGCATCATGAGGTATTTTCTCCACCAGCACGCAGACGAATTCGCTCAAGCGCTTGATTAAGTCTTTCAAGGACTCGTGCCTTCCCAATCATCGTGAGCGTCATATCAATCGCAGGCGATTGACTGCCACCGGTAATAGCCACTCGAAGTGGCTGAGCAATTTTCCCCATGCCTAAATCAAACTCAGCACAGATGTCATTAATGCACGTTTGTAGGCTATCTGGCTCCCAAGTAGCTAGCGCTTCAAATGCCTTATACAAAGCCATCAAAGGCTCAAGAACCACAGGTCTTAAATGCTTTTTAACAGCACTTTCATCGTAAGTTACTTCAGCTTCATAAAAATAAGCACTTTTCTCAACCATTTCCGCCAAGGTTTTACATCGCTCGGCTTGCACCTTCACAATATCTTCTAAGCTTGGGCCATGGGTAATGTCTATATTCGCTTTATCGAATTGATATTGGAGGGCTTTGGCCACACTTTCAGGGCTATCTGACTTTTGATAGTGCTGATTCAGCCAATACAGCTTTTCATAGTTGAAGCTTGCCGCACTTCGGCTAATTGCAGCTAAGTTAAACTGCTGAATCATCTCGTCAACACTAAAAATTTCTTGGTCCCCTGCAGACCAGCCAAGGCGCACCAAATAATTTAATAGTGCATGTGGCAAGATGCCTTGTTCTTTGAACTCTAAAACACTAACTGCCCCATGGCGCTTAGAAAGTCGTTTGCCATCTTCACCCAAAATCATCGGTAAATGCGCAAAAACCGGGACACTCACGCCCAGAGCTTCATATAGATTAATTTGACGCGGGGTATTATTAATATGATCATCTCCACGAATCACATGGGTAATCCCCATATCAGAGTCATCCACCACCACAGCGAAATTGTAAGTCGGTGTGCCATCCGTTCGCACCAAAATCACATCATCTAGCTCTTGGTTAGAGACATGAATATCACCGTATACCTCATCTTTAAAGCTAACTCCACCATCCAGTGGGTTTTTAAAACGAATGACATGAGGCACATCTAAATCTTGTAAGTTAAGCCCTCGGCAATGGCCATCGTAACGAGGCTTCCCTTTCGCCGCCATCTGCGCTTCACGTACAGCATCCAGCCTCTCTTTGCTACAAGTACAACGGTACGCCTTACCAGCTTTAAGCCAGTCCTCAATAATTGAGCGGTAACGTGAATACCGTGACGTCTGATACACAGGTGGCTCATCTGACTCGAGTCCAAGCCAGGCCATGCCATCTAAAATTGCTTGAACAGACTCATCTGTTGAGCGTTCTTCGTCAGTATCTTCGATACGTAGCACAAACTCACCTTGGCAATGCTTTGCATATAGCCAAGCAAACAACGCTGTTCGCACACTGCCAACGTGTAAAGAACCCGTTGGACTCGGGGCGAAGCGTGTTTTCACAACCATAAAAATTACTCCATTTTGCGCAATCATTCGTTGGCGCTATAATAGCCGAATTCAGTTCTGGCGAAAAGCCAAACAGTACTGCCAACCTCGAGGTTTATGTGAAAGGATTTGGAATCAGACAACACCTACGCATGGCAACTCTAATTCCAGTAATTCTGGTCGCACTCTTATTTGCCGTATTTTATAACATAAAACTGCATCAAACGCTGAGTGAACATACATCACACCTGGGCGAAGCTTATGTGAACCAGCTAGTTCCTGCAGCACAACTCACCATACTCGAAGGAGACACGCGAAGCTTGCAAGCCTTAGTGGATGCAGCGGTCACCAATACCGATGTATTAGGTCTCGCTTTTTATGACGCAACTGGGAAGCTGCTCGCTTATCGCGGCAGCAAACATCCAAGACGCCAAAGCCTACCACCTGCTTCTCTCAGAACCTCAGACTTCACAGAAAGTCAGCCTACCAAAGAAGGTAGTATGCGTTTTTTTGCACCCATCACGTTGCCACGCTTTAATTTGTACAACAATTCGCACCTTTCCTCGATGACACCCCCAACAACCATGTCAGACCAAGCCGATCATGTGCTCGGCTGGCTCTCAATCGATTTAAACACGCAGCCGATGCTGCTCAAAAGATACAGCATGTATTTAGCAAGCATTCTCATTACCATTTTGGGGGTGGCACTTGGTTTTATCATGAATTATATTTTATCGAAAAAAGTACACCGCCCCATCACGCGCCTGCGCCACACCATGAAGCAAATTTCAAACGAAGCGTTTGAAACCCCAATTAAAACAGGCAGTGCCTCAGAACTTGGCATCATTGAGCAAGGATGCTCTGACTTACAAAAAGCCTACCTCTCTTTGTTGAATGATTTTAATCAGCACGTCGATACAGCAACCCATGACTTACAGCAAAGCCTTTTGCTTCTAGAAGAAAAAAATATTCAGCTACTCCTCGACAAGAAAAAATCGGAAGAAAAACTGAATCAAAAATCGATGCTCATCACCAGTTTAAGCCACGAAATTAGAACCCCAATGAATGGTATTATTGGGTTTGCCAATGTTCTCTTAGAAACCTCTTTAAGCCCTATTGCACGCGATCATGTCAAAACGATTAAGTCCTCTGCGAAAGACTTACTTGCCATTTTAAACAACATTTTGGATTACTCTAAAATAAATGCGGGCAAGCTGAGACTCGATAGCATTCCACTAGATATTCGAAACTGTATTGACGATGTGCTGGCACTCGCAGCCCCCAATGCTTATAAAAAAGGGCTCGACTTGATTCCATCGACAGCCCTTGATGTCCCCAAAACAATGGTGGGCGACCCCATTCGACTCAAACAAATCATTCATAATTTAATCAGCAATGCGATTAAATTCACCGAGCAAGGACATATCTTAGTGCGTACCCATGTTCATGAAATTACTGAGCAGCATTATACGATTTGTCTCTCTGTCACCGATACAGGAATTGGCATTTTACCGGAAGAACAGACAACTTTATTCCATGCTTTCCATCAAGTCGGAAAAAATAATGCGCGCCGCCATGGCGGCTCAGGGCTTGGGCTTGTGATTTGTAAGCAACTCGCGGAACATATGCAGGGTCGTATTACCCTTGAAAGCAATACCAACCACGGCACTACATTCTCGGTTTACTTGACCTTTGCCAAGCTTCCCGCCTATGAGGTTGAGAAAAATCAACCCAAACGATTCAGTCACATTAAAGCCATTTGCTTTGATACCAATGCCCTGCACCTAGAAGCCCTATGTCACGGCCTTGGGCATTTTGGCATTACTTGCATTCAAGTCAGCACACTAGATGACTTAGAGGTCGCCTTTGTACAACATGTGGATGCAGAACTTGCCTTTATTAGCATCACTCCCGAACATGAAAAAGCACTCTCAAGCTTTCTACCACAACAAAAAATGCCAATCATCTTGTTGTCAAAATTTATTATTGAAGATTATCAGGCATTTGGCGCACAACGCTTCCTAATGAAACCTGCCAATATCCAAAAATTACAAGACACCATCGAGTCGATGCTTTTGCAAACAGCATCTCCCAAAAATAATCAGCTCGACCTAGAGCGCCTGCGGAAAAATCTAAGCGATCTTAGGCCAAACCTACTGATTGCTGAAGACAATGCAGTTAATCGCATGTTACTGCACGCATGGCTCGGTTCAAGTGCATCGCTTGATATGGTGGATGATGGTGAACAAGCGCTTGCCCTTTGCCATCAAAAACAGTTTGATGCCCTGCTGATTGACTTACATATGCCTAAATTAGATGGCTTAGAAGCGATTCGCCTCATCCGAAAAAATACAGTCCTCAACAAAAATACACCCGTCCTATTGATTAGTGCCGATAGTCATGACTTGGATCGCGTTTATCTCAACGAACAAAAAATTGATAGAAAGTTACCTAAGCCCATTGATGAAAACTTACTACTTCATCATTTAATCACCGTGCTGCAAGATGCAAAAATCACACCCATTGATTGGTCACGATGCGTGCAGAAAATGTCAGACAATGCCATACTTGCCCGCGAGTTTCTAGACCGATTTGTGAATGAGCTCCCAGGGCACCGAGAAACCCTTTTAAAAGCCATCCAAAGCAACCAGAAAGCAGAAATTGAAGCATCAGCACATACCCTAAGAGGGGCTTGTGGATTTTCAGAGCTACCCAAACTTGAACGAGCACTCGCCAAACTCGAATATTTAGCGCAACATACACAAACCAAACAAGAATTACAAAAAGCACTGGATGAGGTCATTTACCATATAGATGCAGTAATTGAAGCTCATCAAACACTCGATTTTGTAACGGAGTAATACAAAAACATAAGGACGCATTATGACAACTATTAAAAACGCAATTTATGCACAGTCAGGCGGTGTAACTTCAGTTATCAATGCCTCAGCCTGTGGCGTTATTGAAACCGCTCGCAAACACCCCGATAAAATTGGCAAAGTATTTGCTGCACAATCAGGCATTGTCGGTGCACTCGGCGAGTCCCTTATTGATACCTCACTTGAAAGTGATGCAGACATCGCAAAACTCATGCACACCCCATCAGGCGCGTTTGGCTCATGCCGCCATAAGCTCAAGTCAGACGGTGAGGAGTTTACTCGCCTGCTCGAAGTCTTTGAAGCCCACAACATTGGCTACTTTTTCTATAATGGCGGTGGTGATTCCCAAGATACAGCCAATAAAGTCGCTCAGATGAGCCAAGAACATGGCTATCCTGTCACCTGCATCGGCATTCCTAAGACAGTGGATAATGACCTACCATTTACCGATACCTGCCCAGGATTCGGCTCCGTTGCCAAGTACGTCGCTATTTCTACCAAAGAAGCAGGGTTTGATGTCGCCTCAATGGCTGAAACCTCAACCAAAGTATTCATTCTTGAAGTGATGGGTCGGCATGCTGGCTGGATTGCTGCAGCCAGCGGCCTTGCCAGTGAAGCAGCAGGCGAGCCCCCTCATCTCATTTTATTTCCTGAAGTCACCTTCAACCCAGCTGAATTTACAGCGCGCGTCGACCAATGTGTCAAAACCCATGGCTATTGTGTGGTTGTAGTCTCTGAAGGTGTACAAAATGAAGAAGGTAAGTTTTTAAGTGATGCAGGCCTCAGAGATGCTTTTGGTCACGCTCAATTAGGAGGCGTTGCACCTGTGCTTGCAAATTTGGTCAAGCAAGAGCTCGGCTATAAATATCACTGGGCAGTTGCTGACTACCTACAACGTGCTGCGCGCCATATTGCATCCAGCACTGACGTAGAACAAGCCTATGCACTCGGGAAAGCCGCAGTTGAGTTGGCACTAGAAGGCCAAAATGCCATCATGCCAATTGTGGTTCGAGAGAATGACGCACCTTATCAATGGTCCATTGGACAGGTGCCTTTGAGTGACGTTGCGAACCAAGAGCGCGCTATGCCCAAAGAATTTATTCGTGAAGATGGCATGGGTATTACCGATGCTTGCAGACGCTATTTAGCGCCACTGATTCAAGGAGAAGCCTACCCCCCCTACATCAATGGCCTGCCTGACTATGTGCGCCTTAAAAACGAACTGGTTGCACCAAAACTTGGGCCCTGGAAATAAAACCAATGAAAAAATGGATAAGCCTCTCCTTGGTGCTATGGCAGAGCACAACCATCGCCTCTGCGCTACACTTTGGCGCACACGCACTTTACCTGCAGCCTGAAATTGATGCCGCTAACTATCGCGGCACTCGAACACTCGCTAATGGTAACATTGAGTATGTAAACTACAATCCCCAATATGCTTGGGGATTTGAAGTAGAAGGGGCTTATCAGTTTAATCCAGTCTATGATGTAAACTTAAGCTTTTATCGTGTTGAAAAAACCGAGCAGCGCACATTTGGCCCAATCACTGGAAATGAGAACAGTTTGCTAGAGACTGCCAGTGGTTATATTCAACCAAATTGGAACGCACTAAACCTTGAGTTCGGTCAAAAAATTACAGTAAATCAAACCTTGATTCGTCTCCGCACAGGCGTCCAATATGCACACATCACACTCGATGAAACAGCCCAAGTTGTCATCAATCTTAATAACCGCTTAGTGCCTGATACCAAAATGGTTGCTCGAACCTACAACGGCTTTGGACCTCGCCTGGGTACACAGACCTCACTTATGTCTGGCAAAATGGCATAGGCATCACAGGAAGCGCCACAATCACTTTGCTCACAGGCACCCGAACCACAAATACTGACTTTAATGGTGTACTCTCAATCCCGAATCGACGCTTCTCAACCTCTGCCCTTGTGCCAGCACTGGAAGGCGCACTAAAGACAAGCTACGTCCATACCATGCAACAAGGACAGTTCGCCCTCAATGCCGGATGGATATGGCTCAATTACTTTCAAGCCTTGTTAAATGAAAATTATGCTTTAACTATAAACCAACCCATGGAGCATACTGCAAGTGCATTTGGCCTACAGGGACTCTTTTTTGGGGTAACATGGCATGGAGACAACATTAAGCACCAAAATGATACTCTCTAGGCGGTGTGTCTTCCCTTCTTTCGGCCTGACTAGAAGGTGCAGGCATCAGTCGCAATACAATACGTGCTTCATTGGTTGAGGTGAGCGCTTTAAGCTCAGCTTCTATTCGGTGAAGCGCGACAAGATGAGGTAGCGGACAAGAAACTTGCTCGAGTCCTCTAGCAGCTTCTTGCTCAAAAAAGCCCATTGCTGGCGCATGAATTTGTCTAGGTTCTAAAGGACGTAAATAAGCCTCAATATCAGAAATTAACCTTTTCCTTTCAGCTAAAACAGCCTTTAAGTGCTGAAAAACCTCCCCGCTTTTATCGAGCTCATCCCCTAAACTGCAATACTGATGATATAACCAATCTGCTTTCTCAATACTACTCGTATCACGCATCAAACACTTGATTTCGTCAATGGCTCGCTTCCTAATTACCAAAGTGGTTTGATTCAATGCGTGCCGCAATTGCTCTACATTCAGCTGACGACTAGAGCAATTATAAAGCATCGTTACTGTACTGGGCTCAAACTCTGGCAACTCTCCGCCATGAAGAAAATAAGCTATCCAAGGTTTCATACGCTCAAGTAAATCACCTAAACCATTAGTAAATGAATCAAGGTTCGTACCGCTCCCAACAGATTTGACTTGCTTGATAAATGCTTTAATAGAGCCTCTAGATTCTCCGTCAAATAACCTAAGATAATTCTCATCTCTTGAATTCGGCGCATCCTCCCTGTCGTAAGCATTGTTAGGAGTACTAGTTAACAAAAGCCTCAACCTTTCCTCTAATTGGCCACTCTCTAAGCCTCGCAGCTCATCAAATGTTTTATATGCCTGTATAAACGCCCGCTTTGACAACACAATACGCATCCCATTATATTTTTTAGGGGCCAGTTCACCAGTTTCTTCCAACAGTTTCAACTTATAAAGCAAGTTACTAAAATACAACGAGCCTGCTGCCGTATATTCATCTGCAGCACCCGTCATAGAGTGTGCACCCGATAGCCCATGTGTTGGATCGTCATCAGGATCAGGGGAAGGCGTCTGACGAGAACGATGGCTTGAGGGAGAAGACTCTGTGGTATCTGAGCTTGAAGTAGTCTCGGCACTATCCAAAGAAGCAAAGGAAAATGCACTTCTTAGCACTCCCACTGTCCCCTCGGCAAACGCTGAAACCTTTCCTTGTAAATCACTATATGTACCCGCAGGTCTGGACTGTTCAAGCCCAACCAAAATGCCTTCTGAGTGATGTATCAGAAAATGGCCGTCTTTGCCAAGCTCACTGTATCCACCACTCAGGTTGGGTCGCCCTTTTCCCCCCATCAGCACGTCAATACCATAGTCTGTTGTATCAGGACCTTGCACACCAAATTGTTTTGCATATTCCGCAATGTTTCCTAAAGAGCCCACCGCTTTAACCACATTTTTAGCGGCTTCCCACGCTCCGTGCTCCCGACTTTTAATCTCGACTAATTGCCCATTCACATCTGTAACAAGTGCATGCGTTGAAGCACGTGAATCCAGGCCTTCATAATAACCGTCATCCCGCCGCCCATAAATGGCACGCAGTGCTCTCGCATATTTAGGATCGAGGTTTCTTGGATCGAGAATAATACGACTCGCATGAGATAAGTAGTCAGCCACACAAAGCTCTGGAGAAGGCTTAGTAAATTCACATATCTCCTTGTCATTTCCTGTCGATGATACTTCAAAATCGGCATACTTAATCAGACAAAAAGTCATTAAAATCAATTCCCTTACAAAGGTTGCATCAGACCCTCGCTCTTCATCCGTGAACACCACAGTATCCAGCCATCTTGAGACCACAGCATCTCGGTCTTGCCGCAGATCACGCTCCACAATTTCTCGTCTTTTGGCACGTTTTAGTTCTCTGACTCGTCCGCCTGACGACTCTGGCGAAGGAGTTCCAGAAGGCCCAGAAGTGCCATCAGATTTGAGTCCTTCTCTAGAATCCATCTTAATAACCTCTAAATTTAAACTTAGTGGTTATTATTGTAGCACTCTAGGGGGTATTGATCAATTATTAGTCACAAGCAAATATCAGTTCTAACATGTCAAACTGTCCTTTTGTTTTTCTTCAGGAATTAAAACACTCTCATCCCGAGACATAGGCACTGGCGCTTGTAACAACTCTAAAATAATTTGTGACTCATTCGTGGAAAGCAAAGCATAAGCCTCCCGCTTGAGTTGGTGCAACTCTGTTAAATACCATAGAGGACATCCCGGATCACTTTGACCTACTTGGAAAAAGGTCGAAGAATATTCCGATGGTTCGCCCTGTTCTAGTTTCAGTAAATACTGATAAAGCGCTTTATCAAAATGGTTCTTATTGTTGATATATTGTTGTAATTTTTGAAACACGTTGGCCTTTTCATCCAGCTTTCTAGCATCTCGTAAAACTTCATACCGATTAAACACTGCATGAATATCTTTCAGCTCTTTCGCCTCATCTCGAATACGTCTTATTTCTTGAACTGCCCGTTTTCTAATAATCGAAACCGTCTCATTTAGTGCACGGCTTAGCTGAGCAATATTGGTCTGCTCACTCTCTGGTAGAAAGCGAGTGCTCCTATCTCCGGCAGGCAATGGTTCTGCTCGCAAAAAATAAGCTATCCAAGGCTTGATATCTGTAAGCAAAGCACCAAAGTGGCTACTTAAACTTGAATCGATAGGTTGAGGCAGCACAGAAGAAACTTGTGAAACACAAGTATGAATAGAACTTGAAGTTTCTTCATCAAATAAAATCATGTACTTATCATGCATGGCCCATGTACCAGTATCAGTCATACAGACAGAGCTTGGGAAGCTTGTCAGCAACTCGTGAAATGCACTGTACATCTCGTTTGCGGATAAATTCTGAAGGGCCTCAAACTGTTGATGAACAAGTTGATATTTCTCCTTTGATAAAACAACTCGCATACCATTACAGGCTTTGGGCACTAACTCTTGACGTTCCGTTAAAAACTTTAACCTATACAGTAAATTTTTAAACTGTAGTGAATGCGCTGCCGTATATTCACCAGGACGCTCCCCCTCGGGTGAGCTCCCTTCTTCAAGCCCCAGCAAAATACCACTTAGGTGCCCCTCTGAGTCAATCGAGTGATGCGCTACAAACTGTGCACTGATACCCTGCGCACCACCAACCAGTAAGTCCAACCCATAATCGGTTCTCTCAGGGCCTTCTATACCCCACTGTTTTGCAGTCTCGCCCACATTCCACATGGCACGACTCGCCGCATTGACAGCTCTTTTAAGCTGCTCAATGGCAGCATGGGTTAAACTTGTCCCTTCAGTAAGCATCTCACGCTCATTTCTTCTCAATGCTCGCGTCGAAACCGTGGGGCTAAAACCTTCTACATAACCATCGGCTGATTTTCCATAAATTTGTCGTAAAGTACGATGCCCGGTAGGGTCTAACTGCTTAGAGTCAATGATGAGATATCCACCATGTGATAAATAATCGGCAACACGAAGTGCTGCAGACGGTTTTTCGAAAGGCTCTGTCTCGCCTGTAGATTTCGTTACTGACACTTCAAAATCAGCATATGCAATCAAACACGCCGTAAATAGAAGTAACTTCATCACAGATTCAAACGACTCAGGCTCATCGATTGAAACAAACTCATCTTCATCCTCATTCTCTTCAACAGGCTCTGTTGGGCCATGCCAGTAATACTTAAGTGTTTCTTCCCATCTTGAAACAATAGTTTGTTGATTTTCAGCAATCTTACCTTCGATGACTGCACGCAGCTGCTCTTTACCCATTTGAATACATCACCTATAACTAAAACCAATCAAAAGAGCAGCTTACCACATTGCAAAAAAAAATCACCGACACTCAGTGGGTCGATATTTCGCAACCAAAGAGCCCTCCTGACAACTCCAAGCAATATCTCCTGTGGTATGTAGGGTCGGCGTGAAAATTAAACTACTCTTTTTACCAACTGCCTCAGTATATAAAACGGTAATAGCTGCCGACTTATCTGCGATTTTGATGGATTCAATGTTTGCGGTTGATGGCGGGCTTTCATACCCCGTCTCCGCTTGATTTTTGGGAAGCCTTTGCGTGGCCAAAGCAACTTCAGACACGGCAAGCTTTGCTGCACTTGCTAGGTGCACGCCTTCAACCACACGCGCTCGAATGGTGTAGTTTTGGTAGGTGGGAATAGCAATAGCTGCAAGAATTCCGATAATTGCAACCACAATCATCAGCTCAATCAGGGTAAATCCAAAGGGTTTAACAGAATACTTCATGATACATCCTCCATGGTATCAGGTGACAAATACGCAAAAAATGCTTACACTCCGTGACATCTTTTACATTCGACTTGCTGTTTTCCGATGACTCGAAAAAAACGCCTTCATGATGCAATATCTAGCACCTTATTACCAGTATTTTTAGAGATTGAGGATGAATCTCATAATCATCGGGGGCCAAGGCTTGAAACGCACTTCAGAATCGTGATTGTTTCAGAGCAGTTCGAAGGAAAGTCACGCATCGACCGTCATCGCTTAGTCAACGCACTCGCAGCAGATGAATTTAACACAGGCCTACATGCTTTAAGTTTGCACTTGCACACTCCAAAAGAGTGGAAAGCACGTGGCAACACAGCGCCAAGCTCTCCAAACTGTCAAGGAAAATAATCCAACCCCTGCTTTGCATGGGAAAACCTTTCCTGTATAGTTTTGTCTGAGTCTATAATGAATATAGGGATATAGGATGTATATTTTTAGACGATGGATGTCTAGTCTGCTGCTTTTTATGTATATTGGCTCAAGCTTTGCAGCCCCGAAGAAAGTGCTTCTCCAGGCTCTCTTTATGAGTTCGAACCATTAACTCCAACCAACTTCACAGTTCCCAATAATATTCAAAAAGTAACTGCAGTTTATGCGCTCAGAAATAATACTGCTCTAGGCCAGACGCTAAGACTTAGGCCAATGGGGTCGGAGGTTACTCAGCTTACTAGTTATCCAACGAGTAGTTTTTCAAATGTTTACCCTAACGCCCGACCACATGTGATATATCTACTCCTCTAAAACCTCAAGAAGTTTGTCTGGTCAACTTGTTAATTGATGTAGATAAGCTCAGAGCTTCCTCAAGCTTTAATCAGCTTGGCCTGGGAGCATATCATATACCACTTACGGCGTGTGCAGTAAACTTTGATGGATCATTATCCAATAAATGTACTACAGCAAGGCTTGCACTTACCTTCCTATTTCCAAAGGAGATCACTGCCCCTCCCTGCAGCAGCGGCTCACTGCCTAAAACAGCAGTAGCAGTTTGTAATTTACTCACCTTACGCACTGAACCCTTGCCCCACAGCTAAAATTCATTAAACTTTTCCTCTCAATTTAGGGAGGGCCGTAGCATGGATATGCTAGATATTTATACTGATTACCTGATTTGCCAAAATAAGCATGCAACTGCAAC
>JASBUZ010000048.1 GCA_030147635.1 Gammaproteobacteria bacterium
ACGAGCTGATACTTGAATACTTTGTATTGAGTCTCCACCCAGCTGGAAAAAGTCATCTTGTATCCCTATTTTTTCAAGCTGGAGTACAGACTGCCAAACAGCCACCATCTTGCTTTCTGTCTCATTGCGAGGAGCCACATAGTTATCTGCATCAGGATTAAAGTCAGGCTCAGGTAATGCTCGCTTGTCTAATTTGCCATGTGTGGTTAATGGGAAAGAGTCCATTGAAATGAACTGACTTGGCACCATATAGTTTGGCAGCTTTTGGCTGAGGTAAGCCTCTAAGGCTTCTGCCTCTCCCACATAATAAGCAACCAGCTTGTCATCATGAACTACAACGGCACTTTGTTTGATTGATGAATGTGCATTTAATACATGCTCTATTTCTGAGAGCTCAACTCTAAACCCACGAATTTTTACTTGGGCGTCAGCTCGACCAACATATTCTAAATTGCCATCAGCGAGCCTGCGGACTAAATCCCCTGTTTTGTATAAACGCCCAAAGGCATGAGATGTAAAACTTGCTTCTGTTAATTCAGGCTGATTTAAATACCCTCGGGCAAGACCGACACCACCAATATGTAACTCACCAATTGCGCCAATGGGTAAAGGGTTTAAGTGCTTATCTAACACATAAGCTTTGGTATTACTTGCAACCCGACCCAATGGAAGCTGCTCTGGCGCCTCTGACATTTCATGGCTTATACATCCGACCGTTGCTTCGGTTGGGCCATAATGATGAATTACCGATGCATTCGGATGCAAAGACATCCAGTCCTTTATGACCTCAAGCTCTGCTCGTTCACCGCCTACAATCAGGCAGCGAATATAAGGAGATGCCGATGACATTAAGTTTGGTAAGTAACTCGGTGTTACTTTTACTAAATCAATTTGGTTTTCTTCTAAGTAAGCATTGTATAGTGCCCCATCTTGCTTCACCGACTCTGGACACATCACCACCGTTTGGCCAGATACCAAAGGCGTTAGTAATACGCCTACCGTCGCATCAAATGCAATACTTGATGAACAGTCAATTCGTTTAGCCAAACGATAAGCATTATGTGATTGCATCCAGGTGTTATAGTGACTCACACTTTTATGCTCAATCATCACGCCCTTAGGCTTACCTGTTGTCCCTGAGGTATAAATCACATACGCTAAATCATTGGGTATATTGATTGATGTGAGATTACGCGCGGACTCTCTCAGATAAGGCTTATGCTCAAAAAACGCATCATCTAACACCAATAACGCTTGTGTATCCTCTAAAATAATGTCCACACGGGCTTTAGGTGTATTTAAGTCAATTGGTACATACGCTGCCCCTGATTTTAAAATACCCAGCAGCGCAACTGCCAACTCAAAGCCACGTTTCACATGCATAGCAATTAAGACATCTGGCTGGATGTCATAGTGCTTTCTTAAATAACGTGCCAATTGATTGGCCTCTGCGTTTAAAGCGTTGTACGTGAGTGACTCACCTTTAAACATAAGCGCTGTATGTTCAGGTGTTTCTTTTACTTGAGACTCAAATGAACTGTGAATCGTTTCATTTGGATACGGCTTATCTGTTTCGTTCCAGGTATAAATTTGTTCTTGATGCGCTTTAGCGGGTAAATAAACAAAGTCAGTGCTTTGCTCGACTTTCAATAAACGCTGCAAGTGGTGCGTGAATTGAGTTAGAAAACATTGAGCTACTTCTGCATCGATAAAGTTCGCATGTCCTTTTATTGCATATTGAAATGCATGGCCATGACGATCTATTTTAAAACCAAATGGTATAGACGCTTTTGCAAGGTGATTACCTGAACGAATAGACTGCTCTTGATAAAAAGGTTCTATTGCATGGAAATGTTTATAGGTAAATGAAAACTGATACAGCTGCTCTAACCTATTCTCGTAGTCAGCATATAAAGATCTAACTTTATCATAAGGGTAGGCTTTGTATGTTTCTAACTTTAGTTTTTCTGCTGCCACATACAAAATAAACTTCTCAAAATGAATATAATCCTCAGGAGAAATCTTAACTCTTAAAGGAAGCATATTCAGGTGAAGTCCAAGCACTTCATCTCCGCCTATTTCCTCTAATCGATTATGAAATAAAACACCAATGACAATATCATCTGTCGCGTAAAATCGCGCCGCTGTTAATAAATAAATACTCAAAAATACAATATCAGGTGAAACACCTAAGCACTTAGCGGTCGATAATAATAATTTACTCTCTTCTTGTGGTATTACATTCGACCAAATCCCTTGTCCAGCATTATCTACTTTGCCTGGCTGCATTAAGAAATTAATTGGTTTTAACTCATAATCAGCTAAATAGGTTCGCCAGAAATTTTCATGTCTCTCATCTGCCAGTATGGCTCGCTCTTTTGCAACAACTTGGCCATAACTGGGTAAAGAAGTATTTTTAATCGGTGAAGAATGAACATATGCGTTTGTGAACTCACTTACCAGCGAAGTAACACTCCATCCATCTGAAATTGCATGATGTAAAACAATAATTAACTTAAATTCTTTTTCAGCTGTTACCGAAACCAATACCTTAAATAAACCAGGCGTTTCTGTGGTTAGCAACGCCTGTTTTGCTTTCATAATCAAACTGGCACTATCGGAGTCTTTTATTTGTTGATAATGCGTTTCTAATGGAATATTTCGCCAAACGACAGACAAATACCCATATTCTTCATGTGGCACAAAGGATGTTCTTAATAAAGCATGTCTCTCTACAAGTTGCTGCCAAATATCTAAGAACCTTTCTTCATCAAATGGAGCGGCAACATAGTAGGTGCAAATATCATGATAAGCTGCCTCTGTACTTTCTTTAGCGGACTCGACAAACATTCCGATTTGCAAATAGCTGGCAGGATAAGCATCTTCAACCTCATCTAAAATTTGCCTGGATTTGAGTTGTTGGAGTTGTTCGTTCGAAATTAAAGAAAAAGGCTGATAAGGAGCTTCTTCACTGTGTATTGTGTCAGAAAAAGAGAGCAATGCCTTGATTGTTTTATGTGTGAAAAGATCTTTAGCTGTAATGAAAATATTACTTTGCTTCATGCGTACTACGAGACGAATACTTAAGATGGAGTCACCACCTAAGCGGAAGAAATCGTCTTCTATACCCACTTGCTCAATGCCTAGTATTTCTTGCCAAATGTCACATAAATTTGCCTCTAAGGCATTACGAGGTGCGACATACTGTGCTGCATTATCAGCCCAATCGGGTAAAGGTAGTGCTCTTCTATCCAACTTGCCATGTCTTGTGAGCGGGAATGTTTCCATTGCCATCAATAAACTTGGCACCATATAACCTGGCAGTTTCTGGCTGAGATAAGCCTCCAAGTCTTCTGCCTCTCCGACATAATACGCAACCAACCTTTTATCATGGACAACAACGACACTTTGTTTAACTGCTGGATGTGTATTTAATACATGCTCTATTTCACCTAACTCAATTCGGTAGCCACGAATCTTCACCTGGTCATCATTACGACCGACATATTCTAGGTTGCCATCAGCGAGCCTGCGGACTAAATCTCCGGTTTTATATAAACGTCCAAAGGCATGCGAGATAAATCTCGCCTCTGTTAATTCAGGTTGATTTAAATAGCCTCGGGCAAGACCTGGTCCTGCAAGGTATAACTCACCAATCGCACCCAATGGTAGAGGATTTAACTGATTATCTAAAACATATAGTTTTACATCAGGTAAGCGATGACCGAGTAAAACGGGTTGATTGGCCTCAAGCAGATGATAAGTCGTATGAACAGTATTCTCTGTAATACCGTACATGTTAATTACTTGTATGTGTTTTTCTGCAGGCGGCGTAAACGTCCGTAAAGCTTCTCCGCCTAGAATGATATAACGTAGACTCTCTGCAAACCCAATATCTAGAGCAGCCTGATAGGCACTAGGGGTTTGACTAAGTACGGTGACTTGATGGCGTTGGCATAGGCTTAAGAATTGATGCGCGTCTTGAATGTCTTCCTGCGATGGAATAACGAGCTTCCCACCATAAAGTAAAGCACCAAAAATTTCCCACACAGAAAAGTCAAATACAAATGCATGGTATAAGGTCCATACATCCGTTTCATTAAAGTGAAAATGTCCATCTGTTGCAGCGAACAGTCGTGCCACACTCCCATGCTCTATCATTACCCCTTTAGGCTTGCCTGTCGTACCAGAGGTATAAATCACATACGCTAAATCACAAGGCGTACTAATAGGTGTGAGATTACGTTTTGACTCATTCAGATAAGGCTTTTGCTCAAAAAACGCATCATCTAGAACCAAAGCTGCTTTTGTATCTTCTAGGAGAGTGTCCACACGCGCTTTAGGATAATTTAAGTCAATTGGCACATAAGCAGCCCCTGATTTTAATACCCCAAGGAGTGCAATCACCAACTCAAAACCACGCGCCATTTGTACCGCAATCAAAGCATCTGGCTTGATGTCATAATGTTTACGCAAATAACGAGCCAGCTGATTAGCTTCAGCATTTAAGGCTCTGTACGTCAGAGATATATCTTTAAACACAAGAGCGGTATGCTCTGGAGTTGCTTGAGCTTGCTTTTCAAATAAGTTCTGTATTGTTTGTACGGGGTAAGTTGTATCTGTCTCGTTCCAGTCATATACCTGCTGGTAGTACTCATCCTTGGTTAGAACAGCATATTGGTGTATCAACTGTTTTGGTGCTTTAAGAATCTCCGTTAAAAGTGCCTGGTAGTGCCTCGCTAACTGTTTAATCGTTTCTTTTTTAAATAGAGAAGTCGCATACTGCAGATGTCCTTTAATTGCTGTTGGCGTAACTACAATTAATAAATCTAAATCAAATCTTGCAACACTATCTTGCAGACGCTCTCCTTGAGAGATTGAGGACGTGTGGCGAGCGCTATACATCACTTGAAATATCGGATGTCTTGAGGCGTCGCGCTCAACTTCTAGAATATCTACCAAGCGCTCAAATGGCATATCTTGATAAGTCTGTGCCTCGATTAAGTTTGACTGTACTTGAGTAAGTGTATCAAGCAACGATTTGTCTTCAATAGATAATTTAAGCACGAGTGTATTCACAAAAAAACCAATAAGAGGCTCTAACTGTGGATGCTCTCGACCTGCCACAGGTGTACCAATTAAGATTTCTTTTTGGCCTGTATATCGAGACAATAAGATTCCAAGTGCCGTCAAACATAAGGTAAATGGAGTGACCTGGTGTTTTTGTGAAAATGTTTGTAATTCAAGTGGCAAATCAAATTCTACTGAATCCCCTTGATACTCGAGACGAGCAGGTCTTTTATAATCTGTTGGTAATTGTAATGTTTCAACGCCTGATAATTGCTCAAGCCAATATTCTTGTAATTCATCCCAGCGTGATTCAACCAAGTTCCTTTGCCAAACAGCAAAGTCTTTATATTGAATTTCAAGTGAATCTGTTGCTTGTAAAAGATTTCTAGACCAAGCGTCAAAAGCTATGTGATGCAGCACAAGCACCAAATCATCGCCATAAACCCCAGCCCTCAAAGGATGTCCTGTGGTTAAATCAAACTTACGTTGAACAAATACGTCAAGCTCAGAAATTGTTTCAACCGGTAACGCTTCATTATGCACTTTCTGGTAAACACCTAATTCATCCATCACAAAACAGGTTCTCAAAACTTCATGACGTAAAACCAATTCATGTAAGCTTTCAAGTAGCTCTGGTGTGTATGGCTGCTTCATCACGATATGATACGGTGATACTTCCTCTTCATATTGCTCAATAAACCATAACCGTTCTTGACCATAAGAAAGTGGGGCTCGACTGCCTGAATAAATGGCTATCGGCTTTAAAGCCTCTTTCCCTTTTAACACTGTACATAGCGCTTCAATCGTTCTACTTTTAAATAAATCAGTAACACCCAGTTTTTGTTGCAGTGCACGACTCATTTTATGAGCCACTTGCATGGCTAAAATGGAATGACCACCCAGTTCAAAAAAGTCATCCTCTATACCAATTCGTGGCACTTGCAAAGCCTCTTGCCATATCTGACAAGCCAAGCTCTCTACCTCATCTCTGGGCGCCACATAATTATCTGCATCAGGATTAAAGTCAGGCTCAGGTAATGCTCGCTTGTCTAATTTTCCATTCAAGGTCAGTGGAAACTGTTCAAGCTGAATAAATACACTTGGAATCATATACTCAGGCAACTGTTCTGACAGTTCCTGTAAGAGTATCTCTTGGTCAAGCGTATAATCAGACGTGTAATAGGCAACCAGACGCTCTGGTTCCGATTTTAATAACACAACGCACCGATTAATATCCACATAACTTGAAATCGCTGACGCTATTTCTCCTAGCTCAACTCTAAATCCACGAACCTTCACCTGGTCATCATGACGGCCCACGTACTCTAAATTGCCATCTGAGAGTCTGCGGACTAAATCTCCAGTTTTGTATAAACGCCCAAAGGCATGTGAGATAAAGCTCTCTTCAGTTAATTCAGGTTGATTTAAATATCCTCTGGCAAGACCTACACCACTGATATATAACTCGCCAACGGCACCAATGGGTAATGGGTTTAAGTGAGCATCCAAAACGTAAGCTTTGGTATTACTTGCAACCCGACCCAATGGAAGATGCTCTGGTGTCTTTGACATTTCATAACTTATACAACCCACTGTTGCTTCGGTTGGGCC
Organism: Gammaproteobacteria bacterium; assembly: GCA_030147635.1. Lineage (GTDB taxonomy): Bacteria > Pseudomonadota > Gammaproteobacteria > Legionellales > Legionellaceae > JAALKW01. The sequence continues at coordinate 6,682 of JASBUZ010000048.1, forward strand.
ATAGTGATGAATGACTGATGCATTCGGGTGCAAAGACATCCACTCTTTTATCACCTCAAGATCTGCCCGCTCCCCACCGACCATCAAGCAACGAATGTCAGGAGACTCAGCAAGCAATAAATTGGGCAAATAACTTGGGGTGACTTTTACTAAATCAATTTGATTTTCTTGGAGATAAGTGTTGTATAATGCCCCATCTCGTTTCACTGCATCAGGGCAAATCACCACGGATTTACCTGATAGCAAAGGTGCGATTAAAACACTCACCGCAAAATCAAACGCAATACTTGCTGAACAGTCCACGCGATTCGCTAATTGATAAGACTCATGAGATTGTATCCAGCTATGATAGTGGCTCACACTTTTGTGCTCGACCATCACCCCTTTAGGCTTGCCAGTCGTCCCTGATGTATAAATCACATAAGCTAAATCACTTGGCGTATTGATGGATGTGAGGTTACGCGTTGACTGATTCAAATAAGGCTTCCGCTCAAAAAACGCATCGTCTAACACTAAGAGTGCCTGTGTATCTTCTAAGATAGTGTCTACGCGTGCTTTAGGTGTATTTAAATCCATTGGCACATAAGCCGCCCCCGACTTTAATACACCGAATAACGCAATCACTGACTCAAAACCACGCTGCATATGAATGGCAATCAAGCTGTCTGGCTTGATGTCATAATGCTTTCTTAAATAACGTGCTAATTGATTGACCTCTGCATTTAAAGCTCGATACGTCAGTGATTCACCCTCAAATACAAGGGCCGTATGCTCTGGTCTTGCCTTGACTTGCGATTCGAACAAGCGATGTATCGTTTCATT
>JASBUZ010000057.1 GCA_030147635.1 Gammaproteobacteria bacterium
TGCAGTTGCATGCTTATTTTGGCAAATCAGGTAATCAGTATAAATATCTAGCATATCCATGCTACGGCCCTCCCTAAATTGAGAGGAAAAGTTTAATGAATTTTAGCTGTGGGGCAAGGGTTCAGTGCGTAAGGTGAGTTATCACCAACCATCACAGTCGAAGAAGTGAAACCGACAACCACTGTCGACTTCAGAGCGGCTGTTCAAGCAGTGCGAACAGAAGCTCAAGCTAAGTCACAGCCTAGTAGTGGGTATACGACAGAAGAGGAAAGTGATGACGAAGCGTTTGAGGATGCAGTAGATCCAAGCCAACAAACAGAAGATATTTACAAAGCGCTACCCGAGCAGGTGAAAAAAGACCTAGAAACAGCACGTAGAAAACTCAAATCCTCACCTGATGAAGCAGGAACTGATGAAGAGGATGAAACAGAAAGCTCGTGGAAGCTTTTCAAATAGAGTGGCTAAACCCCATTCATCAACTGCTCGATGTGACGCCTGCAAGTGAGAGGTCTTGCCACATAGCCCATCGATTGCCGAGTGCCACCAGTGCCGGTAATCACCAACGAGCCATATTTGAAGATACTGCCAATAATCGATTGCCGAATATCAATGCTTTCAATTTTTGAAAGCGGTACATCAATCGTTTGTCGCACGATAATACCGGTTCGTAACACGACTTGTTTTTTCTTAATGGTCAGTGATGAGAACTGGTAGGTAAACCACATCAAAACACTCCAAATAAGCCCCACCGCCATAAACATCAGGCTTACTTCATAGAGCGACGGAAACATAGTGCTCAGCCACGCGCTAAATACTAAAAATGAAATAGGCCATACAAATACAATCCAATGTAGACGCGCTTGATAAACCACTTGTTGATTTCCCATCCTAAAAAACTCCGGTTTTGTACCACACTCCTGTATACTAAACTACCTAAAGACTGCTTAACAATCAAAAATCATGCGCCGAATTACGCAATGTTTCAATACATCTCTGACTTCCATTTACCAAGAAGTCGTCCAGCTCAAAACATTAACCGAGCTAGTACAAGAGCATCTCGGGAAAAATGAGCCGGTACCCTGTGAAGTGACACGCTTTGCTAAGGGATGCCTTGTCATTACCGTTGAAGACGCTGTGTGGGCATCTAGACTACGCTACGAGCTGCCTTCACTGCGTGACCAACTCCGTAAGGCAGGTCTGCATCACCTAACGTCGATTCGTATTAACGTCTCTTTGGCGTCAAAACCAACTCTCAACACACACAAAAAGAAGCGCTCTCCGCTTCTCTCACAAAAAGCCAAGCAAACCATCAATGAAAGTGCAAAATATTGTAGTTACCCGCCACTCAAAGAAGCACTAGAACGACTCGGGAAAAATCAAGCTTCAACCAAAAACCCTTCAGGATAAATATCGAGTTTTGGATCGTCTGCTTCAGGAGAGACATACTCCCAAGCATCTTTCGCTTCAGCAAGTGCGAGTAATAGTCGGTTATTCAACTCATGTCCTGAACGATAGCCTTCGAAAGCACCAATTAGACCCGATCCTAAGAGATATAAATCACCAACAGCATCCAACACTTTATGTTTCACAAATTCGTCATCGAAGCGCAGACCATCTTCATTCAGTACCCGGTAGTCATCAACCACGATGGCATTATCCAAGCTGCCGCCTTTCGCTAAGTTTGCTTGACGAAGCTTCTCATAGTCAGACAAAAAGCCAAAGGTTCGTGCGCGACACACTTCTTTCAAATAAGACGTGGATGAAAAATCAAATGAAGCTGTTTGTGGCTTATCGTTAAATACGGGGTGATCAAACTCAATTGTAAATGAGACCCGATAGCCATTGTGCGGTAAAAACTGTACGTACTTGCCATTATCTTCAACGCGAACTGGTTTTAAAATGCGAATAAAACGCTTAGGCGCGTTTTGCTCGGAAATCCCAGCAGACTGAATCAAGAAAACAAAAGGTGCGGCGCTACCATCCATAATAGGCACTTCAGGGCCATCAATATCGACATACGCATTATCAATGCCAAGCCCCGCGAAGGCAGAAAGTAAATGCTCAACCGTTGCAACCCGAACACCTTTGTATTGAAGTGACGTGCAAAGCGTCGTTTCACTCACATTCTTGTAAGATGCAGGAATTTCGGGCTCGCCTTCTAAGTCAGTTCGCCGAAAGACAATACCGGTATTCACCGGCGCAGGGCGCAGCGTTAAGAGAATTTTATCACCTGAGTGTAACCCAACCCCAGTAGCCTGAATCACCGTTTTCGGTGTACGTTGTTTTACCATGGTGATGCTCACCTTGTTTCGTCCCCTAATCGGTTAGTACACAAATCTGAACGATTCTAGCAATAATCGATTGATTAGTCTAAACCTTTTCTCTAAGTCTAGACTATATTTCAGAACAAAAACAGTACGGTTACACCTCTTCGTGTTCATGGCGGCGCAAAAAGGCCGGAATATCCAAATAATCGACATCTGGCACTACGTCACTTTTACTGGATTGAGCCTTTGGCGCACTCTGTGCCGTTGCCTGCTTTCTAACCACTGCAGGCTTATCTAATTCTTGATAATCAAAGCTGCCATCGCGGCGTTGAGTCTCAAATACGGGTGCACGGGTTGTTGTCGCTGTAACACCACCTGATTGCCGCATTCTTTCTTCACCAAGCCCCGTCACAATCACTGTAACTCGCATCTCGTCTGTCATATCTGGGTCAATCACCGTTCCAACAACCACTGTTGCATCATCGGAGATAAATTCTTTGACGACATCGCCCACTTCTTCAAACTCACCGATGGACATATCAAGACCCGCAGTAATATTGACCAAAATACCTCGCGCGCCTGAGAAGTTTGCATCTTCAAGAAGAGGAGAGGCAATCGCAGCTTCTGCAGCTTGACGTGCACGTTGCTCACCTGTGGCACTACCAGTCCCCATCATCGCCATGCCCATTTCAGACATCACGGTGCGGACGTCAGCAAAGTCGACGTTAATTAAACCCGGGCGTGTGATTAAGTCTGCAATCCCTTTGACCGCACCAAGTAAAACATTGTTAGCTGCTTTAAACGCGTTCAATAAGGTAATGTTTTTACCCAGTACACTTAACAGCTTATTGTTTGGAATAGTAATTAAAGAGTCCACATGCTCAGCAAGCCGTCGCATGCCTTCTTCAGCCGCCAAGGTACGCTGCTTACCTTCAAATGAAAATGGCTTGGTGACCACAGCAACGGTTAAAATGCCTAAGCTTTTCGCCACTTCAGCAAATACAGGTGCGGCCCCCGTTCCTGTTCCGCCCCCCATACCGGCCGTAATAAACACCATATCAGCGCCTTCAAGCACTTCTCTGATGGCCTCTCGATCTTCTTCAGCTGCTTCTCGACCAACCTGTGGGTTGGCACCTGCGCCAAGCCCTTTGGTGAGCTCATCGCCCAATTGCATTTGGATTTCGGCTTTGGAATTCTTAAGTGCCTGTGCATCGGTATTGGCACAGATAAATTTGACTCCGTCAATCCGCTCAGCCAACATGTGCTCTACTGCGTTTCCGCCACCGCCACCTACACCGACGACTTTAATCACAGCATTTTCTAGCTGGCTATCCATTTGTTCTGTCATGACGCTTACCCCTCACAGTCAAATTAGGTTAGAAGTTTCCTCTAAACCACTGTTTCATTTTCGTCCAGGCTCCACTTGCCGTTTCGCCTAATGTAAAGCCATTATACCCACCTTCACTCTGCTGTTGAAAGCCGTGTAACAATAATCCAATGGCTGTCGACCACGCAGGGTGCATCATCTCCGCTGATAACCCAGTCATTTCAGGCACAACGCCTTGCCTAACTGGCATTTCAAAACACATCTCAGCAAGCTCTAAAGCACCATTTAAGCAGGATGCCCCGCCTGTTAGCACCATACCTGCTGCAATTAAATCTTCGAATCCACTACGACGCAACTCATGTCGTACTAATAAAAACAACTCTTCGTAACGCGCAGAAACAACCTCAGCCAATGCTTTAGTTGAAATTTTTCGACCTGGCCGCTCATTGACACTAAGCACTTCTATCATTTGTCCGGTATTGGCAAGCTCAGGCATCGCACAAGCATGCTCAAGCTTCATGACCTCAGCCGCTTTAGTCGGTGTACGTAAGGCCATTGCAATATCGTTAGTCACTTGGTCACCAGCAACAGGAATCACAGCTGTGCCTTGAATTGCGCCATGCGAGAAAATGGCAATATCGGTGGTACCGCCGCCAATATCGACTAAACATACACCGAGTTCTTTTTCGTCGTCGGTTAACACTGCATCGCTAGACGCAAGCTGCTCCAGGCTCATATCATTGACTTCAAGCCCACAGCGTCGGATACACTTCACTAAGTTTTGCGCAGCACTCACAGCCCCAGTCACGATGTGTACACGCGCCTCAAGACGAACACCCGCCATACCAATTGGCTCTCTGATGTTACCTTGGCCATCAATAATAAATTCTTGCGGAAGAACGTGTAATATTTTTTGGTCAGCAGGTATTGGAACTGCTTTCGCAGCATCCAAAACCCGCTCGACATCGAATTGTGAAACTTCTCGGTCGCGAATAGCCACAATCCCATGCGAGTTTAAGCTCTTGATGTGACTGCCGGCAATGCCAGTATAAACTGATCGCACTTCACAGCCTGCCATCAACTCGGCTTCTTGTACCGCACGCTGAATAGAATGCACAGTAGACTCTATGTCGACGACAACGCCGCGCTTCAATCCGCGCGAAGCATGGCGACCTGTGCCAATAATCTCTAGTGCACCACTTGGGGTTATCTCGGCAATTAAGACTACAATTTTTGAAGTCCCTACGTCGAGCGCGGTAATAATGTTCTTTTCTATTTTTTTAACCATTATCTTCCCGATTTTTCTGTTTTCTGCTTCCATTGCACCGCCATACCCCGCGGATAGCGTAGATCAACACATGACAACAGTTCTGGCTTCTCACCAAAAACAGCCGGGTAAGCCCGACAAAAACGGCGTAATCGCTGCTCTAAATCGCGCCTTCCAAGTCTTAGCTTAACACCGTTGGTCAAAACAAGCTCCCAAGCTTGGTTTTCACGCAGGCGAAGCGATGCAGCACCCAATCCATACATAGCTAATAGCTTACTCAATTTTTCGTAAGTTTGTAAGACTTCTTGCTCTTGGGTTTGAGGCCCATACAAATAGGGGCCGGAAAACATGCCATCGGTTACTTTCCCTTTTTCAAATAAAGAACCATCTGCTGCCACAAATGAAGTATTCCAAACGGCAACTGGAGTCTTCTCAACCAGTATAACTTTCAACATATCAGGCCATATGCGAGTGACTGTGGCATGCTCAGTCCAGTCGAGTGCAGCAAGATCGGATTCTAGTTTTTTTGTGGAGACAGAAAAAAAACTCTCGTTCAAGTGTGGAGATAAAATGCGTTCTAATGCTTCTCGCGTTACATGCTCATAGCTTGCTTCTATTTTGACGGTATGAATTGGAAAGTGTGTTGCATCTGACAAAGTCACATAAACTAGTCGCACCAAAAGTGCGACCGCAAGTACCATCAGTAAGATAAAGTAAAATCCAAATTGACGTGGGGTCGCCTCAGTCTGTGACATACTCGTGTGCGCTCTTATAATCCGTAATCAAGAGCGAGCGACTGTGCTGCCGTGCCATCGCCGCACGAATTAATCTGTCCAGTAGTTTTGAGTATTTCAAGCCACTCGCCTCCCATAGTTTGGGGAACATGCTGACCGTTGTAAACCCAGGTAATGTATTGATTTCATTAAAATAAATCTTACCTGGGTTATCTTGCACAAAAAAATCAACCCGCGCAAGCCCTGCTGCACGCAGGCGTATGAAGATTTCAACCGCTGCAACTTGAAGCTTATGAACCTGAGCTGCGTTTAGTTCTGCTGGAATACATAACTCGAGTGCCTCACACTCGGTATATTTAGCCGCATAGGAGTAAAATCCGTCCGGATGCCCTGTTTTAATCTCACCAGGGACCGTCACATCAGGTAATCCCTCACCCCCATCGTGCTCAAGAACTGCAAGCTCAATTTCGCGTCCTTCAATATATTCCTCGACAAGTACGGTTCTATCGTAATGTCTGGCATCTTGTACTGCATCCAGAAGACTTGGCATATTTTCAACACAGTGAATGCCAACACTTGACCCGAGTGCATTCGGCTTCACAAACAGTGGAAACCCTAAGTCTCGAACAGCCTCTTCGCACCAAGTTTTATCATGACTCAAGGTCTTAGTATGTGGCAAACGATGATAACGAATGGCCTCAATGCCCTCGACTTTGGCAAGTTGTCTTGCTATGTCTTTATCCATACACATCGCAGATGCAAGAACATTACACCCCACATAAGCAATCCCAGCTAAATCAAATACGCCTTGCAAGGCACCATCTTCGCACAATGGACCGTGCATTACGGGAAACACGACATCTGCATCTAAAACAAATTTGCCATGCATCATCAAACCAGACAGTGCTTCCGATGTCGGCAACTGCACAGGCAAGCTATCGGGATGGTTCTTAATGAGTTCTTCGGCATTGTTTAAATAGAGACAGCCCGTTTTATCCATCCCAACGGGCATCACGTCATACTGGTTTCGGTCTAAGTTTGCCAATACGGAGGCTGCAGATTGAAGCGAAACTTCGTGCTCACCAGACTGACCACCATACAATAAAACCAGTTTTAACCGCGTCATCAATACTCCCCTAAAATGTGTACTTCCCGTATTAAATCGATGCCTGTTTTTTCTAAAACGGTTTGATGTGCGTGCTTAATCAAAGCTTCAATATCAGCTGCACTCGCACACCCTTCATAGTTAATAATAAAATTGGCATGCTTGTCTGAAATTTTAGCGCCGCCAATCATAAATCCCTTCAAACCACACGACTCAATCAACCGCGCAGCATGATCGTTAGGCGGGTTACGAAACACCGAACCACAATTATATTCACCGGTTGGCTGAGTATCAGCCCGACGTGCAAGCAGCGTTTTAATCCGCTCAAGCGCTATATCCTTATCCCCTTTGGTGAGACGACAAGTGGCTGCAATAAACCACTCATCAGCTTCTAACCCTTCAACACTACGATAGGCAATTTTAAATTCTTTAGGGGTACGACGACGAATCTCACCGCTGCGTGTCATGGTTTCAACTTCGATGACAGAGTCCCAAGTTTCACCTTGGAAGCAGCCTGCATTCATACGCAGAGCACCTCCCATGGTTCCCGGAATCCCGGCCCAAAATTCTCCGCCATGTAAATTTTGTCTTGCGGTAAAACGTGCCATTTGTGCACAGGACACACCTGCTTCTGAACGAATTAAGTCATCGCCCACCAACTCAAGCCCACTCAAACAGCCAAGGGTTAAAATAACCGTGCCCGAGAGACCGTTATCACGGACCAAGGAGTTACTACCAAGTCCAAGCCACGTCACAGGCTCATCTGTCGGGCAGGTTACTAAAAAATTGGCAAGATCTGCAATGTCGGCAGGTTTATATAACGTTGCCGCAGGCCCACCAATCCGCCAAGAGGTATAAGCAGATAGAGGTTCTTTCAGTAACTTAACACCTCTCGAGTTTAAAGGCTTACTCACGCTTTATCTCCAGGTTCTGTGACGAATTGAGCCGCTATTTGACCAATATTCCCGGCCCCCTGGAGTAAAATCACATCGCCATCTTTTACGATGCTATCTAGTTTATGATTCAGACTCTCTTCGGTGACAAGCGTTGTCACGCTACCTGCGCGCTCATCAACAGCTTTTGCAAGGGCGATGCTGCTGATGCCTTCAATCATCGCTTCCCCAGCCGAGTAAATATCGAACAAAAATAACTCGTCCACTAAACTGAGTACATCGACAAACTGCGGGAATAGGGCTTGCGTACGCGAATAACGATGTGGTTGAAACACATGAAGTAGTCGCCTATCAGGCCAGACTGCCCGAAAAGCACTGATAGTGGCCCGAATTTCTTCTGGGTGGTGTCCATAGTCATCCACGACCAACGCTTTGCCTGATGAAAATTGACGCTCACCTAACAATTGGAATCGCCGGCCAACCCCTTGGAACGCAGCTAAGCCTTTCAAAATCGCATCATCTTTGACACCAAGCTCTGTCGCAAGCACAATCGCGGCCATCGCATTTAATACGTTATGTCGGCCAGGCAAGTGCAAATTCACGTGAAGTGGCTTATGCGGCTCTGGTCGAGTGACCGTAAATGAGTTCACTAAAGCTTCCTGCTTCCAATCAAGTGCACGGTACTCCGCATCTTCAGAAAAACCATACGTTAAAGTAGGCCTTTGAATGGATGGAAGAATTGTTCGTACTTCTGGATCATCAATACAAACCACAGCCAATCCATAAAAAGGCAGGTGATGTAAAAACTCGATGAATGTCTCACGTAGTTTTTCGAAGTTTCCTTCATACGTGTCCATGTGGTCTTCATCAATATTGGTGACGACAGCCATGGTTGGCTTTAAAAATAAAAACGATGCATCACTCTCATCGGCTTCAGCAACAAAGTACTCCGAGCTGCCAAGCTTCGCATTACTATCAATACTCGTGAGCTTACCACCAATGACAAAGCTTGGATCAAGCCCACCTTCAGCAAGCAAGCTACTGACAAGACTTGTTGTTGTGGTTTTACCATGAGTCCCGGCAATTGCAATGCCTTGACGAAAACGCATCAACTCGGCCAACATCATCGCTCTTGGAATCACAGGAATACGAGCGGCCCTTGCAGCAACGACTTCGGGATTATCTTCGTGAATTGCGGTTGAGCGCACGACCACATCGGCGCCAACAATATTTTCTGCATGATGGCCAATGGCAATGGATAAGCCCAAATTACGCAGGTGTGTCACGGCGCGATTCTCGCTCATGTCAGAGCCTGTTACACGGTAACCTTCGTTGTGCAGCACTTCAGCAATACCACACATGCCAACGCCACCAATCCCAACAAAATGGATACTCCCCACGCCCCCCATTCGAGGAGATAAAAACGGTTTGGTTTGACTCACAATATTCCTCCTACCTTAAGCCTAGTGCTTGCCAACGGTTCTCATGATCAATCCGCAACAACAATGCAAGTACCACACAATTCACTACTAAACTTGCACCACCATAACTTAACAACGGTAAGGTCAAACCTTTCGTAGGCAACAAGCCTGCATTAACACCCATATTAATTGCTGCTTGCAACCCCAACCAGAAGGTCAACCCATAGGCAACATAAGCCGCAAAAGAGCGCGTTTGCTGATAAGCGCGATAACCAATTAAAAAGCCTCTAACAACCAGTATACTATATAAACCTAAAACCAGCAGAACACCGAGCAGTCCAAGCTCTTCTGCCAGTACAGCAAATAAAAAATCCGTATGAGCCTCGGGCAAGTATAATAATTTTTGGACACTGCTACCAAGCCCCGTACCAAACCAACCCCCTCGTCCAAAAGCAATCAAAGATTGCGTCAACTGATAACCACTATTGAATTGATCGGCCCAAGGATTCAAAAAAGCGGTTAGTCGTGCCATTCGATACGGTGAAGAAACTGCAAGAATCGCAAAAATCCCGCCCAACAGAAACAAGAGCCCAACGTAGTAACGCAACCGAACCCCAGATAAAAATAGCATGACCATGACCGTACCACTGATAACAACTGTGGCCCCAAAATCAGGCTCTAAAAGCAGCAACACGCCCACCAGTGCAAGTAACATCAAGGGTTTCACGAAATCAAACATTTCATTGGGATCACGTGTTTCTTGGCGCACCAAATAACCGGCTAAATATAAAATCATCGAGAACTTCAAAAGCTCTGAAACTTGAATAAAAATCGGGCCGAATGCGAGCCAACGCCGACTTCCATTGACCACACGACCCAGCCCTGGAATCAGCACAAGCACAAGTAAAACAAGACACACCAAAAGCAGTGGCACACTTAAACGCTCCCAGTGCTTGGTGTCTAGTCGCATCACCCCCATACCGACACAAAGCCCAAGCACAAGATAGGCTGCTTGACGAATTAAAAAGTGAAAAGGTTGATGAAAATACTTGGTGGAAATCATGACTGAGCTTGAGGCAACCATCATGAGCCCCAAAATCAGTAAGCTAATCGCTGCAAATAATAACCATTTGTCATATAAGACCAGTGGTTTCTCACGCATCACAAAGCCTCCACAAGACCTGTAAATACCTCCCCTCGATGATTAAAATCACGAAACCAATCAAAACTGGCGCAAGCCGGAGAAAGTAACACGGCATCTCCTGCTTTAGCATGCGCCTTTGCTTGTTGAATCGCGTCAAGCATGGAGTCCGCATGCACGACTTCAGTAATATCCCCTAAGGCATCCTCTAAAAGCTTTGCATCTTCACCAATCAAAACTAAAAGGCCAACATGAGCTTTAACTGAGTCTCTCAGTACACGAAAATCAGCGCCTTTGCCTTGTCCGCCAGCAATCAGAATAAGTTTTCCTTTTAAGAGTGGACCAAGCCCAGTAAGCGCCGACTCAGTAGAGCCAACGTTGGTGCCTTTAGAATCGTTAATCCATTTCACGCCATCAAGCTCTCGTACTTCTTGGCAGCGATGAGGTAAACCCTTGAAGGTTTTTAGGACTTGCAAAGACGTCTCTCGCGGCAACTCAACCGCTTCAGCCAAAGCAAGTGCAGCGAGCGCATTCATCGCATTATGTATGCCTTGAATCCCAAGCTCTGATAGGGGTAACACCAACTGCTCACCAAAAGCAAGGTAAGTTTCTTGATTATCATCTTGCCTGAGCCCCCACGCACCCGCCTCAGGCATATCCTGTCCATAGCTTAAGACTTCAGTCGTTGGAGTCAGGTACATTTCATCGGGATAGGTATTCACATCATCTCGATTAAAAAGTAGAATGTCTGCCCCCCGATAAACACGCTGTTTAGCAGCCCGATAGGCAGCTGTGTTTTGGTGTCTGTCTAGGTGATCTTCAGACAGGTTCAGAAAAGTTGCCACGCGTGGCTTTAAGGCATGGGTAATTTCCAGTTGAAAACTCGAGACCTCCAAAACCCATAAATCGACGGCTTGCAGTTCATGCAGTGCATCTAGAACTGGTGTACCAATATTGCCAACCGCACAAGCATAAAAGCCAGCCGCTTTTGCCATGTCAGCAACGAGACTCGTCACCGTAGACTTTCCATTGGTGCCGGTAATGGCGACTGCAGGCGCTGAGATTTCTCGGGCAAAGCAGTCAATATCACTTTCGACTAAAATATCACGTGCACGTGCTGCTTGAATGAGTGGAATGTCCAGAGACACTCCAGGACTACAAATCAACCGAGAAACTTCTGCCAGTTCATCAAGCGGGTAGTCTTCTACAAAAACGGGTACATTTTTGAACTCCGCTTGAAACGCATCAAGCCCTGGTGGCACCTCTCGCGTATCAAATACAGCAAATGCTTCACCTTTACGTTTGAGATAGCGAGCAATAGAAACGCCTGTTTTTCCGAGTCCAACGATTAAACTGAGTCGCTCCATGCTGCCTCCAAACTAACGCAATTTAAGGGTTGCGAGTCCACATAGAACAAAAATGACGGTAATCAGCCAAAATCTTACGATCACTTTAGGCTCAGCCCAACCTTTTAGCTCGAAGTGATGGTGCAAAGGGGCCATTCGAAATATTCTTTTGCCACCAGAAAATTTAAAGTATCCGACCTGTATCATGACTGAAAGTGCTTCCAGTACAAAAAGCCCCCCCATAATTCCGAGTACAAACTCTTGTCGAATAATAACAGCTACAATCCCAAGCGCTGCCCCTAAGGATAAAGAGCCGACATCTCCCATGAAAACTTGTGCAGGGTAGGTGTTGTACCAAAGAAAACCAAGCCCAGCTCCAACAATCGCAGAACAAAAAATCGCAAGCTCTCCTGTGTTCGGCACGAAAGGGATAGCTAGGTACTGAGCATGAATTGCATTCCCCGCCACATACGCAAATACACCAAGCGCGCCGGAAACCATCACAATGGGCATAATCGCCAAGCCATCCAGTCCATCTGTTAAATTCACCGCATTGCTACTACCAACAATCACAAAGTACACAAAAAAAGGAAATGCAATGCCAAGTGGCAAGAGATAATCTTTAAAAAACGGAACAGTGAGTTGAGTATGAATGGGGTAAGATGCATTAACGTATAAATACATCGCAGCCGTGATTGCAATTAAAGACTGCCAAAAAATCTTTTGTTTTGCCGATAAACCTTTGGAGTTCTTTAAAACAAGCTTTTTGTAGTCATCGACCCAGCCAATTAACCCAAAGCCGAGCGTCACCAATAAGGCCAGCCAAAGGTTAGGCTGAGCCAAGTTTCCCCAAAGCAAGCAGCTGATGGTCACCGCAAATAAAATGAGAACGCCCCCCATGGTAGGCGTGCCACTTTTTTTGAGATGACTCTCAGGTCCATCGTCTCGAACCGTTTGCCCAATCTGCATGCCTTTAAGCCACCGTATCATGGCAGGACCACAAAACAAGGCCACCAGAAAGGCTGTGAGTGCTGCTAAAATAGAGCGGAAAGTTAAATATTGAAACACGCGAAGTGCGTGATACTCGCTTTGAAAGAGGTGTGTTAGCCAATAGAGCATGCGCTTGGTCCTAGGTTCGGCGTGCAAAATGCAACGGAGCATACCATAGGATAAGCTAAAGCGCCTTATGCAAGCAACTTCCTAACCTAAGGATTAATTGGGTAAAAATATAGCTTGTAAGATTCCATTGGAAGTATCGCTGGTAATGAAGCTGGGGAAACGCCAACTTTCCCCCCCATCCTGAGTCACTGCAAGTAAACTCGTGGCAGCCGTTGAAGTCGAACCATCATACCCATACTGCCCAGCAGCCATACACGTACCATTGTCGTTACATCGAACCGATGTAAATAAACCATAGCCCGTAAATGGAGGCTCAATGGGATTACTGTTAGAGTTTGGATCGGTTAATTGGTTAGGATAACTCCAAATATTCCATGTGGCTGAGTCTGTACTGACAGCAAGTAATGGGTTTTGAGTGGAGGGATAATAAGTACCTGCAGCCATACATAAGCTCTCAGCACAAGAAACATCAGTCAAACTCCCCTGCGTACTGTCACCCAATGCAGGTGAGGGAGGTGTGCTACTGGTTGCTGGATCAGTAATTTGATTCGGATAAGTCCAAGTACTGCCGCCGTCTGTACTCAAGGCAAGTAGAGGCCTTTGTACACCCGATGTATCGGTGTAAGCACCCGCTGCCATACACGTGCCGTCGCGACAAGTAATACGACTCAATCCCCCACTAGCAAACTGAGGTGAAGGGGGCATACTACTCGTTGTTGGATCAGTAATTTGATTCGGATAAATCCACGTATTTCCTAAGTCTGTACTCAAGGCAAGTAAAGGTCTTTTTCCACCCGACGTATCGGTATAAACACCCACCGCCATACACAGGTTGGTGTAACAAGTGATACTATTCAGTCTCCCACTGGAAAACTGAGGTGAAGGAGGCGTGCTACTGGAATTTGGATCGGTAATATCCCCAGGATAAGTCCAAGTACTTCCTAAGTTTGTACCCAAAGCAAGTAAAGGCAATGGGGTAGTACTTGAAGTCGCTACATAAGCGCCTACTGCCATACACCTATCCCCAGTACAAGTCACATCTGCTAACTCTCCCTGACTAAAATTAGCTACAGTAGGGGTAGTCACCTGATTAGGGTACCTCCAAGTAGACCACAAGCTTGTACGAGTACTCAAAGCAAGCAACGGGTATGTTTCGCTCGACGAATCCCAGTAATACCCTACTGCCATGCTGATATCATCATGAAAAATGACTTTTATCAATGTGCCATTATCTGCATACTGAGGAGATGGTGGTGTCGCACTCGAGCTTGGATCTGTTACCTGACCCGGGTAACGCCAAGTGTTCCCTGAGTCTGTACTCACAGTGACTAAAGGCCGTAATACAGCTGAGGTGGCGGTCGTATAAGACCCCACCGCCATACATGTCCCTTCATTACAGTTGACATCAAAAAGGGAAGCTTGCCCCGCGGCTGATGGAGAGATTGGATTAGGCCCTGCGTTCAAATCACTCAGTTGGCTCGGGTAACTCCAGTCAACTCCTGAGTTTTCGCTCAAAGCGAGTAGTGCTCTATTATCCGTTGAAGTTAAACCCACTACCATCGCCGGAGGCTGTGAATTTCTATTTAAACTCACGGATAACGCATCCTCAGGACTTGGCTGAGATGAAAGATATGGGTCTGCATCATTGAGCCCAATAACCGGGCCACCCTGAATATCTCGTCCTGCAAGCTTCGCTCCATATATTCTTAAATGCAGAAGGCAACTCTCCAAAGGATTCAAAAGGAAGCTTGATGCACATGTTTTATAAGGTAAGTTTGAACCCATTGAAGCTGAACCATCGACAATTTGCTCAATTCCTCGAATGGGTTTCATACCCAGTCGTCGGGCAATTTTCATTCTGTTGGTGACAACGTAGCAGGTTTCTCCAATATCATGTTGCCTTAATGACATACTATTAATCCCAGGAAAGCACGGCACAATCGTAAATTTAGGCTGAGTTTTTGTTGGAACAGCAAAAACAACCGAGCTAACTATCAAACTGATAAACACCACAACAATTTTAAACATGCCTCATCCTCTTAGGCGACATACGTCAAATTAAATTGCAATCCATTGGTATAAAAATTTCGATTCTGTATGCCCTGGCTAGTTACATAACCAGCGCCAGGGCCTAAAGTGGTCTTGCCCCAATCGGCAAAATGATAGCCTACACCGCCAAACCAATGTGTATTGATTGTTTTTTGAATGCCTGCTTCAAACGTATAAGCAAACGCATCATAGATAGTACGCCCTGTAAAAGGAGGGGCAGGTACTTCCTCTGGGATAATAGGCGTAATATGAAAACGTGTGGCCCGGTTAAAACCAACTCCAACGCTTGCACCAAGATAAGGGGCAAGTGTTGGTGTCCACTGCTTAAATAGTTTTGCCTTCACCGCAATATGGCTATATATCGCCTTATACTGATAGTCATAATTATTAAAATCGGGGTCTGCGTCTTCCCAAATATTACCGGTAAATTTCACCTGATTGGTAAAACCATAGGCCACACCTAACTGGCCAAAGTAATCTGCCGCTATGCCATCCTGATAGCCGAAAAATAACTCACCATCAATCAGTGTCCTTGTATATTGGTCTGCAACATACGCCTTTTTAACGCTGGGTTGAACAAAGAGTACCTGGGTCTCCCCCGAAGCAGTCCAAGCAGGCCCTAAATTTGCAGTTAAAAACCAATGTGAAGATGGCTGTACTTCTCCCATCGTGCCAGCCAAAGCCAAGAATGGCGTAAACATTGTAGAAACCAATACACCAAAAAGCTGTTTTTTCATCGCTATCACAATGGGTACATTAAGAGCTGAGTTTAAACCTTATAGAAAATTTCTCTTCTTGTAAATGTCATGTATTCAGTGAACCTTTTGCCAGGATGGTTGTTTGTGTTAAATCAACATAATAAGCTAAAAACAGAAAAACATGATATACTAAAAAAACCACAACACAATATACGAATCATCATGAGACCTGCGGAGAAATTAGCTGAATCACTTGAGATATTACGCGCACTACAGAAAAATGGCCCTTATGCCATACAATCTAAAGCGCTAAGTAGAACACACAGGGAAAGACTACTAGCCAACGGCTTCTTACAGGAAGTCATAAAAGGCTGGTACATCCCTTCTAAGCCCGATGAAAAAAAAGGGGAAACTACCGCTTGGTACGCATCCTTTTGGAGCTTCTGTGCCTCTTATTTAAATGAACGATTTCACAGCGCATGGTGTCTCTCCCCAGAGCAGTCTTTGCTATTACATGCCGAAAACTGGACTGTTCCTCAACAGCTGCTCGTACGAACGCCCCATGGCACAAACCATAACATGCAATTGCTCCATGATACTTCACTCTTTCAACTGAGATTAAACTTACCTTCCACAGAACATATTGAACTTAAAAATGGCTTGCGCCTTTATACTATACCCTCTGCTTTAATCTATTGCTCACCCAAATTTTTTTCTCAACACTCAACAGAAGCTAGAGCCATCCTTGCTATGTTTAACGATGCCTCCGCCCTACTCCACCTCCTTCTAGAAGAAGGACATTCAACGATTGCTGGAAGACTTTGCGGCGCCTTTAAGAATATTGGTAAAGCACAACTTGCAAACGACATTAGGAGCACGATGGAGCAAGCTGGATACCAAGTACGAGAAGAAGACCCCTTCAGCACGATCAAACCTATTGATTTCTCAATATTAAATAAACCACCCTATTGTCGGCGACTAGAAGTTATGTGGCAGCAAATGCGCCAATCCGTCATCGAGCATTTCCCAAACCATAAAAAAAACAGAATCAACACTAAGAAGTATCTTGAGAAAGTGGAGGAGAGCTTCACCAATGATGCTTATCATTCCTTATCGATTGAGGGTTACCAAGTTAGTCCTGAACTAATAAACAAAGTACGCTCAGGCCATTGGAATCCTAACAAACACGAAGAAGATAAAGAAATACGCAATGCTCTAGCTGCTCGTGGATATTGGCAAGCCTTCAAGGCAGTAGAGAAAAGTCTTGTGAAAGTCCTCGCTAAAGAAAATCCAGGAGAGGTTGTAAAAAATGACCATAGCAGTTGGTATCGTGAATTATTTCAGCCCAGTGTAGCTATCGGGTTACTAAAACCTATCGACTTTGCAGGGTATCGACAAGGCCCGGTATTCATTCGTCAATCAAAGCATATTCCACCCAGAGCACAAATTGTTGGAGAACTCATGAATGAGTTTTTCCAGTTAATCCAGCATGAAGAAAATCTCGCTGTAAGAATTGTACTTGGCCATTTCTTTTTCGTTTACATTCACCCATACCCAGACGGTAATGGCAGAATCGCGCGCTTCCTGATGAACGTTATGTTTGCTGCAGATCAACTTCCATGGATCATTATTCCAGTCGAAAGACGTAGTGAATATATGGATGCATTAGAGCAAGCAAGCGTCTATCAAGACATTGTCCCCTTCTGTAATTTCATTGCCAGTTGTAGTCAGTAACTTGAATTAACTCAGCAACCCCTGCACCACTTGCTCCATGGCACTTGAGCGTGAGCCTTTTACCAGAATGGTTGTTTTTGTATCAAGCTTAGGCTTTAGCATCTCGATTAAGGCTTGCTGGTTATCAAAATGTTGGGCACTATCGCCAAAAGCTTCTGTCGCCTCGCGGCTCACGTCCCCACAGGTGAGCAGCAAATCAATGCCCTGACGCCTTGCAGCTTCGCCTACCGCATGATGATGCGCTTTGGCATAATCCCCAAGCTCGCCCATATCTCCAAGCACTAAAATACGGGCACCTTCGTAAGTTGCTAACACAGCTATGCCTGTCAGCACAGAATTCAAGTTGGCATTATAAGTATCATCTAAAATCAGAGCACCCTGTGGCGTACTTTTGGGTGTTAAACGCCCAGACACCCCAGTAAAACGAGCAAGCCCCTCCGCAATACTTGGTATATCAAGCCCCAGCGCTTGGGCGCAACTTGCAGCAGCCAAGGCATTTTGCACATGATGTCCCCCTGGTACAGAGAGCTCGACCAAGGCACGCTCTGCACCCGATACCAACTCGAAGCTGACACCCGCTCGCCGACTTAAATCAATGGTTTCCGCATAAACATCTGCATTTTTACTTTGACTTGAAAATCGCACACAATGCTTCTCTTGAAGCAAGTCATCCCAGAAATGAGCATATGCGTCATCGTCATTGATGACCGCGGTCCCTCCTGGCGATAAGCCTGTATAAATCTCACCTTTACCACGAGCAATGCCTTCAACTGAGCCAAAGCCCTCGATGTGTGCCGTGCCAATGTTATTTACAAGTGCCACATGAGGCTTTGCAATTGCAACCGTATAAGCAATTTCACCAATATGATTTGCACCAAGTTCAAGTACAGCATACTTGTGTGCTGGGGTAAGCTGTAAAATACTGAGAGGCACACCAAGGTGATTATTCAAATTACCGTGCGTTGCAAAAGCCTCTGCTCCGAGAATCGCCTTCAGCATTTCTTTAACCGTTGTTTTACCATTACTCCCAGTCAATGCGACCACCTGGCATGACAAAGTATCTCGATAAGCAGATGCGATAAGCGCCAATGCCTTTTCTAAATCAGGATACAGTAAGACGGGCACATCAAGTGCATCTTGAGGTCTGACACACAAAATCGCAGCAGCACCTCGCTTGATGGCATCAGGGATAAAATCATGACCATCGACTTGCTCGCCTTCGAAAGCTACAAATAAGTTGCCAGGTGCCAGGGTTCTTGTGTCTATTGAAACACCGGTTATTACAACATCGACTGGCAAAGGGAGGTCAAGCCACTTGGCAATATCGATTAAACGTAAACTCATGCATCCACCAATTCAACACAGCTATGATTCAAAGTCTCACCCAGAAAAGTCTCACCAATTGCCTCAAAGCGCTTCACCAAGTCTGTCACTAAATAATGCACCATACCGACCGAGTCTTTGGTATTTAAAAGGTTGGCTTGTTTGAGTGCGACTTCCACAGCCTCTGCGGTTGCATCGGCAGAGTCCACCACCGAGACCTCTTTAGGTAATAAGCTCTCTAACAAAGGTTTAAATACAGGAAAGTGAGTACAACCCAATAAAATCGTATCCTCATTGGTTCGTCCGGCGAGGTAATGTGTTAACACAGCACGCGCAATCTCATTATCTATCATACCCTCTTCCGCGAGTGCAACCAGTAAACTGCTGGGACATGCCGCTATTTGTGCCTTCGGCAAAGCAGCTTGAATTTCCGCTTGGTAGGCACCAGTTGCAACCGTTGTTTCTGTGGCCAGCACCATGATGCGATGGTTTTGAGTTGCTTGAACAGCTGCCAGTGCACCTGGTTGAATCACACCAATCACCGGCACATCAGGAAACAGAGCTGTTAAGTGAGGCAAAGCTGCCGTACTTGCGGTATTACAGGCAATCACTAAAGCTTTAATTTGTCGCTCTACCAAAATGCGAGCCATTTGCGTGGCGTACTGCCGAACCGTTTCAGGGCTTTTGGTGCCATAAGGCAAGCGCGCGGTATCCCCTAAATAAATAAACGACTCAGAGGGCAAAACCGTACGTAGCGCCTTAAGTACCGTGAGCCCACCCATGCCTGAATCAAACACACCAATTGGTAATTGCTTTTTTTGCATACTTACCTCAATAAAAACTGAAAGTCTTTTTGAATACGACTTAGGTCAAATTTATTTAAAAAGAGCGACATACTTATCCATGAGCTCAGTGCCGACAAGTCAGCAAAAGGTGGCGGAAGATAAGTCGGTGGCACCAGAAGTTCTTGCTCTTGTAGCTCTCGCAGCAAAGGCAAATCGTCCAGAATAAGTTTACCTGTGAATAATAACGGCACCACATCAATCCGATGCTCAATGATCGCGAAGCGAATAAAATTATAGATAAGAATAAATCCTTTAGCATACGACAAATCTTTAGTAAATGCACCGCCTGTTGGCGTACTGCCACGAAATAAACGCGCACAGTGTCGATAACTTTCTTGCTCATCGAGACCACATTCTAGAAAATAGTTATAGATATCTAAAAAATCAGCGCCTTGATTGATTTTTTCGAGTGCAACCACCCGGTTGGTAATTTTTCGCATGCGTGCGGGATAAGATGAGAAAGTCACTACTTCTGTGAGCACTGCAAGACCTTCTTGAATCACACTAGTTGATGGTGGCCCTTTAGCTAAAAATGAGCAATAGGGCTGATGCTCTCCATTGAGTGTGGTGCCCACATGCACCCAACCTTCATGCACTTCGAGATATCTCAAATCTCTGTCGCTAAACATTGCACGGCGACTCAATTTAACGACATCAGCCCCGGCGGATGCATCTGCAACCATACCATCATTGATCTTCACCGTGACATTATCTTTATCATGGTGGAAAAACTTGGAAAGCCGCTTTTGAAGCAAAGCTTGTGCCTCATCTGGTGTATATTGCTTCACATCAGCTTCAGATTGTAGCTGTTCATCCAGCGCTGTGAGCGCGTCAAACAACACTCCCCCCATTTCTGAAAGCCGTGGTCCACTACTATAAAACACATCATCAGGACTGCCATATAAGGCTTTAGAAAGCTGGCTAAATACAGGCGTACCACGGTGCTTTAGCATATATACCGCTTGAATATACTCTTCGCACTGGCGTTTAAGCAATCGCGTGGCAGGACTATAATCGCCTAACTGATTCTCCGCATCCCGTTGAATCTTCCGAAACTCTTCTTTTTTATCCGCAGAGTCAAAAGGAAGCGGGTGCTTTTTGTAGTATGCCGCATTAACTGGCGGTAAAGCTTTGCCTTTTTTCTTGAAGAACTGCCTCGAGACACTATCGTCCCATTTGATGCAGTCTAAGATGCGAATTTTTTGCTGGGCCTTCTTAAAGCGAACAGAGAGATTTTGAATCACTTTTCTCTCATGTTCCAGCTCTTTCATACAGCGCTCCTTAACACCTAGGTTACAGGGGGCTCTATATTAACTTTAGGATGTTTAGGAGCAGGAGGCAAACGATAAAATCCACTCAAGTTTGACTTGGTTAATGGCGGCTTAACGACTAAGTTTGGTCCATTTTTACTATCTAGATATTGTTGCTGATCGTTACTCGCAAAAGGCACATCAAGCACGGTATGAAATGGCTCTTCAAATGGCATGGAGCACGCTTGCAGCCCCAACAACGTAATCAATAATATAATTTTCTTCACAAATAACCCCTTAAATTAAACTCAGCTCGCGCAATATCGATTCCAAGTTTGCGCGATGTTCTGATGATAATGACGTAAGAGGCAGGCGCAATTCATCCTGCATCAAGTTCATCTGATACAACGCCCATTTTGCTGGAATAGGATTTGCCTCAACAAATAACCCTTCATGCAAAGGCAAGAGTGCTGCTTGCAGCTCTTCTGTAAGTGCTTCGTCTTTATCAAGTGCCGCTTCTGCAAGCTTTGCCATTTGCTTAGGCGCAACATTAGCGGTCACAGAAATCACCCCCTTGGCTCCATTTAACATCCACTCAGAGGCAGTTGGATCATCCCCACTATAGACATCCACGCGCCCGGCAAGGTTCTCAACCAATGTTTTTAAGCGGCCAAGCTCACCAGTTGCTTCTTTAATGCCGATGATATTTGAAATATCAGCAAGCCTTATCACGGTCTCAGGGAGTAAATCGCACGCTGTTCGTCCAGGCACATTATATAAAATAATTGGAATATGAACTGCTTCAGCAATCGCCTTGTAGTGCTGGTATAATCCCTCTTGAGTTGGCTTAATATAAGCAGGGGTCATAATGAGAGCAGCATGGGCACCAAGCTCCATCGCAGCATGTGTGAGCTTAATACAGTCTTTGGTTGCATTAGCTGCCGTACCTGCAATCACTGGGATACGCTCGGCCGCAGTTTCAATGACAGTTTTAATGACCGTGCACTTCTCATCAAATGATAGGGTACCTGACTCCCCCGTTGTTCCTGCCGCAACCAGCGCATGCGTTCCCGCATTGATGTGGTATTCAACCAATGCTTGCAAACGTTCTAAATCAATTTCATCATTTTGCATTGGGGTCACCAATGCCACAATACTCCCTCGAAACACAAGCCTCTCCTCATTCTTTAGGCACATCCTCCCATGATACCGGCAGCAAGAAAGCATCTCAACTACCAGCGACATTAATAAACTCAAAAATAAATCAAACTGATTTTATTTTGACTATAATTAGAAGGTTAGGTGCTTTAAAGGAGAAATAGTATGAAAACGTTTTTTATGGTGCTCTGTTTATTTGGAGCCGCAAGTCTTGTGGGGTGTGCAACCACACAAACTCAACAAAACACAAACACCCATGCCACTCAAAAAGCAGATAAAAAACAAATACAAAGAAGTGGTACCTACTTTGGCACAGGGGTTGGTATTGGGGTTATGAGCTTTTAGCACTGAAATCATGTATGTTTCAAAGTATTACTTGGAAACATACATGATTTTGCTATACTAAACTGTATATTCATCCACCCAAGCTAGATATGTTCAAACGAGAAATAGCTAATTCCTTGTTAGAAGCCGTTGCTTCTTTTCCCGTCACTGTTTTAACTGGGCCTCGCCAAAGTGGAAAAACAACCCTTTTGCGGCAGACTTTCCCAGATTTTCAGTATATAAGCCTTGAGTCACCTGATCAGCGTTTATTTGTAGAATCCGATCCACGTGGCTTTTTAAACTTGTCTAAAACCAATCTCATTATCGATGAAGCACAAAACTATCCTGAGCTTTTCTCTTATATTCAAGAATATATTGATCTCACTGAAAATCCCGTAAAATTGATTTTATCTGGATCACAAAACTTTTTGCTCGCAGAGAAAATCAGTCAAACCCTTGCGGGACGCGCGGCGCTTCTTGAGTTATTACCATTGACCTATTCTGAATACATGTCGGAACCAGGCATCCATACCCCTGCATTATTTGAGTTTCTCTACCATGGCGCCTACCCTCGCCCTTATCATGAAAATCTCCCCTCCGCACTTTGGTATGACAGCTATATTAAAACCTACTTAGAGCGTGATGTCCGGAGCATCACCCAAGTTCGTAACTTGTCACAATTTCAATTATTTTTAAAACACTGTGCGGGTCAACATGGACAAGAATTCAATGGTAGTCAAATTGCAACTGCTTTAGGGCTTTCCCAAACTCAAGTCATGCACTGGCTAAGCATTTTAGAAGCAAGTTATCTTGTTTTTCGCCTACAGCCTTTCTATAAAAATTACCGAAAGCGATTATCAAAGCGAAGTAAGCTTTATTTTTATGACTCAGCCATTGTGAGTCACCTTTTAAACATCGAGTCTCCTGAACACTTAGCGACCCATGCCAGTCGTGGTGCGATATTTGAAGGGTTTATTATCTCCGAAGTCATTAAGTCAACTTTTGCTTTAGGCAAACGGCCTGCCATTTATTACTGGCGAGATCAGGCAGGACTCGAAGTTGACTTACTCATTGAACAGGCAAATCAACTTACCGCGTTGGAAGCCAAATCAGGCCAAACCATTATTCCAGACCAAATTAAAAACCTCACAAAACTACAAAGCACTATCACAGATACTCCACTCAAGTCTGTCTTAGTTTATGCCGGAGATACAGCTAAAGAACTGGGCGGAGCGCAAATTTTATCATGGCGAGAGTTCATCTCTAAAGTATGATACCTACCCGATCAATATGCTCGAGCAAGTCGGGATTATCAATTTTATGCTTCAAGGACAAGTCTATTTTCCAGGGTAGCAATAAATCATCTAGCTGGTTCTCTAATGCTAATAAATCTTTCATTGTAAGCTCTTGGCCCTCAAGGCATAAGTCAATGTCAGAGCCTGCTCTATAATTTCCTTTGGCACGCGATCCATACAAAATCACTTTTTCAACGCGCTGATTTTTTTTGAAAGTTTGCCTGAGCGCATCTAGTGAACTCATCGGCAAGCCGTACTGGGTATTTGAGTTACTCATGCGCTTTCAATGCTTTCATTTTTTCTAGCAGTTGAGTAAAGCACGCATGATAAACTTGAGTGATTTGCTGAACGATTTCATCTGCCACTTGCTGATTGTAGGTATGAGAAGTTTGATTACGGCTTTTTATCATTTCCATCCAGTGCTCACCCTGCTCAATCAGTCCTTTGCTATAAGCTTCTCTCGTTGCGTCCCTTGAGCCAGTAATACCAGATGTACCCTGAAAGAAAAAATAATCCTTCAAAACGTTCCAAGCAAGCTCATGGGTAAACTCAAAAGCCTGTATTAAGCCCTGCTTTTCAAGCTCTGAAAGTAAACGCGTTTTAGCCAACTCAACTGCTGAGGTCAGCTGCCCTAATGCTCGCTCATAATTATCAAGACGCTGATGCCAGCGAATATCCTTCTGACTCATCTGATATTCCAAACTTAAGTAGCCGTTATGGCTATCGTTTTACGTGCATAAATATCATCGTAACGCGTAATATCGTCTTCTCCCAAATATGCACCACTTTGCACCTCAATCACATAGAGTGGTTTATCGCCTGGATTACTCAACCGATGCATCATTTTAGGGGCAATGTAAGTAGACTGATTCACCTGAAGTTGAAAAACTTCCTCTCCATTGACCACTTCGGCAACACCCGCAACCACAACCCAGTGCTCTGCACGTTTTTCATGACGCTGCAAAGAAATTTTTGCGCCAGGTTTTAGCATCAAGCGCTTAACTTTAAAAGCTTTCCCCTCCGCTAGTACCTCGAACGTCCCCCAAGGACGCTTAGTGCATGTATGTGATTCTGCTAGTAGTTGATGTTCATTTTGCAAGGAACCAACTAAGTCTTTCACTTGTTGTGAGTATTTTTTATCTGCGACCAGGACCGCATCGCGCGTAGCCACAATAATTTGATCTTGCACACCAAGTGCCGTAACTAATGCATGCTCACTACTAATTAAGCAGCCCTCACTTTTTTCTGCCAGGGCTTTACCCTGCAGAACATTACCATGCTCATCTGCGGCATTAGTTTCGGCAACAGCAGACCAGCAACCCAAGTCATTCCATGCAATATCCATCGGCACAACAACCGCACGCGCTGTTTTTTCCATAACCGCATAGTCAATAGACTCTGAGAGGCATTTTGCAAAAGCAGACTCATCAAGGCGAAAATAGTCATGCTGCTTTTGAGCTTTTTGATAAGCTTCTTCGCTCGCTTTAAAGAGCTCAGGCTCAAACGCTGTCAGCTCTTCGAGGTAAGTCGTTGCACGACACACAAACATACCACTATTCCAAAAAGACGTACCACTCGCCATACATTGGGTGGCAACTTCAACAGTCGGCTTTTCACGAAATCGGGCAACTTGATAAACACCTTCTGCTTGCTTTTCACCAATATCAATATAGCCATACCCTGTTTTAGGGCTCGTTGGTTTAATGCCGAAAGTCACCATGGCAGGCGTATCTGTAACAAAATCAATGGCTCGCTGCATGGCATCGCACCAAGCCTTTTTATCCTCAATCCAGTGATCGGACGGCAAAATCAGTAAAACGCCATCCTCACCGACTGTATTTAATACATGGTGCGCAGCACAAGCAATAGCAGGCGCTGTATTTCGCGCACAAGGCTCGAGTAGATAAGTTAAGTTGGGCTGAATCCTTTGGAGCTGTTCTTGACACAAAAAGTAATGCGCTTGATTGCCAACTACGAGCATTTCTTTATGTGGCAAACTTGACGCACGCATTGCCGTTTGTTGAAGTAATGAGCTTTCACCATGCAACTTCAAAAACTGCTTAGGAAAGTCTTTTCGTGACAATGGCCATAAACGGGTTCCAGACCCGCCGGCTAAAATCACTGGGAAAACATACATAGCAGACTACCTCTCCTTTGAAATCACTCGTAGTTTACCAGCGCAATTATCAAACAGGCAATAATTGCTCTGGTTCCATCTCTCTAACGGCCAACCGCATCACGTCTTGAAGCACTCGGCAGGTTTTGTCCACCTCTTCTTTAGTTAAAGTCGGATGCACTAAAAACATTAAGCTGGTCTCGCCTAAATGCCTCGCATTGGGTAAGTGCTCCTTAGGACGCCAAGCAGTATTATCAAATGTTTTCTCAGCATAAATTTCAGGACATGCTCCTACGTAACAAGGCACACCTTGCTCTCGCATGGACTCCAAAACACGTGTTTGAGTCCAGCCGGAAGCTAGCTGATTGGGCTCTAAAAAAACGTATGCCTTATACGCTGCATGCTCAATATAGTCTGGTAAATCTGGTATACGAAGTCCTGGAATTTTTGCTGCAGCCCAAATTTGCTGTAAATTAGCTAGGCGCTTAGCATGCCATGCTTGCATCCGCTTCAATTGAATACGTCCAATCGCTGCTTGCATTTCGGTCATGCGCCAGTTTGTGCCAAAGCCTTCACAAACCCACTGAAATCCTTCTTTTTTAGGCTGAGAAAACACAGCTTTCCAAGATTTTCCATGCTCTTTATAAGACCACATCCTGGACCAAAGTAATTTGTCATTTGTCGTGACCATACCACCCTCACCACCTGTGGTCATAATTTTATCTTGACAAAATGACCAAGCAGCCACGTGCCCAATAGAACCCACTGGCTGATGCTTATATTTAGCGCCATGCGCCTGTGCACAATCTTCAATTACAAAAAAATTATGTGCTTTAGAAAGCATCATAATATCGTCCATATCGCAAGGCCAGCCTGCAAGATGCACACAAATCACTGCTCGTGTTTTAGAGGACAGTACGGCCTGAATGGTTTCGGCCGTTATATTCTGACTATCAGGGTCTACATCTGCAAACACAGGCGTTGCACCAACAGCAACCACACAAGACACTGATGCTATAAAAGAACGTGGGGTTACAATCACCTCATCTCCAGGGCCAATTCCGAGTCCTTTTAAAGCAAGTTCTAAAGCAACTGTACCATTCATCACAGCAATCGCATGCGAAACCTTAGACCACTCAGCAAACTCTTTCTCAAACTGCCGACACTCATTTCCAGTCCAAGCATTCACTCGATTTGATAAAAGTACTTCCTGTACAGCATCTGCTTCTTCTTGTGTGAAGCTTGGCCACTCGGAATAAGCAGTATTAAGCACGGCATCCCTCCCGTTCATGATTCATATTTACCTCTCCTATGAAATGGCTCCTAAATCAACGACCACAGCCCCCCAAGAGTAACCCACACCAAAGCCAACCAACATTGCATACTTACATTGCGTCTTCTTCAGCGTCTCTGTTAACGCAATAGGAATAGTTGACGAAACTGTGTTACCAAATCCTTCAAGCTCCAGTACAAACTTTGACTCTGGGATATTCATTTTTTTCCTTAAAAAATCGAGCATGTATTGATTGGCTTGATGAAGCACATATAAGTCAATTTGATCTTCAGTAAGCCCCGAGCGCTCGAGCGCTTGCTTTACAACGCCAGGAACCACATCGAGTGTAAACTTAAAAATTTCAGGCCCATTCATTTCAAGGCCGATGACCTCACTGTCAGACTTTCTCAAAGCAGAGCCATGCGCTATTAAATTTTTGGCGCCTTCGCCATTTGTACCTAGGGCCGCTGGAAAAATTGCTTGAGCTTCCGAGTCATTTGAAATCCAAGTAGCTGATGCGCCATCTCCAAAAATCGTTCTAACCGTTTTATCATCTGGAATGATGTATTTGCTATAGGTATCCGCTGTGAGCAGTAATACATTTTTCGCTTGCTCAGTCTCAACTAACCCTTTGGCAAGAGAGAGTCCGTAAACATAACCAGAGCACCCTAAATTAAAATCTAATGCCCCGACGGCATTAGAGCAGCCAAGCCTGTCTTGTAGCACACATGCGGTAGTTGGCAGTGCATAATCCGGACTTTGGGTACAATATAAAATGAAATCAATATCCGAGGCAGTAATCGCATAAGTTTTAAAAAGCTTTTCCGCAGCAAGTACCGCAAAATCTGATGCATACTCATCATCACCAGCAATATAGCGCTGTTTAATGCCCGTTTTAGCCTCTATTTTAGCAACAGTCCACTCTGGGAATGCTTCAGCTAAAGCTTCATTAGATAAAACTGACTCAGGCAGTGCATATGCCGTGCCCTTTAATACAGCATAGCCCATTGCTTTAACTCTCCATGATGGTTTTAGCTGGCACACCAAACACCGTATGTTTCGCTAAAACATCTCGCATCACGACTGAACCTGCACCTATTTTTGCAAACTCACCCACAGTCTTACCTGGTAATACAGCTGCATGAGTCCCCATAAAAACGCCTCGTTCCAACGTGACAAATCCAGTAATATCGCAGTGAGCACTTAACGTGCATCCTTGAGCAAGTACCGCATCATGTCCGATAGTCGCTGCAACATTTAAAGTCACAAAATCCCCAATTGTCGTCTGCGTAGAAATAAATGCATTAGGAAAAGCAATTAACCCAACTCCAAGCTCAGCATCGGGGCTCACAAAAGCCGATGGATGAATTAAATTCATAAACTGCGCACCTTTATCACGCAGCGCCGTGCAAATACGCATTTTATCGGTCGGGTTCGCAATACTACAAATAAAACTATCACCCTCTTCCGGCACGTACTCCTTACATTTCCCCAAAACGGAATAAGTATTAGAACCAACCCTTACTTCTAGCTTTTCATCGTCTAAAAAACCTTTGAACATCCACTCGCCTGGTTGAAGTGACGCATAGGCAACCATCAACACCTCACGCCCAAAACCGCCGCCACCAATGATAATTATTTTTTTCATCCGACAAACCCAACTCTTCTCTCATGTCCTAGCTCGCACAACAGCATTATGCGCCGTAACCACCATCCACAGATAAGCATGTCCCCGTCACCCAAGAACTGGCAGGAGCTAATAAGTAAGCAATTGCATTAGCAACGTCTCGTGGTTTCCCCAAGCCAAATAAATGTTTGGCGCGAATTGCCTCCACCTGGGCAGGTATCATCCCTGCAAAGGATTGCTCAGCCATTTCAGTCTCTACAACCCCTGGAGCAACACAGTTCACCCTTATGTTTTTTGAAGCTAACTCATACGCTAAAGACTTGGTGACTGAAATAATAGCGCCTTTACTTGCGGCATAAGCGGAAACACCTGGGGCACCATGTGACGCCAAAACAGAGGAGAGCAAAACGACTCGACGGTCATTCGAATTAGAAGCCACACTGCCATGGCCAAACCCCTTTATCAAGGCAAATGCTGCTTTCAAATTCACTTGAAGCATCTTATCGACATCAGGCTCCTCAACATACCTCAAAGGTTTGGTATCATGTACGCCTGCACAATGTACCAGCCCATCTAAATCTGTTAAGTTTTCTTGCATCCAACCAGGCAAATCGGAGCAGTGTTGTAAGTCATATGTCAAATACTGGTGCTCTTGCTTTGGATTTAACTCTGAAATTAAAGCTTTGAGTTTATCTTCTCGACGGGCAACAAGTACCAGTGTAGCCCCCAAATCATCTAAACATTTTGCCGTGGCATAGCCTATACCCGCAGATGCACCTGTTAATAATATCTTCTTTCCCGTTAAGTCAAAATCTAATCTCACGACACCACATCCTTAAATGAAACCACGTCTAAACATTTTGTTTTTTCATCAACCACGAGCGAAGCGCCACACCACGAATAGCCAACCCCAAAGCCTGCCAAAATTAAGTTTTGGGGCTTAGTAAAAGCATCCATATGACATAGCGTCATAGGAATAGAAGCTGAGCTCGTGTTGCCATAATGAGATAGACACATCGGAAGCTGCTCCGGCTCTATCTGCATCCGCTTTGCTAAGTGCTTCAACATAAAAGTATTTGCCTGATGTAAAACAACTGCATCCACATCGGATAAAGTCCATTTGGCACCATCTAGCAAGTTTTGCACCAGAGCTGGAACCTCCGCCAAAGTGAAAGCAAAAATCTCTCCCCCATCCATGGATAAAAACTGAGCTTCTGAAAAGCGCTCTGGAGCACGAAATCCCCCTTCCTTTACAATCAAGTGGTTCGCCCCATGCCCATCTGTTCCCCACGAAAAAGACCAAGGCATTTCAGAAGCATCACCATCACACTCTAATAAAGTTGCGGTCCCAGCATCGCCAAACAAGGGAAAGGTCGCACGATTTTCTGGTGAAGCCACTTTGCTAATCGTATCGCCAACCAATAGCAACACACGCTTCACGGCACCGTTTTGAATAAGGTTTGACGCCATCCAAAGCCCATAGGTATACCCAGAGCAGCCCAAATTAATATCAAAGGCTGCACAGTGCTTGCTTAGCCCTAATTTCCCATGCAACGCACAAGCCGTTGCCGGTAAGATATAATCTGGAGTTTGGGACAAAAAAACCAGCATATCAACCGAGTCAATCGGGCAATCAAGTACGTCTAATAAACGACGTGCTGCAGCCAAGCATAAATCCGAAGTACAAGTTTCTGGTGCACTAATATGTCGCTTCAAAACGCCCGTACTTCCAGCAAGTTTATCGGTTTCAGCTTGACCATACAGTGCGTAATCATCTGACGGCAGCCTTACCCTATCGGGAACCACTGCAGAGATTCCCGAGATTTTAACCCCACTTACCTGCTGAACTAAGCTCATGCGACAACTTCAACCTCTAATAGACGAATCAAATCATTCACAGTTTCAGCCTCATGAATAGCGGCAGGTGAAACACGTACGGAAAACTTCTCATCCGCAAGCGCAATAAAGCCTATCACACTCAAAGAATCCCAAGATGCTAGTTCGTCCAGCTTTTCCTCTCCAGACAACGTGCCGGGCTTAAGCTCTAGTAACCTATCTATTTTTTTTAAAGTCTCTTGCATCTTCATCTCTCCCCTAGGTTTCAGTAAGTCCTACACTTGATTTTTTCTCCAGAACACCGGTCCTATAGACCTCTTCTAAATAGTCTACAAACTGAAGAGCAAGTTTGTTTCTATCATATTGAGCAGCAAGTAACTGCGTCTGCGTGGCAAAATGTGTCGCATCACTCAAAGAAAGCGTCAACAAAGCTTCTGCAAACTGCTTTGGGCTATCTGGTGGAACAACAACACCGCACTGATACTCTTCAATTAAGCCGGCAAGCCAGCCTGGATAATTATTCAAGACAGGCAAACCTGCCGCAATGTAATCAAAAAACTTATTAGGAGATGTGCCGTAATAAAATGCTGGTACATTTGCAAGAATCATCAAGCCAATATTTGCTCGCTTCAAAACGTAGCGTAGTTGCTCTTTCGGGATAGGAGATAAAAAAATACAGTTATCCAGCCCTTCATTTTTTGCACGTTCGCACAAATAAGGCTTTAATTTACCATCTCCAATAAATAAAAACTTAACATGTTGTGCTTTCGCGCCTAGTGATTTAAGTGCTTTCGCAGCATCCAAGACTGCATCCAACCCATTAGCCACACCGTGTGCCCCGGTGAAAATCGAGACATAATCAGTTTCTTTGATGCCTTCTAGCTGTATAGGCTCTTGGGGTACATCAAAAAAAGAAACATCACACCCATTAGGAATCATTGCGACTGGCTTATCAGGCACAATTTTTTGGATATGAGTAACGATGCCAGGAGACAAACCGACAAGAGCATCCGCCGAAAGATAAGCACGCCTTTCAAGCCATGTAAGTAGTGCCGAGATAACCGGGTTTTTGATTGACCCAAGCGCTTTAGGTAGCTCAGGCCAGGCATCTCGCACTTCAAATATAAACGTTTTTTTAGGCTTGAATTTTTTCAATAAGATCCCGGGCAGTGCAACCGTGAGAGGCGTAGAGGTTGCAAATAACAAATCAAATTTCTCTTTAAAAACAAGTGTTATGGTACGCCATGCAAAATATATAAACTTCAATGCACGTTTCACCAAGCTATCATAGTTTGAATAAGGGACTACCACCTCAATCACATCGATACCATCTACGATGCCGCGACGAATACCTTGCTTAGCAGGCGTTGATAAGCCAGTTTGAGTCGTAGACGCCAAACCACAGATCATCGTAACCTCATGACCCTTGGCAAGCAAAGCCTTAGCGAACTCATATGAGCGTGTCCCTGCGGCACCTGCAGGCGTTGAAAAATGCTGATGGATATAAATTATTTTCATTCGCTCAAGTACTCATTGGTAGAACTTACCGTGCCCATAAACCTCATCGCCGTTGCTTGTCCTTCTGCTTGAATATCTTCACGTTGAACAACTTTCTTAAACGTAGTACCTAAAATTTTCAAGTCTAACCATAAAGATTGATTTTTAACGTACCAAACATCTAATTCAAACTTACTTTCCCAAGAAAGTGCATTGCGTCCATTCACTTGAGCCCAGCCGGTAATCCCAGGCCGCACATTATGACGTTGTTTCTGCTCTTCAGTATAAAGTGGTAAATAATCCATTAAGAGAGGTCTCGGTCCAACTAAGCTCATCTCACCTTTCAAGACATTCCAAAGCTCTGGTAACTCATCTAAACTCGTAGAGCGTAAGAAGCGTCCAAACTTAGTTAAACGCTCTCCATCAGGAAGCAGATTTCCATGCTCATCGAAAGCTTCTAGCATCGATCTAAATTTAATCAGTCGAAACCCTTGCCCTTTAAGGCCCGGGCGCATCTGCGAAAAAAATACTGGAGAGCCCAATCGAAATCGAATCAACAAAAAAAGAACAAAAAATAGTGGGGAAAGCAACAACAAGAGACTTGCCGAAACTGAAATATCTATCAAACGCTTTAGCATCAGACTTCCTTATCACTGAGCATCCACTCAAGTCCATATATACTGAGAAGTTAACTCCCCAGGCTCCGCAATCTCTACTTCTAAAACCGGTGTTTCTCGTTTTTGTAGATAATAACGCGATTCAAAGCCTGTGGCGAGACCTACTCGCAAAATTGGCACACTTGCTGAAATAATAAGACGCCCTGTTTCACCAACCACCATATTACCCTCTAGTCGCCACTCCCCAGGACTCAAGCGCCATCTTAAAATCGCTTTGTGTCTAAAGCCACGCACAAAGTCAAAAACAGTAAGCGCCTCATCGGAGAGTGTGACTTGACGCTTATGATAGCACTGCTTAGCATCAGTATAAGAGGCAGAAAAATTTATACCCTGATGACTTGCCTCGATTGGCTCTACTGCCTCTGTTTTCAACCAGTCACCAAATAAAAAACGTCCAAGCCGTGGCATTTGATCTCTATCATCAAATTGAATGGTATTATGCGCTTTGGTGCCCGGAAAATAGTTTAACCACTCAGGCGCGACATGGTAGCCATAAGTCCCTGCATCACGCAGCAAATTTGCGCCAGCACGCCACAAATCAACATGCAATGCATCAGCCTGACTCGGTCTAAAACAAAACCTTGGATAACGAACCAGGGCCATAGCTTCGTCAGTTCTCAATACTGCAAATCCACCATCATCAAATAATTGACTCTCTGCCGGTTGAACAGTCTGTTTGGGTAATGCCACATTAAACCAAGCAAGCACTGCATCCCAGTGCCCCGTTTTAGCATATGCTCGGCTTTTATTAAACAGCACCATTGCAGTTTGTACTGAAGGCCTAAAGTCACGTGAATCACATGCCACTAAAGGTAACAACAATGCACCATCATGAGCTCCAAGGTTTGGGGCATCTCCTGACTGTTCATCGACCATGGCAAACAACCAGTTTGTAGCAAGCCGCGCCTTATCCTGAAAGTGCCCAGAAAACTGAGGTAAATCAAAGGCCTTCCGCCAAAGTTCTACCATACAAAGCGTATCCAAAAATAGGCGATGATAATTCACTGAGTACTGGCTAAAGCTGCCATTCACGCCCACTAATTTCTTGAGCCGATTTTCAAGCCAATATCGACCTATCTTCTCGAGTCGGGCACCTGTAGGCACCTTACAATGCGCAAGCCAGCTTCCAGCGATAAACAGCGCTGCTGCCTCAGAAGTGCCATGGTTATTGTCCTGTGACATCGCATATTGCAGCGTGGGTAAAATTCTTTTGACATGCGCATGAATTAACTGAATTAAAGCATTTGATGGCTCAAGCACTTGCTCTAGAAGTAACGCCGCCATAGCAAGATGCAAAATGCGAATAGCAGCCTCTTGTCCACATTTCCAATTCGCCCCTAAATAAGTTGGGTTTTTTTGACACCAGTCAGCAAGCCACTCATTCAATCGCACAAGCGCTTGTTCATCCCCCGACGTATAACGTTCAGCAAAAGCCAGCACCCAATCAAATCGAGAGGCTTCCCACACGCACTTAATGTCACCAAGCTCAATATCAAAATCCGACAACTGCCACCAAGGCTTGTTCGCATTTGCACGTACACCGGTCTTCAAATTTAAGTGCCAATCGGGAGGAATTGTATCTTTCCAACCTTCAACTGGTTTGAATGCATGGCGACAAGTAACTTCCTTATCGTAGAAAAATGGACCCGATGGTAACGCGTCAGACGTTCGAAAATAGAAAGCATGCCAGCCAAACCTCAATTTCAGTCGATACGCCAACACACGCATAATAGGCTGGAGACCAATTTGACGTGCAGTTTTTAACTTGACAGACAAATCACTCATTGTGCACGTAACTGCTGTGCAGCTTCTAGAGTAACGCGCGCCACTTCAAAAACTTCTTCAATCGGGATAGGTGTTGCACTCCCCATTTCTACGGCCTCAAGAAAAGCCGCAACGCACGCAGCTTGCCCTTTGTCTTGTCGTGCCAAATTCATTTTGGAGAATTGCGGCCAGTTGAAGCCTTTTAAACGACGGAAATTATCCAATTGCAACACGCTTCCTGCAGCAAACACTTCCACGCGCTCTTTCGGAAAATGACCGGCCCCATTCGCAAGATAATGAATCGTGCCAAACGAGCCATCAGAAAATCCAAGAATAATGGCAGCTTTATCTTCTGATGTTTCTACAAACGAAGTTTCCCCCATTCGTCTTGCTTGCACTGAAACAATCTCGGCACCAGCTAGATAGCGCATCAAATCAATAAAATGGCACGCCTCACCAATAATACGCCCTCCGCCAACAGACCAGTCCTGCGTCCAGTGGTCCGCTGGGATATGTCCGGCATTCATCACCATCATAAATGACTTAGGTTCTTGTATCGGTGCAAGCAATGCCTTCATTTTTTGGATATGTGGTGAAAATCGTCGGTTATACCCAACCATCAAGTGGCGTTTTCTGCCAGCTGCCACAGCTGCGTGATAGGCAGCTTCAACTGCAGCCAACTCTTCCAAATCGATGGCGAGAGGTTTTTCAACAAATACGTGCTTGCCAGCATTCAAAGCACTCGTCACAAATGATGCGTGGGTATTATGCCTGGTGGCTATCACCACCGTATTGACTTCTTTGTCGCCGAGCATAGCAGACACATCTGTTGATGCCTTTAAAAAGCCCGCCTTCTTACCATGAACAACGCCACTAACACCTCCGGATGTCACAATGGTATGCAATTGTGCTGATTTAAATGCCGGGATTAAGACGCGAGAGGCGTAATTGCCAGCACCAATACAACCAATAATAGGCTTCTGCGGGCTAAGCTTTGTATAATGTTCAAACGATACTTCTCTTATATGCCGCTCTTCGACAGCGTGTGGGTATTGTAAAACAATCCCCAATGCGTCTCGCGCCTCGGTTAAGGCCTGATAGGCTTTCTGTGCATCCTCAAATACAAATCGATAGGTAATCAATGGTTTCACATCGAGCTGGCCACTGGCCATCATATCAAGTACTGCCTCAAAATTACGCTGTTCGGTCCAACGAACGAAACCAATCGGGTAATCAACGCCATCTTCTTCGTAAGCTGGATCATAACGCCCAGGACCATACGAGCAAGAGACTTGAAAGCTTAGCTCTTTTTCATAAAAATCAGCGCGGTTGAGACTTAACCCTGTCACCCCCACCAAGACAATACGACCTCGCTTACGACTCATCTGTGCGGCTTGCGTTACTGGTTCATTGGACTTGGTCGATGCCGTAATAATGACCGCATCAACGCCATGACCACGACTAAATGCCATACCCGCACTGACGGGGTCTTCTCCTTTTGCGGGATTACAGGTTTCGGCGCCAAATTGACGAGCCAGCTCAAGCTTTTTCTCATCAAAGTCAATCGCAAGAACTCGACACCCGTGTGCCTTTAACAACTGAACCACCAAAAGCCCTATCAAGCCTGCTCCAGTTACCACAACCGTTTCACCAAGTGTCGGCTGCATTAGACGAATTCCTTGAAGACCAATACTTGCTACAACTGTGAAAGCTGCCGACTCATCATCTACCCTATCAGGAATCAGCGCACACAACCGCTTTGGCACAGCGACTACATCAGCATGAGGGCCATTCGAAACGACTCTGTCTCCTGGTTTGAGCTCTGTCACCTCTTTTGACACCTCAGCTACAGTGCCCACGTTACAATATCCAAGCGGTAGAGGTTGAGCTAATTTGGAACGCACAGCATCCAGTGTTGAAAATAAACCGTCTGTTTTAACTTTATCTAAAACGGCTTTTACTTTTTCTGGCTGCTGCCGCGCCTTTTGTAGATAAGATGCTTTTCCAAAATCAACTAACATCCGCTCTGTGCCGGCAGAAATCAATGTTGCTTTCGTATCAATTAAAACGTTGCCGTGAGTTAACTGAGGTGCAGGTGCCTCAATCATGGTGGTACTGCCTTGTGCTAAATCCTGTAATATTTGCTTCATGCTCATTCCCAATACAATTGATGGCTTAAAGTCCTTATTCCTGGCGATTATCATACAGCAAAAGCGGAGGAATCATAATGAACCCTGAGATTTTTTCTGTTAAGATGGCTCTCAAAATAAAGCTAGATAGAAAGGGACCTATGCACTATGCTTGACTCAGTAGTACAATCTGATACTTCGTGTAACAAAAAGGCAATACGAGCAGCGCTAAAGCATCTAAAAAGAGAGTCTGGTTCACACTCTCCGAGCATCAACCTCATTCGACAAAAACTCGGGCTAAAGATCACGATTGATGGTTGCTTTTTAAGTAACCCCTATGCGACAGACTTGTTTCTTTCTTACTTTGAAGATGAAGTCCTCAAAGCAGGATTATTGGAAGACTTAATTTCTTATTACCCATCACAAAATCGCACGCTTGCGAAACTTGTTTCGAGCAACCTAGACATAGAGCCAGAAAAGATTTTCATTGGAAATGGTGCTATCGAAGCTATTCAAGCTATTCTACATCGCTTTTGTGGAGAAAGATTACTAGTCACACTCCCCACCTTTTCTCCATACTACGAATATGCACAAGAAAGAATGGAGGTATTTTTTTATACCCTAAAAAAAGAAAATGCCTTTGAGTTCGATATCACCGAATACATCAATCTTGCACTCACTCACCGTGTTGACTCACTAGTATTAATCAACCCAAACAACCCAACTGGAAACTATTTAACTCAAGCACAGGTGGAGCATATTTTAGAAGCCTGTAAACATCTAAAATGTATTATTTTAGATGAAAGCTTCATCCATTTTGCCTACGAAGATAAAGATCTCCACTTAATCTCAAGTCAAAACTTATTGGACAAATACCCCAATTTAGTCATTATTAAAAGTCTGTCAAAAGATTTTGGGTTAGCCGGTATTAGGGCAGGATACGCATTGATGCATCCCACACGAGTAAATCAGTTACTCGCTGATGGCTACCTCTGGAACTCGAGTCAATTTACCGAATATTTTCTAACACTTTTGTCTCGTAAAACATTTATGGCACAGTATGAGCTCGTCAGAAAAAAGTTCATCCATGAAATTATTGAGTTTCATACACAACTCAAAACAATTGATGGCATCAAAGTTTACCCAACGATGGCAAACTTTGCCTTAATAGAGTTGCTGCAGCACTCTGCAGAAGAAGTTGTCACAGAACTGCTAATAGAACAAGGTATTTATTTAAGAGATTGTAATGATAAATTAGGGCTGGAGGGAGCATTTATTAGAGTTGCCGCTCGTACACAAAGCGAAAATCAATTCATAATCAATGCATTAAGAACAACTATTATGGATAAAATAGAATGCTAATTGCGCATAGAAGAGAGGTAATTTGTGGGCAAGGTTTTTGCCATGTCAACGATGTAAGGTGCCATGAAGAGGTCATGGAGGACAGGCTGGGCACATTTGTAGAATATTTAAAAACCCTCTCACCTCACATCATTCTACCCTCCATTCTCTTGTGTGAGGAAACACATACGCTAATAGATGGCCACCACAGACTGCATGCTTTAAAGCAATTAGGCTATGAGTGGTGCCCTGTCACATACATCAACTACAGTCACCCCTCAATTGTGCCAGATTTATCGTCGCGAATTACCAAGGAAAAAATTAAACAAGCAGCTTTAACAAATGAGTTACTGCCTCCTAAATCTTCCTGCCATCACATCATGGACCACAAAGGCATGAATAGACCGATTATCTTACTATCTTCACTCTCAGACATGATATAAGGAACAACTCGTATGAACAAAATTGCCAGTATTTTCCAGGATGGCTTGTTCTATTTGAAAAATTTTCGAGCTTACGATCAGATACAATACCTGGATAGAAAAAAAATCGAAGCAATTCAACTGAAAAAATTCCAACACATTATCAGAACTGCTATTTTAAACGTACCGTTCTACCAATCTTACCGAGATATCATCGATCTCGATAATATTCACTTGGATGACCTCAAGAAATTACCCATCATCGATAAAAAAACCATTCAAAAAAATCCCGAGCAATTTACCAATCACAAACAAAAAAATTATGAGATATGGCACACCTCTGGCTCGACTGGGGAACGCTTCACCTTTAGGGTGCCCAATAACGGTCGACTGATTGATAAGCTTACCTTTCTGAGGACTATGTCCAATCAAGGGGTTAAAATCAGAGCAAATTCCCCCGTCGTGGCATTAAGCTCTTACTCCCCGGAAGAAGGTGCACCGTTCTTTAAAAATTACGGGCCATTCAAAAATATCTGGCTGTTGTCACCTTTTGATATCAACGAAAGTACACTTGAACAGTACATTGACATCATCAACAAAACTGGCACAAAACTTCTAGCAGGCTATCCTAGTGCACTTTATTTATTTACGCTGCTGCTCAAAAAAAATGGTATTCAATTACCAAATATCAGAGTACTCAAAACAGCATCAGAAATGCTCCTACCTCAACACAGAGAATGTATTGAGAATTGGTGGAAACTCCCCATACTAGACTGGTATGGGCAGGCAGAGATGACAGTATTAACCGTGCAATGTCCTTATGGCAACTACCACAATCAAGATGATTATGGTATCTGTGAGATAGAAAAAGACAATCAATTAATTGTCACTTCCCTCAATAACGATGCTATGCCTTTTATCCGTTATAGATCAGGTGATGTTGTTGAACCATTGGATAAACCGCTCGAAAATATCTGCGCCTGTGGTCGACAACTGTCCGTACCTTTCAAAAAAATTATAGGGCGCAGTGGCGACCTATTAGTCAAAACTGATGGTACCAGAGTGCCCTCCGTCAACTTTTATAGCTTTTTAAGTAAGGTGCCTGGTCTTAAAGAGTTTAAAATCACACAACAAATTGACTACTCAATTAATATGGATATGGTTGTCGATAAATCTTTTAATTCTCGCGAACACGTATTGCAAAATATGCAGCAACGCTTAGGAGACCTACCTATTCACTTAAATTTAATCGATAAAATTACACGAGATCAAAAAACCATGAAACAAAAAACTGTGGAGTCACACGTCGTATGAAAACAGTTGCTCTCTTTGATTTCTGTGAGACAATCGTTAAAACACAAACGGTTGGACAATTTTGTAGGTATTACCTAAAAGAAGGGTTATCGTTTTCTCCACAAAAGATTTTCCTTTACCGACTAATTAATTTATATCGCACCACATTAAAAAAAAATTCCATTTGGTTTAATTTTTTTGATGGCCTCAATATTAGTGAACTAGACCAGTATGCAGAAAAATACGCCTCTCACCTTTATACTAATTTTTTAATTCGCGAAATTGAAGAACGAATCAAGTGGCATATCGCTCAGAATCATTTGGTCGTTGTTGTCTCGGCGGGCTTAGCCTGTTATATCAATATCACAGCAAAGAAGCTGGGAATTAAACATGTCATTGCTGCCGATTTCATACGGGAAAACCAGAGAATCAGAGGAAAAATCGATAAAAACAGTTATTGCTATGGCGAGCAAAAAGTTGAACGACTACATAATTACCTAAACGTGCTCGGCGAACAAGAAATTGACTGGGAGAATTCCCATGCATATTCCGATCACCCTTCAGACATACCTCTATTAAATCTAGTTGGCAACCGATTTATTGTCGCTAAAAAAGGGAAAGAAATCCCCTTTTCTAAAGCCTATCTGAGCACAAAAGAGATCAACTTGATACAGTACGAGTAACCTAGTTTACCTATGCTATCGCTTCAAAGATTGCTTCTTCTGAAGTTTTCTCATCTTGCCTTTCAAACGTATTATGGTCGTCAATAAAAATTCGACACCATAGTTCAATGCATAATAACGAAAAAATAGGATAACTAAAGTCTTCTTCTCCACTTCTGTCTTTTTCAATGAGCGCTTGTACAGCCTGAGGTTTAAAGATACCCCGTCGAGCTAAA
This sequence comes from Gammaproteobacteria bacterium, assembly GCA_030147635.1. Lineage (GTDB taxonomy): Bacteria > Pseudomonadota > Gammaproteobacteria > Legionellales > Legionellaceae > JAALKW01. Next base: position 40,170 of record JASBUZ010000057.1, read on the forward strand.
CTTTCTTCGCCCAATAACTCATCGACTAAAGCTTTTAAATCCTGTTTCAACCATTTTCTAAGTGGCACTCCAAATCCTGATTTTGGGCGATAAATAACACACTTTGGTAAATATCGCTCAGCTATTTTTTTCAAAACCCACTTCCCTTGACGTCGACGTTGCTTCAACCTCATAGGGATTTTTGAGGCACATTCACTCACCCGCTTATCTAAAAAGGGCACACGCACTTCCACACCATGCGCCATGCTCATTTTGTCAGTGTAGTTAAGATTGTGGTCAGCCAGAAAATAACGCCGCTCTAGGTACAGCATTTTCTCCAATGCATTTTTTTTAGGATAGTGCCGAAGCCCTTCTAAAATATGAGACATCGGCTCAGGACTAAGTTGTTTTTTAACATCATCGGTAAACAGCTCTTTCACAATCTCCGGGTTAATCCAGTAAAAATAAGACAATAACCGCTCTTCTTTGGTACTGCCTGCATAAGCAAACATTTTTGCCAAACGCCGTAAACTTGGTCTTTTCTTAAGCAGCCTTGCTGTCACACTTTGAATAAGCTGTCGCATCCGAGCGGGAAGCCAAGCCCAATACGCCTCGAATCTCATCGCATAGTGCCTACGATATCCAGTAAATATGTCATCTCCTCCAACCCCGGAAAAAAGAACCTTAATCCCTTGTTTACGCGCTTCTTTACAAATTAAAGAAACATTGAGTGGTGCTAAATCAGCCTGTGGCTCATCTAAATGATATATCATCCAAGTCAACAGTTTAAATAGCTCTGGCTTTGCCTCCACAACGGTTAAGTCCATGTCCAAATGCTCTGCCACCGCCTTTGCATAAGGTAAATCCTCTACAAAACCTTCGGCAGTCTCTGATTTCATGGTAAAACAAGCTAGTTGAGATGCACCAACCTCTTTTGCCATAGCAACAATCAGACTCGAGTCCAGTCCACCTGATAAGAAAGAGCCAATAGGCACATCTGCAACCAGCTGCTCGCGTACGCTCTCTTTTAATGCATCCTCAAGAGCTGCAAGCCGCTGCCGAAGCGGCGCTCGCTCAGGCTGATCCTTAGGCCATGCGGCGTAATACTCTTGCTTGTAATGCCTCAGTGAATGGTGGGTATATCGGGCTCTCGAGGCTTGGGTAATAAATCATAAGGATCAGTCTTAGGATTGGCAGCAAGCTGATCTAGGCAATTTTTAAGCCAAGGGATAAATTGAGCTTCATCTAATCT
>JASBUZ010000058.1 GCA_030147635.1 Gammaproteobacteria bacterium
TGCAGTTGCATGCTTATTTTGGCAAATCAGGTAATCAGTATAAATATCTAGCATATCCATGCTACGGCCCTCCCTAAATTGAGAGGAAAAGTTTAATGAATTTTAGCTGTGGGGCAAGGGTTCAGTGCGTAAGGTGAGTCACTAAACAACTGAGGCGCATATTGCACTTCATCAATCAGTAAAGGGGGCTTATGCGTTTGCAGGAACAAAGCTGGATCTTGCTCCGCAAGTGCACGCTGCTCAAGATCGTCCAAAGTCACCACTGGCCGCTTAGTCTTGGCACAATCGCCAAGTAGTGTCGTTTTACCAACTTGCCTTGGCCCGGTTAACAGCAGTACGGGAAAAGCTGATGATACCTGTTGAATTATTTGGCTGAGTGTTCACTTAGCATGAGACATACTTTTTCCGGCTAATCAGGTATATAACTCCATATTAGCCGAAAAAAGCAAACCTGTCATGCTGCTTGAAACCATTTGCATTTTCCAAACAAAGCATTATGATGCCGATATGCATCGACTCAAACCTTGAGCGGTGACTGATAAAAGGAAAACCTATGAACGTTCTTGATTTTAAACGTAAGAAACTCGCGCGTGAAAAAATAAGTTTTATTACCTGTTACGACTATCCCTCAGCCTCTATGGTAAAAGACTCAAACATCGATGCTGTTTTGGTCGGTGACTCTGTGGCAATGACTGTTCACGGGCACCCAACCACGGTGATGGCAACGATGGACATGATGACCATGCATACTGAAGCCGTAGCTCGCGGGATTGACAAACAATTTATCGTTGCTGATTTACCTTTTTTAGCATACCGCGTCTCAACCGAAGATACATTTACCAACGTCAAACGCCTAATGCAAGCGGGAGCGCATGCCATCAAACTAGAAGGCGCTGATGAAGATGCCTGCAAAACCATCGACTCAATTGTCAAGGCTGGCGTTCCTGTGATGGGGCATATTGGCTTAACGCCACAGGCTGTACACCAACTCGGTGGCTATAAAGTACAAGGTCGCGACAACGAAGCTGCAAAAAAACTGATACAAGAAGCCAAGGCACTCGAAGCCGCTGGATGTTTTGCTATCGTACTTGAGTGCATGCCAGAAGCACTGGCACAAGCAATTACAAACACCTTAAGTATCCCAACGGTTGGAATTGGTGCCGGTGTAGAAACGGATGGTCAAATTCTAGTCTGGCATGACTTATTAGCGCTTCAAACCGAGTGCAATCCAAAGTTTGTCAAACAATTTATTCAAGGCAAAGCACTACTCACAGAAGCAATTAATGCATACGCTGCTGAAGTATCTAATAAAACCTTTCCAACACCCGAGCATAGCTATTGCAGTGAGCCCTTGAAGCTCGTCAAGTCTAAAACAAGCTGAGGCCTAATAATTATGGAAATCTTCGAAAATATTACCGCTTGGCGCGCAAAACGCGCCGAGCTCCCAGAAGACATGCCCCTTGGCCTTGTCACAACCATGGGAAACCTGCATGAAGGGCACATGGCACTCATTGAACAATGCATGAATGAAAACGCAAAAACCGCTGTCACTTTATTTGTGAATCCCACACAATTTAATCGACCCTCTGATTTTGAGAATTACCCAAAAACACTTGATGCCGACATTCAAAAACTCGAACAAGCAGGCGTCGATTACTGCCTTATTCCTAATCAGGCAGATATTTACGCAGATGATTATCGTTATCAAGTCAGCGAAAACAAAGAAAGCCTACTTCTCGAAGGTGCGCATCGACCAGGCCATTTCACAGGTGTACTCACCGTGCTCATGAAGCTATTTAATTTAATCCAACCCACGCGTGTTTATTATGGCGAAAAAGATTATCAACAGCTCTTACTCGTAGAGGGTATGGTCGACGCTTTTTTCATGGATATTGAGGTTCGTGCCTGCAAAACGGTTCGAGAATCAAGCAATTTTGCCTTAAGCTCACGCAACAACCGCTTAAGCGAAGACGGACGCAAAAAAGCTGTCAAGTTCGCGGAAATCTTCCACAATGCAGCTTCATGCGAGGAAGCTATTGCAGCACTTGAACAGCTAGGCATTGCCATCGACTACATCAAAGAGCACGAGGGACGACGTTTTGCCGCCGTGTTTATTGAAGATGTCAGACTGATTGATAATTACCCTCTAAGATGATAAAATAGTCTGCTTGTTTTTAATTGGGCTTTACTTTATGTCGTATACCATACGCGCACTTTCCTTTGATGCAGATAACTGTTTATTTCATATGGGTTATGAACCAAGCTGGGATGAAATTAGAAGCGGTAACTGTCAGCAGGTTCTCACCAAAAATCAAACACTGTTAAATACATTAAAAACACAAAATTCAAATTTCAAAGAAACAATAGTGCTCGTTGGTTCGCTACGTCAGTCAGCCCATATCGACAGAATGAATGCCGACGACGGTCAAACTGAACTTTTCTTTCTCGCAATACAGAAAGTTGCAAACTATCTTGAAGCAACCCTAGATAAATTTCTGACCGCAGACATTTATGCTAGTGTTAAGCCTGGGACTTCTTTTGACCATGCAATCAATGCCCCTTTAGAACGGCAAAATCCCTGTGTCGAAGATAGCTCAAAACTATCACTCTTATATGCCCAAATTCACAAACTCGCCAACCAGCACCCGAATGAATCTATCTTGTTTGAGTTTTATGACGATCATGGCTGTGGCGTGTGGGATATCGAGGAAGACGTACTTGAAAAACTACAGGCCTACTTCACGCAATATCCAGAAATGTTGCCGAGCAACGTAACGCTCCGACTGAATCATTATGAGGGTGAAGCAGTCACACCCTACCAAGATATTCAAGGGACTGGGCTCATCGATAAAAACTATCAAGAAACCACACGAGCAATTGCAGCTCCAAGCAGCAGGACCTGGCTCCCACTTACAAGAATCACGCCTAGTAGCCTACCCAGCAGACAACTATTCGCTCCCACGGCATCCGAATTCCGCTTAAGCGATTTCCCTCATTTTCTTAGCCTATTGCATGGGGAAGATACTACTCCAACGAATAATATATACCGTGGCCATGTAATTTAAAAAGCACTAAGATCTGGTTTAGAACAGCTCATCCTGAAAAAATAGCTTCCCAGTAGCATATTTTTTTGTTAAGATGGGCAAACCTCTGAATAGGAGCCGTGGTTTATGCGCCGCTTTACTGTTGCAGAATTAGAAGAAGCTAAAGATGCTTTAAGAAAGATTCAGTTAACGGTTTTAACCAGCACAAAACCTGAAACCGCTTTACTCCTTCATCAGCTTAAAAACATCCAAAGCCATCTTGAACCAAATACTGGCGGCCTACGCTATGCCCTGCCTGCCTCAGGTGAGCTTTTTTTAAGAACCAATTTCAATCCACACAATGCTTTGGCAACTGGGGATCTATTTTTTAGCCCTAACAATAAAGTCACAGCACTCAGCAACTACACAGATAATGTGCATCACCTGTTTCTTGTACTGGCCATTCTAAGAGAAAATCAGGTTGAGTGTGCCCATGAATTACAACTCATGCAAAACAACCCACCCGATACCTTTTTGATCTCACAAAAAGAAATATCAGAAGTTTTAAGCGTTCTACCCCCTGCCTTTGTCAAGTCACTGGTCGCCGTAAACACGCCAACGAACTTAGAGGAAGCCGTACGAGAAGATGAATACTTTGAGGAAGTTTGCTTCCTTGAAGGGTTTAACTACCAAAAACCATGGAAGGGAGGAAGCTCTGCCTCCCCCGATGGCTTATTTGGGAAAAGGCCGCAACGCCAAGCACCTACGAGCATTGCAGTAGATTTAGACGATTTACCCGGCTACAACCGATAGCTTTTGTGCTGCACGCGCCTTAATCCACGACCAAACCAAAGGTGGAATGGTCATTACCACAAGCCCAATAATCAGCGTGGCTTCATAGCGCGCGATACTCCCCACCTCAATACCATCAGGTGGCATAAAGCTCACACCAAGTGTTGTTAGCACACCAATCAAGCCTAAGCCAGATACAAATAAAAGCCCTCGCATCCCCCCCGGAATACGGAAAGCTCGTTCTTGCTCTGGCGCTTTGATTCTGAGCATAATTGCAGCCAAAAACATCAGCAAATACATCAGCATGTAAAGCTGCGCTGCGAGCGCTGTTAACAGCCAGTATGAGCCATTCACACTCGGCATAAATAAAAATAGCGTCGATAACAGGGTGACCAATACCGCCTGACCAATCAAGAGCACAATCGGTGCACCTGTTTTATTCTCACGCTGAAAAAAGCTTGGTAGGTTGCCATCTTGCGCCGCAACCAACAAGCCTTTGGTTGGTGCAATAATCCAATTGCTCACCCCCCCTAAGCCACCCATGACGAGCATAAGCGCAATCACAGGCATCAACCAAAGCAAGTGGTATTTTGCAAAAAACGCGTCAAATGCCTGCATAATACCCGCCACCAAATTAATATCTGCTTGTGGTAAAACCACAGCAATAGCAAGAGAACCAAGCACCAAAGTACTTAAAATAATTCCCACTGAATAAACTAAGGCTTTAGGGAACGCGCGTTGTGGATTTGCAACATCGTTTGCATGCACTGTTGCAATTTCAATGCCACAGAAAGACAACATAATTGCTGTCAATGAAACCCACATATCATGATCGTGCCAATGCGGCAAAATACTCGGTAAATCAAATTGAATCTGAACTGGATTACCACCAGAAATCCATAAAGCGCCTAAACCAATAATAAGTCCCATCGGCAAAATCAGGCCCGACAAAGCACAAATATTGCTAAATAATGCAGACGAGTGCATCCCTCGAAGATTAATCAGGGTCACTCCCCAAAACGAGGCAACGACAACACTCCATAAAAAATACGGATTGGAGGTAAGCTCAGGATTAATTAAATAACCGACGGTTCCCGCCACAAACGATAGAATCGTTGGATACCAAATGACATTTTCAATCCATTGTAACCAAATCGCCAAAAAACCCGCTTTCTGACCAAATGCTTCCTTCACCCACACATAAACCCCACCTTGCCTTGGCCAACCAGAGGCAAGTTCGGCTGAAACGAGTGCCGCAGGGACCAAAAAGCAAAAGGCTGCCATCACAAAAAAAGCAATAAGCTGGCTGCCAAATAATGCCGTTGCTGGCAAGTTTCGAATACTATCCACCGAACCCACAGTAATCATGGTCAGGCTGAATATGGTTAATGCGTGTTTTTTCTGCTTCATCGTGTTCCTTTAAATCCTAAAGCGTTACCACAAGAAGGCACTCATCATAACACAAACCAATTAAAATTGGTATAATTTTGAACAAAACCACCAGGTTTCTATCATTTTCTGAGCGCCGAACCGTCTAATATATTATAAATTTCGCTCACTGCAAAATTTCCTCCCAAATCACCCGCAACAACACCGGCAACACCTTCTGGGAAAAACTGGTTTAAAGTGGCAATATCACGCGCAGGCGGCATCCCCGCCACATTCGCACTCGTCGAAACAATTGGCCCCTTTTGACATAGGGCGTGTGCCACAGGGTGAGCGCTCATTCGAATTGCAATTCCCTCATGCGCACCCGCAATAAAGCTAGGCACCCTCTTTGACTTTGGAAAGACCCAAGTGACAAAACCCGGCCAAGTTTTTTCTGCCGCCTCAAGCTGTGCTTTGGGAATTGTAGAAACCTCTACCAACGGCCATACTTGCTCCCAACTCGCCACCAAAACAATCATCCCCTTTGCTTCAGGCCTTTGTTTAAGTGCTAACAGATGAGCAACGGCTCTCGCATGAAACATGTCACACCCAAGACCGTAAACCGCCTCGGTTGGATATGCAATCACTTGCCCTGTCTGAAGCAGTGAGCATGCGTCATCAACGGTCTGAATCACTCTCATACTTCTTTTTCCGATAAAATAAGTTCGCGCATTTTAGTGCAGACTTCATGCAGTACAAAAATATTATGGATACTGGCAAGCGCTGTAAAAGCCGGCGCTTTTTGTTTAAATAAATCATGTAGGAAAGCCCTGGAGTGGTGCGTGCACGTATAACAAGCACAGCCTGGCATGATAGGTTCTAAATCCGCAGCAAACTCTGCTTTTTTGATTTGTATACGTGCCCCTTTATATGCGCTTTCAAACGCAAGCCAGCCATCCTTCGGCACCAGCTCACCACAAAAAAGTGCGCCATGACGCGCATTTCTAGTCGGTGCCACACAATCAAACATATCCACGCCTTCTGCCACCACATCCAGCAAATCTTGCGGTGACATGCCAACACCCATGCTATAACGTGGCTTCTCTTCAGGCAAAAACTCATGCACCCAGCGAATCACTTCAACTGTTTTTGCCATATCAAAGCCAACCGTCTCTCCGCCAAGCGCCACACCATCAACTGACATACTTGCCACAAATGCCGCACTTTCTCGGCGAAGATTCGGGTAAATACCGCCTTGAACAATGCCAAACAATGCTTGCTTCTTGCCATAGCGGGAGTTGGGATGGGCTTCGTGATAAGCAACGGACTGCTTCAACCAACGATGCGTGCGCTGCATAATAAAGGCCGCATCGTCCTCACTTAAACTATCTGGCGTACATTGATCAAATGCCATAATGATGTCAGCACCAATAATTTTTTGGGTTTCAAGCGACATCTCAGGTGTCATATGAATAGTTTTATCAGTGCCGGGTAATACAAAGTGTGCGCCTTCATCGTCAATACGGCAGAGCTCTTCATTTTTAGACAAACTAAAGACTTGGAAGCCACCACTATCAGTCAGCATTGGGCCATCCCAGCCCATGAATGCGTGCATACCACCTGCTGCCTCAATTACTTCCATGCCGGGTGCACACAGCATGTGATACGTATTGCCCCCTAAAATGATTTGACTCTTTGCATCAATCAATTCATTGGGCGTCATATTATTGACACCCGCACGCGTACCAACCGGCATAAAAACAGGGGTTATAAATTCACCATGCGGAGTTGTAACTCGAGCAACTCGCGCATTTGTATGCTTATGCTTTGCAAGTATTTCTGTTTTAAAGCTGTTCATCTCGAAGATATCTCACGCCTAAAAAGAGCTCAGATATCCCTATTAAGCTAAAATACATTAAAGACCATGCCGCCATAGACAAACCTAAAACTTGCCAACTGACCTCACCACAACCAGTTCCACCACCCCAAACAAAGGCATGCAAAACTTCATGCCAAGGCAGCTTATGAATCAGCATTTCAATCCCGGGCAAACACATCCCCGTATCATTGGGAGGAAGCGATTGCAGCCAAAGCTGCCTAAGCGCAAAAAAGGCACCAGCAAGCGCCATAAAAAATACAACCCCAACAATCATTCGTCGTCGACGTACCTGAGTTGCAAATATTCCCAAAAACGTGACCAAAAAAATCAACATTGTCATGCCACGCTGCATTAAACAAAGCGGGCAGGGTAAAAGTGCTTCTGTGTACTGCAAATACAAAGAAGTACCAAGCACCAAGCCTGTTACGACCCAAATCAGAATTTGTCCCCATCTAAATTGACTCATCATGACCACCCCTTGCTTACTTGAATGGCGTTGCATACGGCAGAGCTTGGGTCTCATAAATACGCAGCAACTGATTGTATTTCGCAACCCTATCAGTTCGACATATAGAGCCTGTTTTAATTTGTCCCGCCCCTGTTGCAACCGCCAAATCGGCAATAAAAGCATCTTCTGTCTCACCCGAGCGGTGTGACAAAACTGAACGATAACCATGCGCTGTAGCAAGACGTATTGTTTCTCGCGTTTCAGTGAGCGTGCCAATTTGGTTGAGCTTAATCAAAACCGCATTAGCAACAGACTCTTCAATCCCTCGCGCGAGTATTCTTGAGTTGGTCACAAACAAATCATCGCCTACAAGCTGCGTTTTTGCACCCAGGGCTTTTGTCATATGCTTCCAGCCATCCCAGTCCCCTTCATCCAAGCCGTCTTCAATACTCACAATCGGATAGTTTTCTAAAAGCGTTGCGTAGTAAGCCACTAACTCTTGATTCGTAAGCTTTAAATCTTCTGAAGCAAGATGGTACGCTCCGTCAGAATACAACTCTGATGCCGCTACATCTAAAGCAAAAACAATATCTTTCTGTAATTTATAGCCTGCCCTATCAACTGCTTCAGAAAGCAAATCGAGGGCCTCTCGGTTGGAGCCTAGGTTGGGGGCAAATCCACCTTCGTCGCCAACCGCTGTACTGAGCCCCTTTTCTCTTAAAACAAACTTCAAGACTTGAAAAATTTCAGCGCCCATTTGCATCGCCATTGGAAAATCTTTGGCGCCTACGGGCATAATCATAAACTCTTGAATATCTACATTATTATCTGCATGCGCCCCACCATTTAACACATTCATCATGGGGACCGGCATCGTCATGGTTTCAGCACGGTTCAGCGCTTCAAATAAAGGTTGCTTCAAGGCGTTAGCCTGGGCACGAGCCGCAGCAAGCGAAACCGCAAGTATGGCGTTCGCGCCAAGACGTGACTTATTTTCCGTACCATCTAACTCACAAAGCCTTGCATCAAGGGCCACTTGATCTTCAACCGACATTTGCTGCAATGCATGCTGAATATCTTGGTTCACGTGCTCAACCGCTTTCAAAACGCCTTTGCCTAAAAAACGATTTTTATCACCATCACGAAGCTCACACGCTTCCAGCTGACCGGTAGAAGCACCTGACGGCACACTCGCACGCCCTAAAACACCATTATCAAGTATGACATCTGCTTCAACGGTTGGGTTCCCGCGAGAATCTAAAATTTCACGACCTTTAATGCCGACAATTCGCATGACTTATCCTTGTTTCTCTTTCACGTTGTTTAACAGCATATCGCCAAGGGCCTCACCCAGACGAATGCTCATGCCAGCTCGAAGTGCTGGCGTCCAGTTCACTTTTTTTGCAAACAATAATACGACCGTTGAACCCAGTTTAAAATATCCAAGCTCATCAGCTTTACTGAGCGTTTTCTTCTCAACAGCCCAGTTCGCGACTTCCTCATCATAAGAGGTAATGACCTTAGGTCGCGGCAAATCTCCCTGCCAACAAGTGCCAATCGCCCCCACCACAGTTGCACCCACAAAAACAGCAGCCACTGGACCAAACTCCGTCTCAAAGCGAAGGACCAAACGTTCATTGCGTGCAAAAAGTTTAGAAATGCGTGCAGTTGTTGCAGGTTGCACGGAAAAAAGCTGACCTGGCACATGGGTCATATGAGTAAGCATACCCGCCAGCGGCATATGCACGCGATGATAATCTTTAGGGGATAAGTAAAGTGTAATGAACGACCCTTGCTCAAAAATATGAGGCTCACAGCCTTCCGTCAAAAACTCTTCAACTGAATAGAATTTCCCCTTCGCTTGCAAAAGCTGCCCTTCTTCGATAGGCCCAAACTCACTCACGGCACCATCAACCGGTGAAATAACATCAGCATTCGCAATTGGCCGAAGGCCAGGCTTTAAATGCCTGGTGAAAAAGTCATTAAAACTCTGGTATGCCTCTGGCAGCTCATGCACCGCTTCCTGCATGTCTACATCATATTTTTTAATAAAATCGCGAATTAAGTAATTCTTAAACCAAGGCCATCGCACATTTGCAAGCAATCCTGCAAACACAGTCAGTGCCTTCTTAGGCAAGGTATATTGTAAAAAAAGCTTGGCCTTAATTGAGCGCATGGTTACTCATCACAAAAAATTCTATGCGCATGATACCGATAAATGTAAAAAAGCACCAACTTATGTATACTCAGCACACGTTCTATTTTCTTAAGCTCACCCATGAAAAATCAACTACCAAGCTTCTCAAACTTTAATGCAAAGACCTTCCTGAAACACTTTGAAGCCTTACTCGAGTCCAATAAAAAAGCCATTGATGCTTTGCTCAAAGCAAATAATCACTTCACTTGGGAAAACCTCATGCAGCCGCTGGATGACTTGGAGGATGAACTCTCAAAACAATGGGCCCCTCTTTCACACTTGCACTCAGTCATCAACTCACCCGAGCTACGCGAAGCTTATAAAGCATGTCTCCCCATGCTATCGGCTTATGAGGCTGCCATTTCGCATAATCAGGCGCTTTATGAAGCACTCGCATCCATTGACACCAGCACACTCAATGCAACGCAACAAAAAATCATGACGGACACACTGCGTAACTTTAAGCTCGCAGGGGTCGCACTGCCTCCAAAACAACAAAAACGCTTTGAGGAAATTAATACGCGCCTCGCCGAGCTATCCAATCAATTTGAAACCCATATTTTAGATGCTGTTGATGCATTCACGCTCCCCATTGACGACGAAAAACAGTTAAGCGGTCTACCTCAGCATGCCATTTTAAGTGCGCGTGAGCGCGCTGAAAATGCAGGGCAAGAAGGGTTTATTTTAAACCTTGAAATTCCTTGCTATTTAGCAGTTGCTACCTATGCCAATGACAGAAAGCTGCGTGAGACGCTCTACGAAGCTTACGTCACGCGTGCCTCTGACCAAGGCCCTCACGCAGGCAAGTTTGATAATACCAACATCATCCAAGAAATCTTAGCCTTGCGGGATGAAAAAGCGAAATTACTCGAATTTGGCTCTTACGCAAAACTCTCCATAGCACCTAAAATGGCTGACACTGCTCATGAAGTCTTCGAGTTTATTGAGACTCTGGTCAAACAAGTGCTCCCCCAAGCAAAACAAGAAGTCGCAGCCCTCGAAGCGTTTGCGGAAAAGCACTGCGAAATCTCTGAACTCAAGCCTTGGGATGTTGCCTATGTCTCACAAAAGAAAAAAGAAGCTGAGTACTCATTAAACGATGAAGCACTTCGCCCCTACTTCCCACTACCGCATGTCATGAATGGCATTTTTAATCTCATCCAAACCTTGTATGGCATGCAATTAGAAGATATCACGCAGTCTGTCGACACCTGGCACCCTGACGTGACGTGTTATGCAATACATGACAGCAAGCAAGCACTTCGGGGGTATTTATACATGGATTTATTTGCGCGCCCCAACAAGCGAGGAGGCGCTTGGATGGACGATGCCCAGGGCCGTCGCAAATTAAATGATGGTAGCATCCAGCCGCCGATTGCCTTTTTAACCTGCAACTTCGCTAAGTCTGCTGCTTTTGATGTACCGACCTTATCTCATGATGAGGTCATCACCCTGTTTCATGAGCTTGGACATTGCCTCCATCATGTACTCACCCAAGTCGATTACCTAAGCGCCTCTGGCATTCAAGGGGTAGAATGGGATGCAGTTGAACTGCCCAGCCAGTTTTTTGAAAATTTCTGTTGGGATAAAGATGTCCTCAAAAACTTATCCCAGCATGTTGAGACCAAAGAGCCTTTACCCAAAGCCTTATTTGATGCCTTACTCGCGTCCAAGCAGTTTCAAGCAGGGTTGCACTTAATTCGACAACTTGAATTTGCTTGGTTTGATTTCCTACTGCACGACGCCTACCCAGGAGATAACGCAGCTTGGCTAGATGACACCATCAAACTGGTCCGAGAAACTACTCAAGTGCTACCAGTTGCTCCATACAATCGCTTTGCCCAAAGCTTTTCTCATCTGTTTGCAGGCGGCTATGCCGCCGGTTACTACAGCTACTTGTGGGCAGAAGTGCTTTCAAGTGATGTCTTTTCACGCTTTGAGGAAGAGGGTATCCTCAATCCTGAAACAGGGCGCGACTTTCTCACCCGAGTCCTTGAAGTTGGCAGCTCACAAAAAGCCTCTGAGTTTTTTAAAGCGTTTCGGGGACGTGCACCAACCACCGACGCCTTTTTAAGACATCATGGTATCAACGCATGAAAGACCTCTACCATATTCCTGTCAGAAAACCAGACGGCACAGAAACCACACTTGAGCCCTATCAGGGCCAAGTGCTGCTTATCGTGAACGTTGCGAGCCGTTGTGGCTTCACACCGCAATATAAGGCCCTTGAAACACTCTACCGCGACTATAAAGACCGTGGTGTTCAAGTGCTTGGCTTTCCATGCAATCAATTTTTACGACAAGAACCAGGCGATAGCAAGGCCATCCAAAAGTTTGCAGAAAGCTGTTTTCGTGTCACTTTCCCACTCTTTGAAAAAATAGCAGTCAAAGGCGCCAATCAAGCTCCTTTATACACTTATTTAGAAAAACATATTCAGAAAAAACCTTGGATTTTTATCCCCTGGAACTTTAGTAAGATTTTAGTCTCACCAGAGGGTGAAGTGTTAAAACAATTCACACCTATGGCTAACATCAAACAGATACGAAAACATATCAACCAACTCCTGAAAAAATAACTTTTTATTTTCAAGAGCTTTACACAAGAACGCCTCGCCATTCCTTAAAAACCCCGTTATACTTTCCTCGCTTGTTGCATCGCACAAGTATGGTTCACATTTAATATTTGGAAAGGAAACATGTCAGCAAAAGAAACTGGCCACGTAAAGTGGTTTAATGATGAAAAAGGGTATGGCTTTATTAGCCGTGATAGCGGTCAGGATGACGTTTTTGTTCACTTCAGATCAATTGTCAGTGAAGCAAACCGAAAAACACTGTATGAAAACCAACGTGTTGAGTTCGCTGTAACAGAAGGTCCGAAAGGACTACAGGCAGAAAATGTAATTATTACCGAAGAGTAAGCTTCATTTCTGTTGTAAACGAGTAGGTTGGCCAACCTGCTCGTTTTAGCCTCCCAAAACACTTAAAAAAAGCCCATGATACCTTCCGACAACGGTAATAACCGAGATGACACGCCCAAAAAAAACGTCACCTACGCTTCCTACGCAGATCTGTTTTTTAATCTAGGAGAATATCTCACGTCAGAAAATACAAAGCAATCAAATGGCCCCTCGTGGCTGTTCTTCGCCTGTACGCCTAGCCTCGCCACATACGCAGCCCTTACTAAGCAAGAAGAAAACAGCAGCCTTGCAAACACAAGCAGCACAAAAAAGAATGCTTAACACTCGACTGATTTTTTCGCTACACTAAAAAGAAAGGGCCAATCAGTGTGTCGCCAATTGACCCAGTGGAATGACACATAGCAAGTCCAACCTCGCAAGGAGAATATCGCATAGCTTAAACCTAACTGTCAACGATTTAGAGGGAGCGTAGTGTGATTAACTTAGATGATTTTCGGTACATGTGGCGCGGACAGATCATGCGTTTGCCAGAACAGGCAGATATTAAACTTTTAGCACCTGTCGACAAGCGCCATGAGGGTAACGAGCGAGCTCTGCTTTTACTGCACGGTTTTTCATCATCACCGGCCGTTTATCGCGCCATTTGGCCAAAACTCAAAAACTACAATGCCATCGTTTGCCCAGTACTTCCAGGACATGCTGAAAGTCTTGCAGCCTTTGCCAGCGCCACGCGTGATGAATGGCTAGAAACGGCAACCTCGGCCTACGAATCGCTGGCTCAGCAGTATAAACAAGTTGAGGTGATGGGGCTTTCACTTGGTGGCGTACTCGCCTGCCACTTAGCACAAAAATTCCCAGTACAACACCTCTACTTGCTAGCACCTGCCCTGAAACTTCGCTTTAACACCACACTTGCTAAGCATGCAGCGCGTATATTACACACTTTTGGAATGAGGTATATTAAAAATCAAGCAGGTAACTTATTCACCCATGAGCATGAAGAACTAGCCTATAAAAAACTACCACTTCGAACTTTGGTTGAGTTATTTAACTGTATTGAAGAGGCAAACTTTACACTGCCTCCATGCCCAACTGATTTGTTTTTAGGCTCACATGACGATGTGGTTGATTCGGCATATGTAGCTAAACAATTTGAAGCTAGTACACATTGTAAGGTAAACTGGCTACAAAACTCGGCACACGCTATCCCACTCGATGGCGATACCCAAATCATTATCAGCTGTATTAATAAAAATGAGTAGTTCTTTTAAACCTGCTTGGTGGCTTTCTAACGCACACGCACAAACGATATTTCGGGCAGTTGCAAAACGTCAAAAAGCTCCTATTACTAAGTTCGAGCGCCTCGAGCTTCCTGATGGTGACTTTATCGATCTTGCTTGGGCAGATACTAACCTGGATGCCAATGCTCCATTGGTTATTTTGTTACATGGCTTAGGAGGAGATCTGACTTCTTCCTATGTTGCAGGACAACTCAAAGCATACAACCAAAATGGTTGGCGCGCTGTCTTCATGCACTTTCGAGGTGCGAGCGAAGAGCCCAATCGCTTGCCCCGTGCCTACCACTCAGGCGAAACCCGAGACTTACACTTTGTTCTCAATACTTTGTCGCAGCATGAGCCACACACACAAAAAGCCGTAGTCGGGTTCTCTTTGGGTGGTAATGTACTTTTAAAGTGGCTTGGAGAACAAAAGGAGCAATCTCTCATTCAAGCAGGCATCGCTATCTCAACACCCTTTGAGCTTGGCATGTTGGCAGATTACATGAATCAAGGTGCTGCCCGCCTCTATCAAAAGTATCTCATTAAGAAGCTTCATCGCACATTCAAGCAAAAGCTTGCCGCATACCCAGAAACGGTCTCGCCTCATGTCAAAAATCTCGATTCACTCCAGTCATTTTGGGAATTTGACGAGCACATTACAGCACCACTTAATGGGTTCAAAAGCGCCAAAAGCTACTATCAACAATCAAGCTCCCGACAATTTTTACCGCACATCAAAACACCAACTCTTATTCTACATGCCAAGGATGACCCCTTTATGCCACCTCAGGCAATTCCAGAACCTCATGAACTCTCGCCTTACATTCAGTTTGAGTTAAGCAAAAAAGGTGGGCATGTTGGATTTATTAGTGGCCATATCCCAGGAAGACCTAAGTACTGGCTGGATGAAAGAACACCTCAATTCCTACAACAAGTGTTTAGTGATTATAAATCGTGTCCGGCTGAACAATTTTAAGCTCATCCGGTCGCATGTCTAAAACGGAGCCGTTACGCGCCATAAAGTCCATACGATAATCTGGCAAGTTGTAATAGTAAATATCACTTCTATCACGAGCAAGCCCGTGTTGCCTTTCAGTCACTGTAACATCAGAAATAGCCTCATCATTGGTTTTGACAAAAGCCTCTTTGACACGCAAGTAACGGGCATCTAAATGTGATTTATCGGAGGTAACACTATCTAGTCGATTTACAGTACCTGCAAGCGTAAGGCAAGAAGAGCCTCTCAGTCGTACGATCAAATCTGAACTTCTCACCCAGTTCAACTTGAGTGAGGCACCACCCTCCATATCAACGCGTCTTAGGTTTGCCTTCCCTTTTAAAACGACCCGTGGCTCACCAATCAACTTAATGCGCAAGTCTCTACTATGAATACCTGTAATTTTTGTAAACCCGGTACCTGCTACTGTTAGATGTCTCAAATCCATACGACCACTAAATGTCGATTTCTTAGAGTTCATTAACCAAATATTCAGTGGCCCAGTGTGAATTTTATGTGCCGTGATTACCCCATCTCCTTTGTAGGTAAAACCATGTAAGTGAGGTACATTGATATCGAGTGTTGCATGCCCCATTGAAAGTCGACGTTTTCCGATATGTGCTTTTTTACCCCCGACAGAAATATACAGCACGCCTTGTTTCACATAAGACTGAACATGTGCCAAGTCAGTTGCATCCCCTGCAATTTTAAGGCTTGGCTTTTTACTTTTATCGGTATGTAAACGCACATTAAATGGGCCCAAAATGTACACTTGGGTGAAAGCGGGAGCAGGACGCACCTCTTCTGTGGGATGTAACATTTTAGGTTCGAGCAACTCTTCAGGTTCTTTGAAGTGCACAGAAGAATATTTTTGCAAGGTTGAACAGCCCGTAGCACAGCAAATAAAACACATCAAAATCATGCAACGTGCAAACATTACTTGTCATCCCCGAGCCATTAATTCTTCTAACATAGATGAAGTTACCCTGAGACGCAAGCAAAGCCTAAAAAGGCTCTAGCAGAAATTGTCTAGCACTGTTATGATCGCGTCTATTCTTTTTACAGGCCCGATAAGGATACATGCAATGGCATGGGAAAAAGCAGTTGCTTTAAAAACACTCACTGATGCAGGGCGCATCACCTTAACGCTCAATGAACAAAAGCTTTTATTGATTTGGCACGAAGATAAAGTACATGCGGTGCAAGCACAATGTCCGCACTTAAAACTTCCTTTGAAAAAAGCAAAAATTACGGAGCAATGTGAGCTTGTGTGTCCTTTCCATAAAAGCACATTCGCTCTCGATACTGGAGACGTCATATCTTGGTCACCTTGGCCACCTGTGGTTGGCCCCCTACTGGCAAAAGCATCTTGCCCTAAAACGTTACATGTTTACCCAACACGTATCGAGAATGACGATATTTTTGTGGATACTAGCCTTAATTTAAAAAATTAGAAAAACAGGAGGGAGCGTGAGCTCTTTTTACAAGAATAAATTCTTCTTGGCTTTGTCTTTGGCCTTTATGTTTCAGCTGCCAGCTCAAGCAGAGCCTACTAAAATAAACGATGGGTACTATGCAGATTACCCCGCGACACACCCTGCAAAAGGCTTCAGTGCAGAGCAAGTTAAGCGCGGTGAATACCTCGCCAAAATGGGTGACTGTATGGCATGTCATACCAACGTTGAAAAAGGCGGTAAGCCTTTTTCTGGTGGCCTGCCTATCGCGACACCATTCGGAACTTTCTACAGCCCCAATATTACGCCTGATACCAAAACCGGTATCGGCTCATGGACTGAAGCAGACTTCATGCGAGCACTTAAAGAAGGTAAGAATACTAAAGGGCAGCCTTATTTTCCTGTTTTTCCTTACATCTACTTTGCAAACACAACTGATGAAGATGCACGTGACTTATACGCATACTTCATGAGTATCCCAGCCGTTGACCAGAAAAATACACCGCTTCCTTTCCCATTTAACTTACCTGGGGCTCGTTTTTCTCTTTATGGCTGGAATATGCTGTTTTTCTATCCCCGTGAAGAGTACAAACCAAATCCGAAACAAAGTGCTGAATGGAATCGCGGACAATACATTGTTGATAGCCTCGGACACTGTAGTATGTGTCATACACCGCTCAATCCATTAGGCGCTCCAAAGGATGATTATTACTTAACAGGTACCTTCATCGATGGCTATTGGGCACCCAATATCACTAAGTATGGCCTTGAATCAGCAACCGACCAAGAAGTCGCTGATGTATTTGCCAAAAATCAGCTCATTAACAACGCAGGCCCAGTTTCAGGCCCAATGGCAGAGGTAAATCACAATAGCTTACGCTACTTAACCAATGCTGATCATATGGCTATTGTCACCTACCTCAGAACAGTTGAAAGTGAGGAACCTCTTGGACTTCCTCCATCAAACGACCCTCCAAATCTTGCTCGCGGCAGACAGGTTTATTTACATGCATGCACCATTTGTCATCAGAATGGTGAGATGACCGCACCCCGTATTGGCAACGGCTCAAACTGGACTATGCGCCTCAAAGATGGTGGCCTGAAAACACTTTATAAAAATGCTATTAATGGCTACAACAGCATGCCGCCCAAAGGAGCTTGTGTCACGTGTTCTGAAAACGATATTATCTCGGCGGTAGACTACATCTTAAATGAATCTCTATCACGCTCACAGTGGCTTGATGTTAAAGCTGAAAAACTCGAAACAACCTCCACAGAAGGCAAAACAGTTTATGAAAAAAAATGTAGCGTTTGCCACAACGGCGGGCATTCAGGCGCGCCGAAGCTAGGAGATAAAAAAGCATGGCAGCCACTGGCCACAAAGAATTTGGATGTGCTCGTTCAACACACCATAAATAGTGACCATCACCCCAAAAATGGGGCATGCACAGATTGCTCTACACATGAGGTGATCGAGGCGATTAAGTATATGCTTAGCGAGTCGAACCCTCAGGGGAACTATACACTCTGGTAAAACCAAGCCCATTGAACACCAAACATTAAGAGAAACTAAGGAATGAGGATGTTAAAGCGATTAAACGCCATTAAGCAGTTGATTATGAGCGGCCTCTTAGCACTATTAGCAGAGTCTATTCATGCAGCGGCAGAACCTGATCCATGGCAATTAAATATGTATGAGGGGGTCACCCCCATCAGTAAAGATATTTACTCATTACACATGACCGCCATGTGGGTATGTGCTGCCATTGGTGTGGTTGTATTCGGCGTCATGATTTATGCCTTAATTAATCACCGAAAATCAAGAGGTTATAAGCCTGCCTCTTTCCATGACAACACGCGCCTTGAAATTATTTGGTCTATCATTCCTTTCATGATTTTGGTGGGTCTTGCCATTCCAGCAACGCGTATTCTCATCAACCTTGAAGATAGCTCTGAAGCTGATGTCACCATTAAGGTCGTTGGCTATCAATGGAAGTGGCAATATCAGTATATGGACCAAGGCATCAGCTACTTTAGTAATCTCTCAACCCCTTACGCACAAATTCAAAATAAACAAGCGAAGAACCCTTGGTATTTGCTTGAAGTGGATAAACCATTAGTTGTGCCTGTCAACAAAAAAATTCGCTTCTTAGTCACCTCCAATGACGTTATCCACGCCTGGTGGGTCCCGGAGTTAGGGGTCAAGCGAGATGCGATTCCAGGCTTTATGCACGAAGCATGGGCACGAGTTGAAAAACCAGGCATTTATCGCGGCCAATGCGCCGAGCTCTGTGGTGTAAATCACGCATTTATGCCAATTGAAGTGCATGCGGTTAGTGACGAAGAGTTTGCTCAGTGGGTTAAAACACAATCTGACGGCAAAATCAGCGCCTCAGTCAAATCACTTGAGGGACGACAAGCCACACATCCGGTCATGACACGCAAGCAGCTCATGACCGAAGGTAAGAAGAAATACGACATGTTGTGTAGTGCATGCCACCAAGCTGACGGTACTGGAATTCCTCCGCTTTATCCGGCACTCAAGAGTAGTTCTGTTGCCGTTGGACATCCGATATCAAGACACGTCGACCTCATTTTAAACGGCGTGCCGGGCACTGCCATGCAGCCTTACCGGACACAACTTACTGATGAAGAAATTGCAGCCATTACAACCTACGAACGTAATGCCTGGGGTAATAACACAGACGAAGACGTGCAGCCCGCTGATGTTGCAAAAGTTCGTCAAGAACTAGAGCAACCTGCTACACGGGTGAAACAAGCACAAGCTGGAGGTTTACAATGAGTCACAGTACAACACCTGAATCCCTACATGACATCCATGAAGGCCATGATGATCACCACGGCCCTGAACAAAAACGCGGCTTTTGGGGATTCGTAAAACGCTGGGTTTTTACCACCAACCATAAAGACATTGGTACGCTATACCTTTGGATTTCGATGCTCAGTTTCTTTTTGGCAGGTGCCATGGCGCTACTGATTCGCGTCGAACTGTTCCAACCAGGTCATCGCTTAGTTGATCCTAATTTTTTTAACCAAATGACCACCATGCATGGTCTTGTCATGCTCTTTGGAGTGATTATGCCGGCCTTTGTTGGTATGGCAAACTGGCAGGTGCCAATGATGATTGGTGCCCCTGATATGGCTCTACCAAGACTTAATAACTGGAGTTTTTGGATTTTGCCTTTTGCATTTACCCTACTCCTATCGACACTCTTCCATGCCGGTGGCGGACCTAACTTCGGTTGGACGATGTATGCGCCCCTATCCACTAAGTACGCACCACCAAGTACCGACTTCATGATTTTCGCGGTACACATGCTTGGGCTTTCATCCATCATGGGTTCAATCAATATTATTGCAACCATTCTAAATATGCGTGCCCCTGGCATGACTTTGATGAAAATGCCTATGTTTGTCTGGACCTGGCTCATTACCGCTTTCTTGCTGATTGCTATCATGCCGGTTCTTGCAGGCGCTGTTACGATGATGCTTGCTGACAGACACTTTGGCACCAGCTTTTTCGAGGCAGCAGGTGGTGGAGACCCCATCTTGTTCCAGCATATCTTCTGGTTCTTTGGGCATCCAGAGGTATACGTCCTGGTCCTACCAGCTTTCGGTGTAATTTCTGAAGTCATTCCAACCTTCAGCCGCAAACCACTGTTTGGCTATCACTTTATGGTCTATGCAACTGCAAGTATTGCTATCTTGTCGTTTATTGTATGGGCACACCACATGTTCACGACTGGTATCCCATTAGGTGCTGAGCTCTTTTTCATGTACGCAACCATGCTGATTGCGGTCCCAACCGGTGTTAAAGTTTTCAACTGGGTTAGCACCATGTTCAAAGGCGCGATGACCTTTGAAACACCGATGCTATTTGCTGTCGCCTTTGTGTTCTTGTTCACCATTGGTGGCTTCACAGGCTTAATGCTGTCATTGGTCCCCTCTGATTATCAATATCAAGATACCTATTTCGTCGTTGGACACTTCCACTACGTGCTCGTACCGGGCGTGGTCTTTGCATTGTTTTCAGGCACCTACTACTGGCTGCCAAAATGGTGTGGACATATGTATAGCGAATGCTTGGGACGCTGGCACTTCTGGTTATCTGTGATTTCTGTGAACATTGCTTTCTTCCCTATGCACTTCTTAGGTCTTGCCGGTATGCCACGCCGTATCCCAGACTACGCACTGCAGTTCACCAACTTTAATGTCATTATTACCATTGGTGCGTTTTTGTTTGGCTTTTCACAGCTTATATTTTTATATAACGTGATTCGTACCATTCGCTCAGGAAAACAGGTGGATAATCAAGTTTGGGAGGGTGCTACCAGCCTTGAGTGGACACTTTCATCGCCACCACCGTATCACAGCTTCACCACCCCACCAGATATTAAATAAATAGGTGGTCAATGAAGCAAAGGAAAATAAAATTGCCATGGCTTTTAACTGCCTTGGCAATTGGTATGTTTGGGTTTGGGTTTCTCTTGGTTCCAATTTACAATACGCTTTGTAAAAACCTTGGAATCAATGGAAAAACCAATGCAACAGCAGTGGCTTATGATCCATCAAAAGCTACCGTTGCAAAAGATCGCGAGGTTATCGTGGAGTTTGTGGCAACCAATAATTCGGGAGTACCTTGGGATTTTTACCCCAAAACCCGAAAGCTCAAGGTGCATCCAGGAGAGATTGCACGCTTGGCGTTTTATGCAGAAAATAAAACCAAGCATCGTATGACCGTACAAGCAATTCCCAGTGTCACACCTGGTATTGCTGCGAAATACTTAAAAAAAACTGAGTGTTTTTGTTTTGCACAACAAACCTTAGAGGGCCACGAAGGAATGAATATGCCTTTGCTATTTCATCTGGACACAGACCTTCCCCCTCAAGTGAAAACAATTACTTTGTCTTACACCTTATTTGATGTGACGGGACGCGTCGCAAATTAGGAGAACAAAAACTATGGGAGCACATCACAGCACCTATTACATTCCGAAGCCCAGTCACTGGCCTTTGGTCGCATCAACAGCACTCACCACAACACTCGTTGGAGCAGGCTCGTGGCTGCATGACGACTGGTACGGTCCATACCTATTTGCACTTGGACTCGTCCTGCTCACCTTTATGCTATTTGGTTGGTTTGGCCAAGTGATTTATGAAAATCAAAAAAAGCTGTACGACCTACAAGTTGATCGCTCATTTCGTTGGGGCATGTGTTGGTTTATTTTTTCAGAAGTCTGCTTTTTTGCTGCATTTTTTGGGGCGCTGTTTTTTTCGCGCTACTGGAGCTTACCACTATTAGGTGGCGACATTCCGCTACACCCCATATCGCATATTACTTTATGGCCCGAGTTTCAATTTACCTGGCCACTTCTGAAAAATCCAGATAATCAGGCCTTTGCTGGTGCTTATGAGGCAATGGGCGCCTGGGGACTTGCTGCAATCAATACCCTCATCCTGCTTACCTCAGGTGCAACCATCACCTGGGCACACTGGGCATTAAAGCTCAATAAAAGAGTCCAACTTAATATCGGGCTCGGACTCACGATTGCTCTTGGAGTTTTATTCTTAAGCTTACAGGCCTACGAATATCACGAAGCATATACCCATATGAACCTAACGCTTGACGCAGGTATTTATGGCACCACCTTTTTCATGCTCACAGGCTTCCATGGTTTACATGTTACCATTGGAACCATTATGCTAATTACCATCTTTGGTCGTGCACTCTGTGGACATTTTACTCCAGAGCGCCATTTTGGATTTGAAGCTGTTGCTTGGTACTGGCACTTTGTCGATGTAGTATGGTTGTTCCTATTTATTTTTGTATACTGGCTATAATCGTTTTTAGGAGTTACTCCATGAAAAAGATCATCTCAAGCTTGTTACTCATTGGCTGCTCATCAATACATGCAGAGCAGCTCATGAGCTTCGAAAATATTCGAAATAGTATTTTGGATGGCCACAACATCAAGCTTGTAATTGATTTCAATGCCTGCACACCAAGCATTAACGATTTGGTTATCTATACTGCGCCACACGATATCGCGCTCCACAAAGACCACTTAGAGTTCGCTGATGTCCCCTATATTACAGATGCAGCCCTCGAGACAGGCGCAAGCGTCGACTTTGAGAATGTCACTTACCGGCTCACCAATGCGGATGAACTCCATTTCCAATTCAAAAGCATCATGATGAGCGGTGGACATGTTGCCGTTCATGAATCCAGTGCGGTATGCCCTCTGAGTACCGCTGTGAAAGTTTTTAACTAGGCGAACCGGAGAGCTAAACTTTCGGTTCCAGCAATTGATGCTTTAGCGCAAGCATTTCATCACGTACGACAGCGGCCTCTTCAAATGCTAAGTTTTTAACATGCTTTTGCATCAGTTTTTCTAATTTATGAATCCGCTTAGTGAGCTCTTCTTGAGAGTCAATGCTAGGCTGTTCTGCAGCCTGTTTAGGAGCTTCGGCTTTCTCATCATGCACCTCACGCTCAAGAATATCAGCAACTGCTTTTTTAATCCCCTGAGGGGTAATCCCGTGTGCTTCGTTAAAAGCTTGCTGCTTTGCACGGCGACGCGCCGTTTCATCCAAGGCACGCTGCATCGAGCCTGTAACTCTATCTGCATACAAAATCGCTCGTCCTTTTAGATTTCTCGCAGCACGTCCAATGGTTTGAATGAGCGAGCGATCTGACCGCAAAAAACCTTCCTTGTCAGCATCTAAAATGGCAACTAAAGCAACTTCAGGCATATCCAAACCTTCACGAAGTAAATTAATTCCAATCAATACATCAAACACACCAAGCCTTAAATCACGAATAATTTCCATGCGCTCAACCGTGTCGATATCTGCATGCAAATAACGGACTAAAATGCCATAACCTTGTAGATACTCCGTTAAGTTCTCGGCCATTTTTTTTGTGAGTGTTGTCACCAAAACCCTATCACCGGCTTGAACGGTTGTACGAATCTCAGAAAGTAAATCATCCACTTGATTGGTCACTGGACGCACTTCTACTTCTGGGTCAACAAGCCCCGTAGGTCGTACCACTTGCTCAACCACGTTATCTGCTCGCTCCATTTCACGAGGCCCCGGAGTTGCCGAGACATAAATCGTTTGTGGAGAGCGTGCTTCAAATTCCTCAAATTGCAACGGTCGATTATCCAGCGCTGAAGGCAGACGAAAGCCATATTCGACAAGCGTCTCTTTACGCGCCCTATCTCCACGATACATGCCACCAATTTGAGGCACTGTGACGTGCGACTCATCAATCACCAATAAAGCATGCTCAGGCAAATAATCAAACAGAGTCGAAGGCGGCTCTCCCTCGGCACGCCCCGATAGATGTCTCGAATAGTTTTCAATGCCACTACAAAAGCCAAGTTCTTGCATCATTTCCAAATCAAACTGTGTACGCTGAGAAAGTCTTTGTGCTTCCACCAATTTATTTTGACGAGTCAACTCATCGACTCGCTCTTTCAACTCAGGCCGAATCAAATCCATTGCTTTTAACATACGCTCACGAGGGGTTGCATAATGCGTCTTTGGAAAAATGGTCAGGCGCAGCACACGCTTTATCACTTCACCGGTCAATGGATCAAAAATCGAAATACTTTCAACTTCATCATCAAACAACTGCACACGAACCGCTTCTTTCTCGGCATCAGCTGGGAAGATATCAACTACATCACCATGGACCCGAAACTGACCTCGAGATAAGCTGGTTGGGCTACGGGTATATTGCATCTCAGCTAAACGCCTTAAGATATCCCTCTGATTAATTTTCTCACCACAAGAAAGATGTAACACCATATTTAAATAAGCAACGGGGTCACCCAAGCCATAAATCGCAGAAACAGACGCAACCACAATCGCATCTTCTCGCTCCAGCAACGCCTTGGTTGCTGACAGACGCATTTGCTCGATATGCTCATTAATAGAAGCATCTTTTTCAATAAACATGTCGGAAGCAGGCACATAAGCTTCTGGTTGGTAGTAATCATAATATGAAACAAAATACTCTACTGCGTTGTTTGGGAAAAATGCCTTAAACTCACCATATAACTGTGCAGCAAGTGTTTTATTCGGTGCCATAATAAGCGTTGGACGCTCAAGTTCCTGAATCACCTGAGCAATCGTAAATGTCTTACCAGAGCCCGTCACCCCCAAAAGCACTTGACGTGCCAGTCCATCATTGAGGCCTTCAACCAAACTTTGAATGGCGCGGGGTTGATCACCCTTAGGCGAAAAATCGGATGCTATCTGAAAATGTGTCTTCATAAAAAACCCCATGCAATTTCATTCAATTTCAGGTTAAATAGACCCCATTATTTTATCCAACGAAGAGTCATGCCATGTTACAATTATCTGAGCGTATCAAGCCCGTTAAGCCATCTCCGACACTTGCTGTTTCTGCTAAGGCACAAGCACTACGAAAAGCCGGCCAAGACATTATTGGACTCGGTACTGGTGAGCCTGATTTTGATACACCAGACCACATCAAACAAGCAGCCATCGAAGCGATAGAGTCAGGATTTACTAAGTACACGCCCGTTGATGGCATCCCTGAACTCAAAGATGCCATTATAACAAAGTTTAAGCGGGATAATGGTCTCGATTACACAGCAAATCAAATCCTTGTATCAGTCGGTGGCAAGCAGAGTTGTTATAATCTCTGCCAAGCCTGTTTAAGCCCTGGAGATGAAGTGATTATCCCGGCTCCCTACTGGGTTTCTTACCCTGATATGGTGCTACTTGCCGAAGGAAAGCCGATTGTCTTAGAAACAACAGCCGATGCACGCTATAAAATTACTGCAGAACAACTCGAGCAGGCCATCACGCCCAACACAAAGTTATTATTTTTAAATAGCCCCTCTAATCCTTCAGGCGTTGCTTATACCCATGCAGAACTCAAAAGCCTTGGTGACGTGCTGCTGAAACACCCAAACATTTTGATTGCAACCGATGATATGTATGAACATATTCTATGGTCTGGGCCTTTTGTGAATATCTTAGACGCATGCCCTGAGCTTTATGAGCGCACTATTGTTTTGAATGGCGTCTCTAAGGCCTATGCCATGACGGGGTGGCGTATTGGTTACGCAGGAGGCGCTGAGCCCATCGTCAAAGCAATGAAACTCATTCAATCCCAATCTACTTCCAATCCCTGCTCTATTTCCCAAAAAGCGGCTGTTAGCGCCCTAAATGGTGACCAATCGGTGGTACAAGCCATGGTAGAAGCCTTTCACGAAAGACATAACTACCTCATCAAGCGCCTCAGTAGCATGCCTGATGTCCATGCGATTCCGGCGGACGGCACTTTTTATCTTTTCCCAAATGTCACCCCAATTATAAAGCGACTCGAATTTGCCAACGACATTGCATTTGCCGAAGCACTGCTCGAAAAGGCAGGCGTTGCTCTGGTTCCAGGAAGTGCCTTCGGCGCTCCTGGCTGCATTCGTCTTTCGTTTGCAACCGACATAAAAACGCTTGAAGATGCGATGAATCGCATTGAAGCATTTATAACTACCTAGGTTTTTTGGCAATAATTCCCGGCAAAAATAGAAATTCACATCCTATGCAGCTTTTGAGGCATCTGATTAGAAAAGTTTTCGTAGTCTTTTTTCGACGTCCCGCGGTTTATCCGCGGGATCCAGGTTTTTATCATAGGTTGGCACTGGATTCCGCGGGTAAACCGCGGAACGTTGGCATTTTTTGAGCGGGAATTGCTGGTTTTTTGGCAAACCCCTTGAAAAAATTCGGGAATCCATTTAAGATTCCCGCTCATTCATTCCCCGGTAGCTCAGTTGGTAGAGCGGATGACTGTTAATCATTAGGTCACAGGTTCGAGCCCTGTCCGGGGAGCCATTACAATGGATAAAAAATCCACCCAACCAGATTTAATTTCAATCCATTAGCTGATACTATGTCCCGGTATTTCATTGTGTATGAGGATGTGGGTCATGGCTATCAATCTCAAGGAAAAAATTCAAACAGCAAATGCGGTTAAAAACGCAACTGTATATGCCCCTCACGGCATTACCTATTCAACCTTTTTCAATCCAGCCCTAGAAAACATATTACTTGACCTAGGAGAGACCAAACAGATTCCCTTACTACAAAAGCATCATGCCGTTCCTTCTCTCTCATTTAACCTAGCAATCAAAAGAAGACCTTCTTACCGACTCGCCTTCGATTCCTATAGAGAAGCAGGACAACACCTCATCTCTCCTGCCTTTATGCCCATTTTTGCAGCCATAGAGGCGGCTAAAGCGTTACTGAATGCCCTTATTCTCATGCCCTATTATTTTATCATGGGACTCTCTAATCTCTTCACAAAAAACTATGAAGACGCTAAAGAAGATTTTACCAATACTTTTGTTTATCTCCCTCTAGGCGTTGTATTCTGGACTTTCAGTATCTTCATTGATCCTTGCTTGGAGCTTGTCTCATGGCTCAGCCGTGCCGCAGCAACTATGATGTATGGCTGGAGTGGTAATAAAGAAATTGAGAAACAAAAAGAATATGATGCGCTGAAAACCGCAAGTACCGATGCCATTAAAAGTGCCTTAGAACACATTCCAGGTGCTACAGAAGCTGTCGCCATAGCGCTTTCAGGCGCTCAAGCTCAAGTTCAAGGGTTAAAAACATTCTTAAAAACAATGCCGGATATTACTAAACAGTTGGCAGAGGTACTACGAAACTTCAATGCGCCCCTAATCGCTATCCAGCATCAAATGCAAGCAGACCCTAATGGTGCAAAGCAAGCCCTCAAAGCACTGCTGACTAATAAAATAGTCCCCGACATTACGAACCTGCTACAAGCAGTATTCGGTGAGAATTTTCAAAAGTTTGCAGAAGGCACTCTTATCCCACCAGTTCAAGGTTTTGTACGAGGCCTCCCTTTGATGGACCAGCTTCCCTTTCTCGGCAACTATATACAACAAGCTGAAGAGCATATAGCGACGCTTCGACAACAGCTTTCTACTCTCGGTAACCCGCAAGAATTAAAAAACCTCTTAGATGCTCTGGTAGCAGGAAAGGATGCATTTGAAGCAACATTTCAAGAAAACGAACAACTTGTAAGACTCCTTACGGTGCTCTGTACAAAGACCCCTGAGCAAGCTTTTGAAATGCTTACACAAAATGCAGATCTCAACGATATCTTGTCTAATTTGATTACTGCGCCTGAGCAACTCAAAATCCTTTCAACCGTAGTTTTACCCCTCGCCAGCTTCAAGCTCGCACAAGCAGATGAAATTTTAACTACAAGGGGACTCGAATTATTGGCAAAACTAACAGAGGCTTTAGGTAAAGCAGAAACAGGAATAAAAGAGCTTCATAAGACTTTAGCCCCAACTCCTGTTCCTATCTAGGGTCTGTCACCAATTAAATTTTGAGTTCACAGTCCACTAACGGCTACGCCACCCGGACAAGCTGGGCCAAATAGACGGAGGAAAAGGTCAACAGCCCCTAAGTTAATAATACTTTTTTTATTTCTCGCTCTTTTGTTTGCTCCAGCACAGAAAGACTCAGCTGAGCTAGTAAACCACCCTGAATTTACAGCGGTTTACGGACTTAACCTCTTATCCTTGCTTTTTGCTGGCATGTCCACCCCGCTTCGGGCTCACAGCCTCTGGCTCATCTAAGCGGGTGAACTCTGAGAGCACCAGGCGCCCTAAATAATTTCGATATGTTAAATGATAACTGGCAGGCTCCTCATGAAAACCACGAGCACCAGTTGCACGCTTCAACTTACCAACAACGGTATAGCTCATTTGCTTGGATTCAGGCTTTATCTCTTTAATTTCAAAATAACTTGAGGATTTCTTAGTGCTTACCGCACGTGCTTCTTTATTCAGTGCATCCAAGAGTTTCGGGTAATACTTTTCATCCGCAAAAGAAAGCAAATGCTTGTGATTGATGCGAACCGTTTCAGGCGTCACATTTAAACGTGCGTAAATCAAATTTTCCGTCATCATAGTTAGATACTGTGGATCCAGTGAAAGTACACTGTTGTGGTACCCTGAAGCACCGTTGAAAGGCGTGACCTCTATTTTCTGATGAAGCGCTGTATACCAAGCAAGACTACCTGATAAAACATTGCTTAAGAGGAGTCCGACAACCAGCACAATAACCAAATTGAAACGAGATGCGAGTTGACCTAAATGCTGCTGTTGCTGTGTAACAAAATCCATTTTCCTTCCTTGTAATAAAGCGTTGCGAGTAAAAAGCAACCGACCGTAGTTCTGCCCATCGGTCGGTTGCAAAGACTGGACTTACTAATTATTTTTTTGAGCAAATTTGGCTTCCATGTTTGCTCGGGTTCTAAAAAGACTGCTTTACTTCATATACACCTCCTTGCCGTTTTAATTGATGAATTCCTATTTCTCAATTCCGAATCAAGCAGTCACACTTAAAATATGATAGGCTCGTAAGTTCAGTAACCAACTTGATAACCAATAATTTTATTGGTTATAGTAGGGCGCTGGTTACTTCATGTCAACCTAAATGTTAATAATTTTATTGGTTTTTTATTCCTTATGAATTTAGTGCTTAAAAATAATCTAAGAAAACTAATGATTAAACATGGCAATATGAGTGTCAGCGATCTGGCAAAAGCAACCTCATTACCGCAACCCACGTTATATCAACTATATACTGGAGTCACAGCGCGCCCACGAAAAAAAACTCTAGCTGCTCTGGCAGAGTACTTCTCTGTTTCAGTGGAACAACTCATTGGCAAAGAAAACTTACCCAACCAACTCCCCCAAAATATTAAAGAACAATTAGAGCTCAATACGGTTCCTATTTTGGATTGGAAAGACTTGCCTTTCTGGCCAGGTAGCATCGATCTGACAACTAAAAAAGAAATTTTTCTGGATAAAAAGGCAACGCCTGAAACCTTCGCAGTGCAAATGATTGATGACAGTATGGAGCCCATCTTCCCAAGCGGATGCTTACTCATCTTCGACGCCCAGAAAGAGACGAAAGATAAAGACTGTGCGCTTATTTTTGAAAGCAAAACCAATCAGTTCTCGTTCAAGAAGATCTTTTTAGATGGTAATACAGTCATTGCGCAATCCATTAACCCCGCACCCCAAGCAACAAAAGCAATGCAACTCACCAAACAAGATAAAATCATCGCGACCTTGCTCGAGGCACGATTAACTTTTTAGAGGTTCCTCTCGAGCACACTGCTGCTGACATGCTTCTATATCCAGTCGAAATGGATTGAAATTGGTATTAATATCAAAATAATCGATATTTTCCGTTTCTTTTAGTTTTTTAATAACTACCCAGGAAGGAAACGCAAATATAAATGCATATAGCATTTTGTATAGATACCCACACAGCATCATCCACAGCAAGTGCATACAACTCATACGTCCAGAAAATGCTAACACATCAACAATAATGGTCAGCGCTGCTTGTCCTACGGCAGTGGTCAGGATAGAGCGAGCAACATATGATCTACCTTTCAATCTAATTTTTGATTTTGCCAACAGATATATATTTAAAAACTCACCTACCACGGTTCCTAAAATACTCGAAACCACAAAGCGAACAGTCGGGTCGCAAACCACTTGATACGCTTCAATTTGATAAAAATAGTCCGGTGCAGGGAGATGAGCAACGCCTGTCAACGCAAAAGCAAAACTCAGCTCAGCAAACGCACCGACCCAGATAAACAGCCTCGGATAAGAATAACCGTAGACCTCACCCACAATATCTAGAATGGGAAACGTCAATGGAAAAAAATAAATACCTCCAGGCTCAAGCAAACTACCAATTCGTGTTAAACGGTTCGCTGCTATCACCGTAATTAGCAAAAACGTAACATAAAGCCCCAACAAAACAAGTGGGTACTTATAATGCTTTGATTGAGTACCCTCACTCAATACATCCTTCTTTGATTGCATCATTCAAGCCCGCCATATAACCAATTCTGTTCGCATCTTCAGGAGAAAGCTTTTCTACAAACGCTTTGCTTTTCGAAATGTAAGAAGCAGACTCTTGCTCAGTCGTTAAATCACGATAATTCTTTAAAGTCACCATATACTCTTGCAACTTTTGATTAAGCTCCAACCCAACCAACTGAAACTTTGGGGTCAAACGCTCTAAAACAGCCAAGTAGGTAATTGCTCTCACCGCTTTAGGAGACAAGCCTTCAACCATAGCGTCATCCAAAATGACTTGCTCCGGGGTTCTTCTCTCGATAAGTCGGCCCGACAACTGAATTACTAAAATTTTTTGATTGCCTTGGGTTTCAATACCAACTACATCAAAGGGATATTTGGGTTTCTCTTCCTGCATGAATTCATGGAATAAATTCTTAATACTAGAAAATAAGTTTCCTTTCCTTGCCATAACACGACCTCTATTTTGTGACTCTACAACCAATACTCTCCTTCTGCTTCTGAGGGACCAGAAGCTCTATTGGGAATTGCCCTGCTCGATTAATATACTCAATCTGCATGTTTTCTTTATTAAATCCTGCCTCAGATAAAGCTTGCTCTAGGGTTTCGTGATCAAAAAAGTGAAGTAATGCGGGAAGCTTGGAAACAAACGCCGTACCTTTCTCGTACTGCCGTGGATTATCAATGAGTCCAGGCCATCTATCTCCTCTCTCTTTCCGTGCCTCATACTCACTCCAAAAAGGTTCCCAGTTCGCCAAAAAAGGCGTTTCATTTACAACAAACAAACTGCCTCCAGGCTTAAGCCATGCTCGCGCCTCAGCCAATGCTTGGACAATCGCTTCTCCTGAAAAAAAATGAAGAACTCTTGAAATAAGAATGGCATCAAAAAAATTTGACTCAAACACCAACTCGCTTGGAAAAGCACCAGGCACCAAAACCAGCCGTCCTTTTGCAAGCTTCATATGCTCTTTAGCCGCAACGGCAAGGTGATAGGGCTCAAGGTCATTACAAAAGACTGTCGCACCGTGTCCTAATGCCGCCAAAGTGGCAACACCATATGCCGCACCAATCTCAAGAACCTTGCCATCAGTTGCTGCAGAAGCCTTCGCAGTATCAACAAACTGCTTTGAAAAAATATCCTTTGCATGCGTGGTCATAAACCCCTGATTGTTTTTCGTTGCTACAAAAGGGCTTGATACATCAAACTCAGGACAGTGATATGCGGCATAATTATCATGTTGACTGGCTATTTGAGTAAAACTTTCGGAAAAAATACTTGAGAGGTCTGTGTCCGGTGCATAAGACACGCGCTCAGCCACATCAACAATAAGCTGTTGGTGAGTTAATAAAAAATCTAAATGGGGCACACCAAAATGTGTCTTCCAAAGCCATTGCCGTAATGGCAAGACAGCTACAGCTTTGGTTTCGGAAAGCGCTCGGGCAACTTCAACAAAAATCTGAATAATGAAGCGCGCTTTTTTTTGAGAAACTAATCCGTTGTTATTGGCATCAAGATACGCCTCAAAGAACTGAGGGTTATTACAATACTTGTTGAACAAAGCCCAATCCATGATGTCGTCCAAATTTACTAGCTACAAATAAAATTCCTAAACTGCCGAAAAAGTCTAACACATATTTATTCTATAAACACAATGTTTTTGATCTAAAACGAGCCTTATTTTAAAAATATAAGTCATTTGTTGGTCAAATTAGATACTAATACTTCTATTTGAAAAAGCTAATTCGTATACTCACCTGCACCATAACTCATCACGTCAATAACAAGGAGCACCCATGCGCATACTCATTATTGGTGGCAGTGGTATGCTAGGCTATCATCTCTTAACCAGCTTTCAAGCCAAACGCCTTGAGGTTGCAGCCACGCTACGCTACAGCCAAGCTCATTATGAAAGTTCAAATCTAGATTTTAAAAACTACCGCTTTTTTGACGCTATCGATGTCACCAACTTATCAAAAATTCGCCACGTTTTCGAAACCTATCAACCACAAGTAGTGATTAATGCAATACGTTATAAAGCTGGTAAACACTACGACTATTTAAATGATGTTGAGCTAACAGCTGTCTTTCCGCTTAAACTCAGCCAACTTTGTGAAACCTATCAAGCGCGTTTAATTCATATCAGTACCAATTGTGTCTTCTCTGGCAATAAAGACAACTTTTATGTAGAAGAGGACACACCAGATGCAACTGATGTGTATGGCAGATGCAAAGCCATCGCTGAAGATATCCATCCAAGCTTTCTCGTACTACGCACCTCTATCATTGGTTATGAATACTCAGCACCAAGAAACTTAGTCAACTGGATACTTTCTCAACCCGGTGATATCAAAGGATTTACCAAAGCCTACTTCAACGGTCTGACCGTGGCTGAGTTCAGTCGTATCCTTTTCAATATTATTCAAGCCAAGCAAGCCATTCATGGCACTTGGCATCTTGCATCCGATACTATCTCTAAATTCCAAATTGCTACAAGCTTAACGGAAAAGTTAGGTATGAATCGAACGGTAATTCCTGACGACACCCCAAAACACAGCCCTCTCTTATCCCAAGCAAAATTTTCCAATACATTTCAATATCAAGCACCGTCATGGGAAAATATGCTCACCGAACTAGTCGAAGAAATAGCCTAAAAAAAACGCCTATCACACAAGTGATAGGCGTCTCAATACTAACCATTATTGTTTGGTATTGGTCATCGCTTTCATAGTGTCGTGAGTTGCTTGACCAGTAGCTTCAACGGCTTTACCAGTGTTTTTAACGGCTTCGCTCGTTGTTTTCCCTACATGGCTGGCTGCATCCATGGTACCTTGTCCTGCTTTTTTCACAGTTTCATGTGTACCTGTTACAACTTGGCTTACTGGATCTTGTCCATCGGCAAAAGCACCTGCACTTAACCCAAGTGAAACCATTCCCAACAATACAGCAGACAATAAAGTTGATGTTTTCATAACAAACTCCTTGAACTTGTATTAATCAACATATACATGACTAACATTAGACCAGTTCGATTACATTATCAACTTAAAAGCCTTTTTATTTCGAATTCTGAGTACGAATAAACTGAATAATAGAAGAAAAATCTAAGTCCGAAATCTGCTCAGATGCCTCATCGTATAAAGTACGTGCTGCTGAGCACATCCCCGCCTTAATACCAAGCTTTTCTGCCGCATCTCCTGCTAAACTTAAATCTTTCAGCATCATCGCGCTAGTAAAGCCTGCCTGATAATCTCTATTCGCAGGCACATCAGGCAAAACCCCAGGGACAGGCACATAAGTATCCATCACCCAACAGTTGCCAGATGCTTGATGCACAATCTCCTGTAATTTCTCAGCAGATAGTCCCAATTTTTCAGCCAAAAGAAACGCCTCTGATGCCGCAATCATTGAGACTCCAAGCATCATATTATTACAAATTTTGGCAGCTGCACCGCTCCCAGCAGAACCTGCATGGATAATTTTCGCACCCATGCAAGCTAAAATAGTCTCCGCTTTTTGGAACGCACTATCCTCCCCCCCAACCATAAAAGTAAGACGCGCTCCCTCAGCGCCTGCAACACCACCTGAAACGGGTGCATCCACCATAAATAACTTTGCTTGCTCTGCATCCAAATGAACAGCACGCGCTGAATCAACATCAATAGTCGAACAGTCAATAAAAAGCGTCCCCGGAGACATTGTCTTAAATAAGCCACCCTCACCACAACATACAGACTTTACCTGTTCTCCAGTCTGCAGCATCGTAATCACCACGTCTTGTTTCGAAGCTACGGCCTCAAGACTTGAGGCAACCCGGCCACCAGCAGCTTTCAAACGGCTCATGGGTTCTGATTGAAGATCAAACCCTATCACTTCGTGACCTGCTTTGAGTAAATGCTCTGCCATGGGGCTCCCCATATGCCCTAAACCAACAAATCCAATATGTGCCATCACTTACTCCTTCGCTTGATGCGTTGGCATAGCAAAGCCGCCTAGCTCCTCAACATCTGCCCGAGGCCAACGCGCCGTCACTGTCTTACGTCGTGTATAAAAATGGATACTTTCAGCGCCATGCATATTGGTGTCTCCAAACGCGGAACGCTTCCAGCCGCCAAAAGGATGAGTTGCAATAGGCACGGGAATTGGAACATTTACACCAACCATACCGACTTGCACCCGTCGACTGTATTCGCGAGCATAATACCCTGAACGCGTGAAAATTGCGGTTCCATTGCCATATGGGTTTCGATTGACCAATGCGAGTGCTTCTTCAAAATCGTGCACGCGCAGCACGACTAAAACAGGACCAAAAATTTCACGCTGATAAATCTCCATGGACTCAGTCACGCGATCAAATAAAGAGGGACCCACAAAATAGCCTGATGGATACTTAGGATGTGTAAACCCTCGGCCATCTACCACCAAATCAGCACCGGCTTCAACACCACTGTTGATTGCCTCTAATACACGTTCTCGGTGGGCTGCACTAATCAAAGGTCCCATATCTACTTCTTTTGCATCCCCCGCATCCACCCGAATCGCATGCACCTCTGGCGTTAACTGCTGAATTAAGGCATCAGCCACCTCATCTCCGACAGCAACAACAGCAGAAATCGCCATACAGCGCTCACCAGCGGAGCCAAAAGCTGCTCCCATTAACGCGCGCGTTGCTTGTTTCAAGTCCGCATCGGGCATAATCACTGCATGATTTTTTGCACCACCAAAGGTATGTGCACGCTTACCATTTCGAGTCGCCTCAACATAAATGGACTCGGCAACCGGTGTTGAAGCAACGGCAGTAAATGCCGCAATATCTGGGTGTTTCAGTAAGCAATCAACCGTCGTTTTATCACCGTGTAATACTTGGGCAACCCCCGGTGGCAGCCCTGCCTCAGCCAACAATTTTAATAGATAGTTGGGCGCAGATGGGGCTTGCTCTGATGGCTTTAAAATAAATGCATTACCTGCAGCAATAGCTGGTATCATCATCCAGGTTGGCACCATCACGGGAAAATTGAATGGCGAAACACCAGCACAAATACCGAGTGGCTCACAAACACTCCAACAATCAATTGAGCTCGCAACATTTTGCGAAAAAGTCCCTTGTAGCTCACTCAATACCCCACAGTGCAGCTCGACTACTTCAATGGCACGCATAATAGAACCGGTGGCATCTTCCAAGGTTTTCCCATGCTCTCGCGTTACAAGTGCTGCGAGCTCTTTTTGATGCTCTTCAAGAAGACTACGAAACTTAAACAGGACTTGCGCACGTTTTACAGGGGGTACGAGAGACCAGCTTGTAAAAGCTTCCTTTGCCGCTTGTACTGCTTTTTGACACAAAGCGTCGTCTGCTACCGACACACTCGCAATCTGCTCTCCCGTTGCGGGCTGGTTCACTGCCAAAGAAAATCCACCAGTAGGCAGAACTGCCTCTCCTCCAACCCAATGAGGCACTGCTTCAACCATGATGTATAAACTCCTGTTATAAAATGTGATCTAATCCATAAACCAACGTATTTAAAGCTTGGACTTTCTGGCAAGCGAGAAGAAGCCCTGGCATAAATGAAATTCTATCTATCGTCTGATGTCGTATCGTTAAGGTTTCACCAACTTGGCCAAACTTCACATCCTGCTCAGCAAGCGTGCCTGGAAGTCGCAACGAATGAATGCGTACATCTTGATATAAAGCACCCAAGGCTCCTGGAATCAGCTCATGACATGCGGGAACATGCGGTGAATCTTGCCGTGCCTTTTTAATCAAATCAGCGGTCTTTACCGCGGTCCCTGATGGCGCTTCGGCTTTAAGAGGGTGATGGGACTCAATAATTTCAACATTCGGTAAATACTGCGCTGCCTCTGCTGCAAAGCGCATCATGAGTACAGCTGCGATTGAAAAATTAGGGACTATCAGCCCACCCAGCTTTTTTTCTTCACATAACTTGGTGAGCTCTTCAATTTCTGCTTCAAGTAGGCCACTGGTGCCAACAACGGGACTTGCCCCTTGCTCAATAATGGTTCGAGTATTTTGATACACACTATCAGCACGCGTTAAATCCACCACAACGTGCGCATTAAAATCAATGATTGCTTGTGCCAAGTCATCGGTACGTCCAAGCTCTGCAAGCAATTCGAACGCTTCATCATCACGTAAAGACTCACAGGCAAGCCGACCCATTTTGCCGGCAGCCCCATTCACAATTACTCCAATCTTCGCCACAATTACCCCGCTTCGTCTGACTCAGCTTTCTTTTTTTTCTTCGATGATTTATTCGCTTTCGAGAAGTAGCTTAAGTTCTCTCGATGAGAAAATGCAAGAATAGTCATTGGCAGCCAGCCGATAATGGTCACTTGCAGCGCCATGCCAAGAAAAGCAAGACCAATTTTTTCTTCTAAAATAAAGATAACCCACGGAAAAAAAATCGATAAAATCCAAAATAAGATCCCTCTCATTAGCATCGCTCCTTTAAACTAGCACCTTGTAATTATATACACCCAGCGTATACTTGCAAAACTTACTTCACCTATTCGCATGCGCTTCATAAAAACAATTCGAAAGAGTCAAAATACCATGAGAAATCAGCCTCTGCATCCACATACTGCAGCT
This sequence comes from Gammaproteobacteria bacterium, assembly GCA_030147635.1. Lineage (GTDB taxonomy): Bacteria > Pseudomonadota > Gammaproteobacteria > Legionellales > Legionellaceae > JAALKW01. Next base: position 36,902 of record JASBUZ010000058.1, read on the forward strand.
ATCAATAGCAAACAAAAAAATCTCTCGAAAATCGCGCGACATAAAGCGCTGGCCTGGCTTACTGAACAATTTCCTAAAGCATTCGACAACAGTACACAAATTCAACCACTTAAGGTTGGCATCCTCGATGACATCTTATTGCATGCAGAGCAAGCTGAAAAAGCAGGCATATCAAAAAGCAAATTACGAGAAGCCGTGGTTATTTTTACCCGTAGACTCGACTACCTCGCCTGCCTTAAAGCGCGTGAAATGCGCGTTAATTTAAAAGGCGAGCCAACCACCCAAGTCTCTGAGGAAGACGCTGAGCGCGCTGCTCTAAAAATTAGACGCCGCATTGAAAAAAGCGCGAAAAATGCGCGAACTACTCCTCCTAAAAAACAAGTCGTCAGCAAGCCCACAGCAGCTGAGGCTCACGTACCCGAGCCAGCCCCAGCTTTTAGCGCTACAACAAGTGCAGCTCCAACACGCCCTAAATCTGTCACGATTAAACACAAAGCAGCTCGGACTTTTGACCCTAATGCGGTTGCACGCCTCAAAGAAAAATTAGGCATTGTGCAAAAAGAAGAGGCTAGCGCAAATACCTAGCCTCACATGATATCTTCGGAACAAAAAAATATTTAGTCAGCAATCACAACATCACGATTATTAGCGCGCGCTTCTAATGCTGCAACAGCGGGAAGCGTTTGTCCTTCTAAATACTCAAGAAAAGCACCACCACCGGTTGAAATATAAGAAATTTGCCCAGTTAAATCATACTGGTCAATTGCTGCTAGCGTATCGCCGCCCCCTGCGATGCTGAACGCATCACTTTTAGCAATCGCAATGGCAAGTGCGCGAGTGCCGTAAGAAAACTGTGGAAACTCAAAGACACCAACAGGACCATTCCAAATAATGGTGTTAGCGGCATCCAGCACATCCACATAACGCGCTACAGTCTCAGGTCCAATATCTAAAATCATGTCATCTTCTGCCACTTGCGAGAGCGCCTTATTGAAGGCAGGACAGCTATCACTAAAGGATTTACTCACCACTACATCAGAAGGCAGAGGTACTTCACACCCAGCTTCTTTCGCAAGCTCAAGAATCTCTTTAGCTTCATTCAAAAGTTCATGCTCACATAGCGAAACACCCACTTCATGGCCTTGCGCTTTCAAAAATGTACTGGCAATGCCACCGCCTGGAATCAAAACGTCAACCATTTTGACCAGTTGCTTCAATAAGGAAAGCTTGGACGATACTTTTCCGCCACCAACTATGGCAACAATAGGTTTTTCTGGTGCACGCAAGACGCGCTGCAATGCATCCAGCTCACGAACCAACAAAGGGCCCGCAACTGAGACCGGCGCATACTTAGCGACACCGCAAGTTGAAGCCTGTGCTCGATGCGCCGTACCAAAAGCATCCATCACGAACACATCACATAAAGCCGCCAAGCGACGTGCCAACGCCTCATCATCTGCTTTTTCACCTGGGTTGAAACGTACGTTTTCACACACCACAAGCTCACCTGGCTCACAGTCAACACCATCGAGATAGTCAGTCACAAAACGTACTGGGTATTTGAGCTCTTTTGCCAAATAATCTGCTACCGGCTCCAATGAGAAACGCTTGTCATAAACGCCCTCTTCAGGACGCCCCAAGTGCGACAGAACAATCACAGCAGCACCAGCTTGGAGTGCCTCATTTAAAGTCGGCAAACCAGATTGAAGGCGTTGATCGCTATTGATAATCCCTTCTTTAATCGGCACATTAAAATCTTCACGAATCAACACACGCTTATCACGCAGTTCAATATCGCCCATTTTGATCATATTCATGGCCATTCCTTAAAGGTTCATCATATGGGCAGCTGTATCCAACATTCGGTTAGAGAAGCCCCACTCATTATCGTACCATGCAACCACTTTAACTAAATCGCCCAGAACTCTCGTCTGTGTGACATCAAAAACCGCAGAGGCTGGATAATGATTAAAGTCACACGAAACCAATGGCTCTTCATTCACGTGTAACACGTCACTCTTAGCCGCCATCATAACGGCGTTGACTTCTTCAACTGTAGTTGGTCTTCCACTCACAAACGTCAAGTCAATGACAGATACATTCTGTGTTGGAACCCGCATGGCGAATCCGTCCAGTTTACCAGCGAGCTCTGGCAAAACCAAGCCAACCGCACTTGCCGCCCCAGTCTTAGTCGGGATAATCGAATGTGCTGCAGCACGCGCGCGACGTGCATCCCGGTGATGGCCATCCAACAGCAACTGATCTTTTGTATAGGCGTGTATGGTATTCAAAAGTCCTGATTGAATACCAATAGCTTCATGTAGTGGCTTTACTACGGGGGCTAAGCAATTCGTTGTGCAAGATGCAGCCGAAATGATGGTATCAGTTGGACGAAGCACATCATGGTTTACACCATACACAACCGTTGCATCCACTTCTTGACCAGGCGCAGAGATTAGTACTTTCTTTGCACCAGCTTCGAGATGCTTGGATGCTTCTGCATGCGTTGTGAAGTGTCCTGTACATTCAAATACCAAGTCGATACCCATCGACTCCCAAGGAAGCTCGCGTGGATCACGTGCCCCTGTAATTTGAATCAAATGATCATCAATTCTTAGATTGCCTCCTTCAACAGCGACTTCATGCGGAAAACGCCCATGTGTCGAGTCATATTTAGTACAGTGCGCTGTGCTCTCAACCCCTGAAGAATCATTGATGGCAACCACTTCAAACTCATCTAAACGTCCTGATTCAAAAATTGAACGCAATACACAACGTCCAATTCGTCCATATCCACTAATTGCAACACGTCTTGTCATGACTCACATTTCTCCGAAAAAAAGACTTGAACGGCTTGTACCACACGCTGAACGGTCATCCCCATAGCTTCAAGCACATCATTTAAAGGTGCCGATACACCAAAAGTATCAAGACCTATCACAGTTCCTTCATATCCCACAAACTGATGCCAACTGCTGCCAACAGCTGCCTCAATCGCAACCCGATTCGCCACAGCCTTCGGCAATACCATTTCTTGATAAGCCGCAGACTGTCTTAAAAACTGCTCAACACATGGCATAGAAACGACGCGGACTTTTATCCCACGCTGTGCTAGTAGCTCTTCGGCTTCAAGTGCTAACTGCACTTCCGAACCTGTAGCAAGCAAAATTACGTCCGGCATCCCCTGTGTATCTTTTAGGATATATCCGCCTCGCTTCATTAAGGCTACATCAGCTTTATTATGCGAAAGTGCTGGTAAATTCTGCCTCGACAGTAAGATGCAAGATGGTCCAGCTACTTGCAATAAGGCCTGTTGCCAAGCAGTCGCTGTTTCAGCTAAATCTGCTGGCCGCCAAACATCTAAACCGGGCATCACTCGAAGACTTGCAATATGTTCAATCGGCTGGTGCGTCGGACCATCTTCACCTAATCCTATTGAATCGTGAGTATATACAAATACCACTCGCAGCTTCATCAGTGCTGCAAGTCTCACTGCCGCACGTGCATAGTCAGAAAAAACAAGGAAAGTGCCTCCATAAGGAATAATTCCCCCATGAAGTGCCATACCATTCATCATGGCAGACATGCCAAACTCACGTACGCCATAATGCAAATAATTACCGTCCCAATTTGTTTTAGATAAGGCTTTACTGCCAGACCAATCCGTATTGTTGGAGCCTGTTAAATCTGCAGAGCCGCCTAAAAGCTCTGGTAAGTGTGCCGCATAGTGATTGATACATTGCTGTGAGGCCTTTCGGGTTGCAAGCGCTTTTCGCTCACCACAGCATGCTTCAATAAAAGCATCACTCACCTCATGCCACGTGTCGGGCAAGTCCCCGTTAGCAACCCGCAGTAACTCAGCATACTGTTCAGGATGACTAGCTTCATATGCATAAGCCTGTTCAAGCCACGCATCTTCTAAGCGTTTACCCTCCTCCGTGTGGGACCATGCACAATAAAGCGCATCCGGAATTTCGAACGGAGCATAGGGCCAATCTAAACGAAGACGCAGCTGAGCAATATCTTCAGCCCCTAAGGGTGCGCCATGCACAACTTCACTGCCAGCTTGTTCTGAGCCATATCCAATGACTGTTTTACAAATAATTAAGCTTGGTTTTTTAGTCTCATCCCGTGCTGCTTTGATGGCTTCTTCAATTGCCGCTGTATCATGTCCATCAATCGCTTCTATCACATGCCAGTCATAAGCTCTAAAACGTTCTGCTGTGTTATCAGTAAACCAAGTATCAATTTGCCCATCGATAGAAATACCATTGGCGTCATAAAATACAATCAAACGGCCCAGCCCAAGTGTACCCGCTAAAGAACATGCCTCATGAGAAACTCCCTCCATCAAGCAACCATCTCCGGCAAAAACATAGGTAAAATGATTGATTAGGCTAATATTTTGCTTATTAAATCGTGCTGCAAGTTGCCTTTCTGCAACCGCCATGCCAACAGCTGTGGCAAGGCCTTGTCCGAGAGGCCCGGTTGTTGTTTCAACGCCTGGCGTCTCAAGTCGTTCCGGATGCCCCGGTGTTTTAGAGTGAAGCTGCCGGAATTGCTTCAAATCTTCGAGGCTCACATCATAGCCCGTAAGATGTAGAAGCGCGTACAGCAGCATAGAGCCATGGCCATTGGACAGCACAAACCTATCTCTATCAAACCAGTCCGGATTTTGTGGGTTATGCTTCAGGAATTTCGTCCAAAGTACAGTTGCAATATCTGCCATGCCAAGCGGCATGCCAGGGTGCCCAGACTGTGCTGCTTGCACTGCATCAACACTTAAAAAGCGGACAGCTGAGGCAAGTTCATTGAGTGGTGGCATCAACACGTCCCTAGTTGTAGTAAAAGGGCCCTATTGTCACCTAGAACCAAAACCTCGGCAAGCCCATACGGAAAATCCACTAAAAACACTGTTTTTCCTGTTCACTTATGATACAATGCGTGCACTAACCAACACACGAATGAGCAATGCCTTTAATTCTTAAACAACTTGAAATACAAAAGATCATTACTCCAGGAAAAAGCTGGGACCAAGCCAATTTTTCACGCCTTGCTGAAAATGCTTGGCTTTGGCGCGTTCAGTATCGCGCTTATTGTGCACATTTGATTGCGCACTTTAACCAATCCACACAAGAGAACGAAGAAACTCGAAAAACGCTTGAAACGGCCCTTTTCATGGCGGAACTGCTTGAATCCCTACATGAGCGTCTCAATGAAATACCTGCTAAAGCTAAATTCAGTCAAGATAAGGCCATACTTAAAGCGTTACTCAGGCAGCCCCCAGATGGCGTTCCAAAAGAGGTTTTCAATTTACCAGGTCTTGTGCAATACGGCACATTTAACTCTGATACTACCAGGCTACTCATCGGTAATGTACGACGAGTTGGCGTAGGTCTGCTTGCCTTCCCCGAAACTTATGGCAACAACTTCACACTCACTGAGCAGCTCGTACAGTTTATGGGACCTATTTTAACGATTGCAGGCTTTTTGATTTATCTGCCACGAACAATTGTAAATGGTTTTGTGCTGCCCAAGCGCCTGCTGGAAAATCAAGAAATTGAGCTCAGCTCCCGCTTCCAAGCACATTGCGAAATTGACGACAGATTGTTTAATCTCATCAACGACTTTCCGTCTGTACTTGCTGGGTTTATCACGGTTTGTCTCCTAACAACTCCAACCTTATGGCTTGCAGCTTACATGACCGCAGCGGTCAAGCTCTGTGAAGTTATCTTCGCTGCTACAAAAAGCCACTATGATGTATCACGCCTCTATGCAATGCGAGCTGAATATGACCAACACCAAAATTTGACTGAAGCAGATAAAGATTTTTTGAAGCAATTGGATTCAAGCATTGCCTATACCCAAGGCGTACGCAATACCAATACGGCCATGCATGGCCTGTTACTGCCCTGTTTGATTGCCTTTATCCCTCAGGTCATGATGTTGCACCCTGCCGTTCCTATCGTTGCTGCTATTTCTGCCTTTACCTTGGTCTGCCTGCGATTTTCTGAGTTCCGTGATTTTTGGATAGCGGAACCGCCCCCGCAAGATAATTTAAAGGTTTTAAGCCATGACCCGCGCTTTTTTAAATCAACCACGGAAGAGCTGGCAAATAGTCAGGAAACTCACGATACAAACCTGACATTTTAGACTTGACAAGACAGATGCCTCCTGTTTCAATCTAAGTCAGTCTAAATGGTCTAAGCGTCGTTCATGAAAACTAAGCATTTCCTGCTTTTCGTGTTGATTTCATCCCTAACTGCTTGTACGTCAGTGACGTATAAAAAGCCGCCATACAACGCGCCTAGTGATGACGCAACGATTAAGCTTGCTGAAGCAGCAACCTCGGTCAGTGGCTCTATGCTTGAAATGGCGCGAGTTGAAAAAGTTGTAATACCTCCAAGCGCTGACAATCTTCAGACCATTCCAAGCTCGCAAAGCTTGCTAACCCATGCATCTGTCGACTGGGCAGGCCCCATTGGTGAGCTCACGGAGCGCCTCGCTAAAGCTGCCAATTATCGCTTACGCGTTTTGGGCCATCCACCACCTATTCCTGTGCTCATCAGCTTAAATACTAAAGATCGCTCACTTGCTGAAATTTTACGAGACATTGACTATCAAGCGGGCCAAAAAGCTTCTATTCATGTTTACCCTAACAATCAGGTCGTTGAATTACGCTATGCAAAAACTTATTCGTAATCTACTGATTGTCTTGTTTGTAGGCCTTGCAGCCTGCACACCAAGAGCCTATAACACCCCTATGGGGGACACAACCTCTTTGGCTGGCCTAAAAGCGATGGCATCCACCAAAAAAGCCAGCGAACACAAGACAACTAAAGAGTCACAGGGAAAAATTCGCAATATGGCACTCCGTGAAACAGCCTTGAGCCTTGGTGCACAATCAGGTCTTGCGGCACGTGCCAAAAGTATTGATGAGCAGTTGGTCAAGCAAACCCGAAATCTTGACGCCATTTTCGACTTTAAATCCCTCATCCTGGATAGCAATGTTCTCCCTCCTGTTTTGTTACAGGGAGACAACACCCTGAATCTTGCAAGCGGGCAAGTCATTCGCGTATCCAACAGAACCTATAAACTCGCCAAACAAGCACGTTTTATCACAACTCCGCCTAACTGGCGACAATACCTCTGGCTAGACTACAAAAAACCCGATGAACCACATACCAGTATGCTGCCCAATACCAAAGAAGAGCGCCAAGTTTGGTGTTATTACGTTGAGAAGGGCTGGCAAAATGGTGTTGAGCAGGCGGATACCATCCTCAGTGAGAATATTGCGCGCATTAAAGAAGATTTCACTGGCATGATTTTATATCGAAAATTGCTTGCTATGAACATGGTATCAGCACCTTACGTCTCGCATACCGATCTTGGGGTAACTGGTAACGGTGATGAACTCCACATTGATGATCGTGTACTCCGTATCACAGCCTTGCCAGCCTTAAACGTTAACAGCGAAGAGTGGCGAGCAGCAGTTGCTAAAGATGAGCAAAGCTTGAAAGAGCTAAATCAAATGGAAAAACGTATTAACGCTGCAAAAGTTGGCGTCAATCATAACGCTTGGCAGCCCGTGATTACGCCGGTCAATTAAACATTACATTGGGTCACTAACTAATGACTGACGCTCACGATGAACACATTAACTTAATGCCCGATGAACCAACTCGGTTCACCCCAATTTCAATGGAGCAGCTGCTTGAGCATGCTGAGCGCCTGAACGCTTCCGATGTAACCATTCAAACTGGCTCGCCTGTCTTTGCAGAGGTATACGGCAAATTAATACGCCTTACCAATCGTAAGCTCTCGAATACGGAGCTTGGCGACCTCATTAATGCAATCTATGGCCCCAATGCAACCACACAGCTGCTCTCGGGAAAAGACATTGACACACATTATGAATTTCGGCCAAACCGTGGTGTTCGCTATCGCTATCGTGTCAATGGCACGGCCTGCTTGGTAGAAGGGCATGATGCGATCCAAATTACACTTAGAACCATTCCAACGACGCCACCTAAGCTTGAAACACTTGATTTGCCACAAAATATTCTAGAAGCCATCGCGCCCCAAGAAGGTATAGTTTTTATCACAGGTGCAACTGGCTCAGGGAAGTCGACCTTACTGGCATCGATTATTCGAGATTTAATTGAAACGGCCGATTCTAACCGTAAGGTGCTTACCTATGAAGCACCGATTGAGTTTGTATATGACGAGATTGAAACAATTTCTGCAAGCGTCAGTCAATCAGAAATTCCACGGCACCTCCCTTCATTTGCTGAAGGTGTTCGAAATGCGCTGCGTCGAAAACCACGTCTCATCATGGTCGGTGAGTGTCGAGATCCTGAAACCATTAGCGCGGCACTTGAAGCGGCTCTCACAGGGCATCCGGTGTACACAACGCTACATACCTCAGGTGTTGCCGAAACCATGCGCCGCCTCGTCACCTCTTTTGCAGGCGAAGAGCGCCTTGGACGTACGATTGATATATTAGAAACCATCAGGCTTTGTATCTGGCAAAAACTGGTTCCCACCGTCGATGGTAAACGCGTCCCATTGCGCGAATATCTTATCTTTGATGAGGAAGCTCGCGATATACTACTAGAAAGCGACCCCAATGAAGTCACCCGAGTCACCCGGAAGCTTGTCCGTGAGCGTGGCCAGCTCATGACCATTGATGCCAAGAAGAAACTAGACGAAGGTGTTATTGACGAGCGAACCTATAAGCTCATCGTTGCAGGCACAAGAGAGCAAGCATAAATACCAAACACTCACTGTGGGAAGAATGGAAAACGTTCTGAAATCGCTGTATGCCTAGTCGAACTATCTCGATGTCTAAAGAAAGGTAGATTTGATGCTGAGGTGCCTGTCTCATCTAATTCTTTATTTGCTCTTCCCACAAACTGCATGGCACGCTCTAGTACATCATCAGCCCGTTCCACAATGCCTTTGGTTGTCTCTGAAATAACAGCCTGCCTTTCTCGCCCTACCTCCCCTTTGGTTTCCAGGTGTACCAGCAGCTTATCAAGCTCATCAACAAATGTATTTATCTGAATCACATTCCCTTGAAGCTGTCTCTCAAGTGAGCGCATGTGCACTTCTGAGGCCGCTAATAGGCACATCGTTGAGTCAAGCTCAGGTGCCAATGCTTCTGCAATCTCTCTTTTCTCTTCAGAAAGCAAGGTATGTGCCTCATCAAGTAACTCTAAAAGTGCTTGGCTCCTTTGATACAGCACCCGTTCCGATTCACTCACTTGTGGTACTATTGGCTCTAGCGTATCCACAGCCTTTTTGTAAGTCGCATTAGAGTGAGCCAGCGCCTTGATTTGCTCTTGTAGTGCTTTTTGATCTTGCTCTTCCACTTGATACAGACTAGAGCAAGCTTCCGTCACTATACTGAGCTGCTTACGTAGCTGCTCAATTGAGTCTATCGATTCTGTCAAAATAGACTCAAGCACTTCCAAAGTTTTTGTATTGATGGTCTGGTGCGCTTGATAGTGATTAGAAAGAAAATATATACCAATCAAATACAGTGCAAGCAGAGGTAGCACCCAAAGCATGGGTAAGCCAGAAGCGTAAATAGCTCCCGTACTTACCCCCGAATAAAGTATAAAGAAACCAAGTTTCTTCCACCATGATGCCCCACCATAACTTGCAGCAAATTGATTGAAATGGCTTCTATTTTCCCGCTGCTTGATGAGGCTGTCCAAAGAGCTACGTAAAACTTCCACCTGAGCACTTTGGTCTTTTAAGCGCATCCGAATTTCACTGGGTGATGGTAACTGATGTGTCATAACAAGGCCTCCTAATAGTTAAAAAAATCGATTCATCCTGTGCTCTGCGTGCACTTCGGGCTCACCTTCCTTGCACACTCGAAGTGCTTTAATTTCCTCAGCTTGAGATTGGTTCTTCAATTTAATACGGCTCAGTTCTTTGGCATAAGCTTCTCCTTTTTCTGTTGCCATTTGTAGGCAAGTCGTCAGCTGCTCCACTTTGGTTTGTAATGCCTTAAGATGTTCATCTTGATGAGCATGGTCTGCAAGCTGGCTATTAAACCGGGTATTAGCCTGCTCTAACGCACTGGTTAAAATTATAATTTGCTCACGATACTCAAGCTGGGTTGTTTCTAACTCAGACTTCAGATGATTAAAATTTTCAATAATTTTTTCTAGGTCCCTCGTTCTCTTTAAAAAGCGACTCATGGTCTTACCAAATTTTTTACGTGTTTCTGTCAGCGTCTTTTTCAGTCCCTCAAGTTCTGAAGATAAATTAGCAATTGTTTCTGCAGCTGTCTCATTACCTTTTTCCAAGGTTTTGATAAGCCCCAGCAGGATCTGATTCGTTTTTTTCATCTCTTCTGCACGTGCAGCAAAATCAGCACTCAGGCTGCCAAACTTTAACCGAGATTTATGCGCTTCCTCTAAAACTCGCTCAAGTGCACCAATCGCTTCTTCCCCAAGATTTTCTAAAACTTGGCGACGCACCCTCCTTGTTTTATCCTGCAGCGCTTCAGCTTGATTCAAATATGAATACTCTCGTGCCGAGCTATCCTTATACTCATTTGGAGCAGGAGGCGTGGGCTGCAAAAAATAGCCAAAAAGCCCACCAGCACCAAACAAACCCACACCTATTGCATAGGTCGTTAAATCCGTTGTCGCGGCAACCACCGCCGGGGCACCTAAAAGAAGAGGTAACATCATTGTCTCCTGTTGTTAAATGGCTTGTGGAATCAGTTGTTTTTCTGTATCTTCTTCAGAAGCTTTCGGCTCAGGTGAAAACCATCGCCATAAATGATAAACACCTCCGGAGAGGCTCATGCCCCCACCAATCGCATAGTTGGTGACTTCAGGAAGTATGGCAATACCCAAACTAGGTAGAGCTAATACAATTAAGCCTAAGCAAAGTACGACCCCCATCACGGTACTCATCTCTCGACTCTTCAAAATCTGTAGGCAAAACTCAGTGTAGGAAAACGGATCAGCAAGCTCATCTGTGAGTGCTTTCTGAATGATTGCTTCAAACGCTTTTTGTGAATCTGTTTTTGCTGCACGCTCAAATGCCAAAAACGCTACACAAAACGCTTTGGGGTAAATGTTACTCGATGATTCAATCTCAACTTGGGTTTGTTTGAAGCGCTTACTTCGATACACACTCTCTGCATCTGTCAGCGTCAAACCATCACTGATGGTTCTATTGCGAACTACCTCAAAAGACTCTAGCTGAGCTTGCTGTGTTTGCAAGGTGGTCGCCGTGTGCAACCAAGGAACTTGTGCTTTAATTTGCTCGGCTTTCGCCTCTTGTAGTGCTGCACTTTTTTCAGCTTGTGTTATCGAATAACGATAGCTATTCTGAACCAATGCCAGCATACTCTGAGCCGCGAGCCGCCCAAAAGCATCAGCGCGTTTAGCTGGCAAATGAGAGACTGAAGCCTGATGTGCAACACACCCTGCAAACTGTGCTGCTTTCTCTGTAATCGATGAGCTTGGGGTTGAGTATATTTTATATGCGACCTCAGACAGAGGCACAACGAGACTGCGCTTCATAACGAATTCCTTTTCTGTTTGACTTGCTTTTTTGGGGGATACTAAAGCGTCCCCATTCCATTGTCAGAAACTATAAACCATCCGAAGACAAAAAAAAACCCCTATTTCAATAGGGGTTCCAAGCAGCCATATCCTTAAGCAACTGGTGGTGTTAGCCACCGCCAGTGCCTTTAGGAGCGCCTTTAGAGTGTGAACCTGTGTCCTTACCTGTGTCAGGTTCAGCGTCTGTTGCGTTCTCACCAAGCATTCCTTTGACTTGTTTCTGCATTGCAGCTCCCGCATCCCCTGTAGACTTACCAGCCTCCCCTATCTTACCTTTAGACTCTTCACTCCACTGCATGGTTTCTTGACCAACACCTTCTGGCTGTCCACCAATCCAGCGGAGTACTTTATCCGGCAGCACTGCAATCAGCGTAAAAGCTTTTTGAATAATAGTCAGATACATCATGGTATAAATCAAACATGCAAAAAAGAAACCAAAGAACTGTGCCCATGGTATCGGGCTGGTCGAACTAATCGTCCCCCACATCTCATCACCTTCTAAATAGTCAAGTACATGTTGGAAGCCTGCATTCATAATCCAAATACCAACGTACGACAGTGCAATTCCTGCAATATAGCCTATCACCATCATACCGGGCCTCAGAAACACATTCAAAAGAATCATCAAGCCTTGCTCACTCTTACCAAGTGCGTCATGTCCCTCTGGATGAGCCACCCCAAGAGCTACAATCGGTGCTGCAACCATTGCCTCAACCACCGAAATCATCCACGCAATGGCACCAAAAGTGAAAATCATGTATGGCAAAAATGGAATAAAGTAGGCCGTCAAAAAGCCAATAGCAAGCATAATGCCCACCCATGATAAAAAAAGTGGAGCAACCATCATATACAACGCAAATACACCTGGGTCAAATAGCCCGGCAATCGAAGCTGCTGCAGCAGCAAGCCAGACATTCATTGAGAAATCAATGTAGGTAATCCCCATCTTAGCCAGTGCAACAATAGGATTAACGCCTTCTTGTCCAAGGGTATCAACCCCCTCTTTAAAGATATAAGTAAAGCCTGTAAGCGGGTACACAACAAACATATTGTAAGCCGCCTGAATCCCCTTTTTAAGATAATCTATATACTTCGAAATCATGTTATGCAGATAATGGTCTACGTACCAATTTACCGCCTTACTGACGAAACAATTCAAGCCCCACCAATGCGTATGCGGAAAACATTCCATCCCAAGCTTAGGCAACTCCCAATCCCATCCTGTCAAATCAATGCTCGCATCCAAGGTAATCGTTGGACCTTTTGTGCCCTCTTGCTCTGGTAAATCAATCAGTGCGCCATTATAGCCATAACCATACACGGTTGATGCAGCGGCACCTGATTGGTTCGAAAGCGTTGTATCCGAATAGTTACTCACGGGACTAAGCGGGTTATCCAGCACATTATTTCCGTTAATTAAGCTCACCACTTCATCCAGCGGCGTTTCATCTTTATTGAAGTATTCGCACAAAATAGCCCTGGCTCCTGTACACCCATCACCATCAAACATGCTCGTCATATCTGCGGTGCTAAACGTACTATTTTTACCAAAGCCACTGCCCGAATCCGTTGTTGTTGATGCTTCAGCCGAGCCATTCAAACGGGCTAAATCAAAGAAGTAACTCCCAGCCATAATCCAGCCACGCTCCTCAGCTTCTGAAATAAATTTACGTTCATCACTCGCTGAGTCGCCGCTGTTTGCATCAGACTTCAACTTCAATACTGAACTCATAATTGCATTGTAATCAGCAACCGCATCTTGCAACTCGGTACCATCGAGCAAAACCGGTGACGTACTTGAGGAATCAGCGCCCCAATTTGGACAGTCGTCACCAAAGCTGGTACAAACTTTACGATCAGACGTTAATGGAATACCAAACTGATCATCTGCAACTGCAGATGCATCATCACTTGAAGCACCGTTTCCATTCATTTGGGGGTCGTTATTCACCATCCTCTTTGAGGTGTTTGTGAGTGTCAGGTACACTTGCTCAATGGCTGCAGCACGAGACTTCTCAATGGTTTCAATATCGCTGCTAGAAATGGTCGAAATACTTTCAACTGATTCCATATCTTCGGGTGTTTCGCCATTCCAACCAATTGTCCCGCACATCCCATTGAGAGGTGCATACATTGAGTCACTATCAAAATTAGGCATGTCCACTGAAAATTTTTCTTGGTCTGTATGCCCAACTGTGTGCTGCTCATCATAGGCAGTAATTGGGTCAACCGTATTTAGAAAGTCGGGGACTGGCTCCTCACAAAAGTTCTTCATATCCCCTGACGGTGAGCCGGAACAAGGCCCTGCCCCTTTGTCTTTTTGACTCAAGAACTCATTACGGGTATTTTCCAGTTGTGTTTGTATGCCATACATGCAGACTTGCCCATAGAGCACTTTGGATGCACCAAGTATAATTTCACTATTATCAGCGCCCATGGAAATATTGGGCGCCATATTAGCCTGTATAATCACACCCCCAGTATTCAAATAATCAAGGGCAGCCCCCCACACTTTATCGGCAATACCAACGCCTTGCAGCACAACCCACATTACGAAAATTTGCATCAAACAATAGCCCGATGCCTTAGGAATCAGCAGCGCAAGCCCAATAGTTGCTCGTACAGGCACCCAAATGGAAGACCATTTTTGACCAAGCATCTGCCCTTCGTGGGCTGTATTCATGGTTGAAACCAAGATGATATACATAATCACAATGCCGCCAAGTGCAAGCACTGCTGCATTGAAAACACCAAACATTTTGCCCATGATTTGACTGCCCGTACCATGCAGTACACCATCAACCACCCCAAAAATATTCCCTAAAAACGTAACGGATATATCACTCGAGGGCGGGGCAAAGCTCATGGAGCCTGTGTCATCTGCCAATGCAAGAATAGGGAAAAAAACAGAGAAAATAGTTACGAAAAAAACTCTCCACTGCTGGTTCATGATTTTTTCCCTCCAAGCAGTCCTTCGTTCAACCAAACTCGCCATGAACAACCTAGTTTTTTGGTTTTAATTTGAAAATACCAAAAGTGGTATCGAAAGGTGAGGGCAAGCGCAATACAAGTGACAATCAGGCTTAATATAACACCCAAAATACTACCATCAACCATTTGATAGATACTGTAACCAAACAGCATAACTGCAAAAAAAAGCATCAAATAACTCACCCGTAAAAGCGCTTGCTCACGCTTTGCTAAATCTTCGTTGGTAAGATTCAAACGGGCAATAGCATCAGCAAAGGACTCTCCCTTCTTGGGCGGCTGAGGCACAAACATCCGCTTCGCCAGCGCAACCAAATATTGGGTAAAACCTCTAACACGCTCCACATCCAGCCAAAAGCGAAAACGAAAAACACTGGCAAGCAACGCTGCTATCCTTGAGCCGGATTGTTGACTAGCATTTGAATCAGATTTTTTGCTCATGACTGCCCTCATTCGTAAACTAAATATAGTTTTTACAAACAGCCTTGTTAGGATAATAGATTGAATGCTTGACATGAATCAATCTATTCTTCATAAACTATATTTATAGATTAACTTTTACATTGAGTAAAACATGCCTAACCTAAGTCATCAAGCCTCTGCAGAATATTGGGCTGCCTATAAAGATCCAATTATCTACCGAGTGATCACTTTTATGGAAAGTGTTGAGAACTGGACACTCGATGGTGAGGCAGACCTTGAGCAAGCAATCACGACACTTGGAGAGGCACTAGATAACTTAGCATCTGTCGACTTAAATCAACTCAATGAACCCAAGCGCTTTGTTGAAATTGCAGCTAATGTTAAAACTGGGCGAGGGTTGCGCCTGTTACAAGCTCTCGATACCGTACACCCGGGAAGTGCCTCTAAAGTCTTGATGTATGCGGAAGAAAATAGTCTCGGCGGACAAGATCCAGCCGGTTTTTTTCTAAAACGTAACATTGTATTCGAACGACTGCGTTTGCTGTCACGTACTTTTTCTGAAAAAAGACTCAAATTAATTGCTCAAGCACTAGAGGGAGAAGAATAATGAACCTAATTCGCTCCGTGGTATCCAGCCTACTACTTTTAACTTCCGTTACGCTTTACGCGGACACAACGACAGAAGAAGATGGCACAGAAACACTCACAGAGTACCTCAAAAATTTAGGGGCTTACCTTGGCTTTGATATCACACAAGAGCTCAAAGACCCTTTAGCGACATTAATTGATGCATCAAATACAACGCTTGCTGAACAGTACTCTTTTGTCACCTTGTTGGGCGCTATTCCTGTCAATGCATACAGCGAAGCGCTTGCTTATTTTGTGCCATCAAACACTGAAAATTATTCACTCATCAATGACATGGCAAACTACACGCTCGAAAAGCAACCAGGATCTGGCTCCTACAGCAGCCCCTCAACCGGTCAAGATGGCGGTATTTCTGTGTCTGAACTCATTGATCAAGCATCGAATGATGCTTATCAGTCAGACCCCGTCACACAATCCATTTTAAATATTCTTTCAACACCTCAAACAACCTACTGTATGAATAACGATGGCACTGCCTGGGATGATAGTTCTGATGCTTGCAAGCAAAACGCTTTGTACAACTCAAAAATCATGACCAACGTCATTGGCTCGATTCCAAGCACAGACACAGCATTCACTGCAGACTACAATAGTAATATTATTGCCCAATTAAACGGTAACACATTGCTGGCTCCTATGTTATACACAACCTCCTCCAGCAATGAAGAAAAAGGCGATGGACTCACTGCCCAAAATCAGGCTCAAGAAGCCGAAAGCTTTATTCGCTATGCAACCGGAGCTGTCACGCCAATATCCCTACCCGTCAGACAAGATTACAGCACACTCTATACACAAGCTGTGTATGATGGGGACGATGAGCAAAAACAATATGACAAAAGACTCGCTCAAGAAAAAATAGCAAAATACTTAACGAAACTACGCTCTTATTCTGCAGCAAACTCTGTGCCAACTGGAACGCTCTACTCTATGCTCTCTAAGCGTATGCCCCAAGCACAAAGCAGCGATAACTCAAAGCAAATGAGTCAAGCACTCAGCGAATTTCAAATGGCAACCCGTCGCCTATATGACCCATCCAAAAAAGACTCTGACAATCAAAAACAGTGGATTGATGAAATTAACGAGGCGTCTGACTCAACCGTACAAAAAGAAATTGCTGTCTTACTCTCCGAAATTAACTATCAGCTATATCTCTCAAGACAACAAGACGAAAGAGCACTGCTCACTATGTCATTACTTTTAGTGCAAAGTCTTGCTTATGCTCAACCATCATTCTCAAGTGATGCAACCATCACAACCCAAGCGACCTCATCTGACCAGTAACTTAGGCAGTAAATGATTCAAACGAGCCATGACCGTGTCTGTTGACACTAAGGTCATGGCCCATGGCTCGTGTACTTGGGTGCCCCAAGGCACCGAATCAATCGATTGCTTCAAGCGCTTAAGCGCAAGTGGATAAGCATTAACTGCCAAGTCTCGAAACGAATACGGCCCTGAAATTCCGACATGAGTCACAGCATGTAATGCAACAACTGGCGTTCCCATAGCAGATGCCATGTGTGCAGGCCCCGTGTCTGGGCACACAACCAAAGTCGCTAAGTCAATCAATGCCAGCAACTGTTTAGGCGTGCTCTGACCAATTAAGTTGGTCACTGGTACTTCAGATGCAATAGCATCGCCAAGCGCCTTATCTTGAGGGCCAGGCCCTCCAATTAAAATCACTTGCATGTTAAAGTGAGACAAAACAAATCGAATGACTTCAACATAAGAAGCAGCAAACCAACTGCGCTCAGGTTTACTTGCAGCAGGATTAATCACCAACACAGGGAGCTCATCGGATTGAATATGTGAACGCGCCCAAGCATATGCCGACTCATTGACAGGCAAGTTCCAAACAGGCGGTTCATAAGGAATTCCTAGCCGCTCCCCAAACTTTAAAAAACCTTCTAAGGTATGATCGCGCCCAGGCTCAATGGCCTCGCCCACAAACCAGCGATGCCCATCGTTCGCACGTGCCTTGTCATAGCCAATTTTCCTTTTTGCACGAATCAGTGGATACAAGCAGTTCGCACGAAAACTGGCTTGTGCTGCCAAGAGCACATCAAACTTTCGGTCTTTAAGTCTGCACTTAAAGTGCCAATAATCGGCCAAAGATTTGGGTTTCTCTAAAACAATAAACTCAATATCTTGCATCTCATCAACGAGCGTATATGCAAACGGTGAGATAATCCACGTAATTTTAGCTTTCGGGTAGTGACGCTGAAGGGCTCGCACTAAAGGCACAAACATCATCACATCGCCCAGTGCAGACAGGCGAACTAGGCAAATTGACTCAATCATCTTTTAAAATATAATGCGTCCCGCAATACGGACAGGTTTCTTCTCCTGTCTTATCAATTGGTAAATACACTTTTGGATGTGCATTCCAGAGTATCGATGCATCGGTCGGGCAGCTCAATGGTAAATCACGCCGAGCAATAGTTTGCTTTTTTTTAGAGCAAGCTTGTTTCAATTTTGCTTTTGTCATAATGACTCCTTTTCTTCATAGGCTCGATTATCCAGTATCGAATGCAAGAGCTCAAGCACCTCTGTAAAGCAACTTGAACTTTCAGGATCAAATCGATACGCCTCAGGCCAAGAGCGCAACCAAGTTAACTGACGTTTTGCAAGCTGCCGAGTTGCCGCAACCGCCTGCTCGCGGAAGGTTTTATAATCACATGCTCCCTGCAGATAGTTCAGTGCTTGCCGGTAACCAACACTACGCATAGAGGGCATATCAAGCGTCAGTTCAAAGCGCTTAAGTAAACCCTCTACCTCGTCTAAAAAACCAAGTGCAAGCATCTCGTCAAAACGTCTTACAATCCGCTCGTGCAACCAAGCTCTTCTTTCGGGAAATAAAATAATATTTACAAACTGATAAGGTGCTTTGGTCTCATCGGTAGTCTCTAATAGCTTAGACAGCGCTGTACCCGTCACATGATACACTTCTAACGCACGTTGAATACGCTGAGCATCATTGGGATGCAGTCTCTTTGCAGTCACAGGGTCTACTGCTTTAAGTTTTTGATGCAACGCAGGCCAACCTTTCTCGTTGGCTTCATCAAGCAAAGTTTGTCTTAATGTAGCATCCGCTTCTGGTAACTTTGATAAGCCGTCTTGGAGTGCCCGAAAATACATCATACTTCCGCCAACTAACAACGGAATTTTGCCTCGAGCAAGAATCTCGTCGCATAAACGAGAGGCATCATCACAAAAGGCTGCGGCAGAATAAGCCTCGGTGGGCTCGCGAATATCAAGTAAATGATGTGGTGCATGCGACAAAAGGGCTTCGTTGGGCTTTGCGGTGCCAATGTTCATGCCAAGATACACCATTGCTGAATCAACGCTGATGATTTCGCATGGAAAATGCTCAATAAGCTTGCACGCCATATCCGTCTTACCAGAGGCGGTTGGCCCCATGAAACAAATCACTTCACGCACAAGAAAGCACTCGACGACAGCCCTCTTTATCCAGGCATATACTCATATTTTGCCGCTCTTTATCAAGGCCACACCAATATTCAATCAAAGCTTTCTGCTCATCTTCTGACATTGCCATTAAATTCACAACTTCGTGCTCCACTAAAAGTGCTATCAGCGCTTTCTCATCGCCGGTAAACGAATGACAAAACGTGTTTAAAAAGCCTGCTAAATCTAGCCCTGGCAACACACAAGGAATGGTAGAAATTCGCACCGAGTTTGCCTCAATCTTCGTAAATTTTAAACCCATTTTTTCAAGCAAGTCTTGATATACTTCCAGCTTAGTCACACCATTTTTTGGCAGCTCATACGTCACCGGCACCAAAAGCGGACGTCCCTCCCACGGCAAAGCCTCGTGAGCTAACTCTGAAAGCCGCATCAAATGCTGTAAGTGCTCCACATGAATCAAGTGAGCTTGCCCTTCTTGCATAAGCAGCGCAAAAGACGAATTCAGCACTATCCAGGGTGTATTTTGATAAGAAGCTGTCTCTATAGCCTGATACGAGGCTTGAAAGCTTCCCATTTCACTTGTCACGCGAGGAGGGTATTCAGGCTCTGAGGATACCTGGGTGGTCGCAAGCATTTCTGTGATTGCCAAACGAATTAAGTCATGTACAGATCTTGCATCCGAAAAACGTACCTCATGCTTAGTTGGGTGCACATTTACATCTACTGCATCTGGCGGTAATGTCAAAAACAGGACACAAGCAGGATAACGTCCCTCTGGCAGCACTTCTGCGTAAGCTTGCCTTAATGCGTGCAAAACTAGCTTATCACGCACCATACGATGGTTAATATAAAACCATAATTTATCTTGTTGACTGCGTGCATATTGTGGACCACTCACCCAGCCATGCAAGCGCATCTTCTCTCGCGTAACATCGACGAGCACTGCATCATCCACAAACGCTTTTCCCAAAAGCTTGGTCAAACGCGCACGCTCAGTTCTTTCTGAAAAAACTGCAGGTAATTGTAGGCAGGTCTTTCCATTATGACGGAGCGTCAATGCAACGCTTGGCTTACTAAATGCCACTCGCTTCACAATGGCTTCAATCGCTTGATACTCATGAAGCTCTGACTTTAAAAATTTTTTGCGCACAGGCGCATTAAAAAACAAATCTCGTACTTCAACTGTGGTGCCTTGGCCTCTTGCACATGGCACAAGCCTTGTGCCTTGCTCATCACTTTCGAGACTCATCGCACGTGTCTCACCTTTAGGGCAAGACT
The DNA here is from genome assembly GCA_030147635.1 of Gammaproteobacteria bacterium. Taxonomy (GTDB): domain Bacteria; phylum Pseudomonadota; class Gammaproteobacteria; order Legionellales; family Legionellaceae; genus JAALKW01. The sequence goes on from JASBUZ010000058.1 coordinate 57,262, forward strand.
GAATGAAAACACGTGCAACCGAACTGATGCTCGCGAGTGCTTCGCCTCGAAACCCCATACTATTAATCACGTACAAGTCATCCAACTCTCGCAGTTTACTGGTTGCATGCGAGGCAATAGCAAGCGGCAAATCCTCAGCAACAATACCCTCACCGTCATCACTCACTTTTATTTGGTTCAATCCACCAAAGCCAATTTCAATATCAATATGCTTTGCACCTGCATCCAGTGCATTTTCAAGCAATTCCTTCACCACAGATGCAGGTCGCTCAATGACTTCACCTGCTGCAATTTGGTTGGCAACTTGAGGGGAAAGGGTTTGTATTCTCACGCAATTTCCTGTCTTGGAATCATCAATTGCTGCCCTGAGAATATCTGTTCACGAGATAACTCATTGAGCCGTGTCACATCTGTTTTTGCGACATCATAACGAGCAGCAATTTTGGAGAGACACTCCCCTTGCCGCACAACATGCAGATGCGCATTTGCCATGGCTTCTAGGCGGGTGCCATGAGGCGGATGATTCCAAAAATAGGTTTTCAAGCCTTCAAAAATTGCCTTGGTCACTCGTGACTGATATTTCGGATCGTTTAAATTCTTTTCTTCTGTAGGATTTGAGATAAACCCCATTTCAACTAAAATGGATGGAATATCAGGCGATTTCAGCACCACAAAACGCGCTTGCTCAACGCCATTACTATGTAGGCTCGTCACTCGTTCCAGTCGACTGAGGACTTGAGAACCCACCTGCAAGCTTGCGGTTGTGGTTGCAGTTTGTGATAAGTCGATGAGTACGGTTCGGATTAAATCGTTTTGATCGTCCAAGTCAGACAGGTTTACACCACCAAGCTCAGAATAGTTTTCTTTCTCAGCCAACCAACGTGCTGCTTCACTGGTTGCCCCACCTTGTGATAAAGCAAACACTGAAGCACCCTTGGAATGAGGATGAATAAAAGCATCTGCATGAATCGAGACAAATATATCCGCATCATGCTTACGTGCAATATCCAAGCGCTCACGAAGCCCAACATAATAATCACTATCCCGCGTTAAAACTGCTCTCATCCCTGGTTGTTTATCAATTTCTTGTTTTAACTTTTTTGCAATCGCAAGTACAACTTGTTTTTCCATGCTTTTTTTAGCACCAATTGCACCTGGATCTTTTCCACCATGTCCTGGGTCTAATACAATGACAACGTCTCGCAAAGACTTAGGGAGTCGACTGACGGGTTGATGCTTTACACCTTTGGGCTGCAAGACAAGCGCCAATTCATCATGCCCTTCTCCCCCCGAAGGCTTAACTTGCACCACCTGCATTGGACGGGTCACATCCAGCACTAAGCGCAGTTCATGGGGCTTGGGGCGTCCAAAACGAAGCTTTGAAACCAGCTCCGGGGCACCAACTCTTTTTCCTTTTTTTACCGCTTGTTTAACGCCTGAGAAATCTAAGATAACGCGGTTTGGTTCAGACAAAGTAAACGTTCGATAACGAAATGCGCCTTTCAGCTTACAGCGCACAACTACTTGCTCTTTGGTCTCTTCAAGTATGACTGAGTCAAGCGTTGTAGCAAACCCCAAAGAAGCAAACAGTAGTAACAACAGACATCCAATCGCTCTCACGCTAGAGTCTCCTGAAGATTATCGAGTAAAGCTTCTCCCACAGCACGCAAAGCAGTGACTGAAAGCTTACGTCCTGCACCTGATACTTCAAGCGAAAATATCACATCTACATGTGCTTTCAAACTAGGCGCACGATCAGGCCATTCAATACAACAGATGGCATCAGGCGAAAAATAATCACGAAACCCAAGGGCATCAAGTGCTGTTTCATCCGAAAGTCGATACAAATCAAAATGATGAATCACATAGTCAGAGAAGTCATAACTTTCAACCAGTGAAAAGGTTGGGCTTTTAATTGAGCCCGTCACACCCTGTGCTTGTAACATCGCACGAATCAAGGTGGTTTTCCCAACACCCAGTCCACCTTGAAAACCAAGCGTGAGGGGTGCAACAAGACAAGAGCCTAAGGCATAGCCTAAAAGCTTTGTCTCGTGCTCATCTGCTAAATCAAAGCAGGCTTCCACTTTACTTCACTAGCCGAAGCGCTGGCTTACGTCCTGTACTACCACTTTTCCCACCGCGTGAGTCGCCAGATGGCGGCAAATCACCATCGTCCTCATTGAACTCCATACCACGACCATTTTCTTTGGCATAAATGGCAAGTACCGCCCCCGGACTTAAAGCTAACTGAACCGTACGACCTGAAAAACGGGTCGTTAAAACGATTCTGTCGTTTTCTAGGTGAAGTCCACGACAGGCTTCAGGGGAAATATTCAAAATCACTCGCCCGTCAGTGACGTATTCCAGAGGAATCTCAACCCCTGGATACTCGGCATTCACCAAAAGATAAGGGGTTAAGTGATTATCTACAATCCAGTCATAGATGGCACGAATGAGGTATGGCCTACTCGAAGTCATTGCTGTTGTTGTCTTCGTTGTCATAACTAAGCTGCCCTCAACTGCCTCTCTGCATCGGTTAAACTACTTTGAAATGCTTCACGCTCAAATAAACGCTGCATATAGGCGTGTAATGCAGCTGCATCTTCAGGCAACGTCACACCAAGCATCGGCAAACGCCACAAAAGAGGGGCCAACGCACAATCAAGCAGCGAGTGCTCTTCACTCAAGAAAAAAGGCTTGTCGCCAAAGACAGGCTCTAAGCTGCTTAAGCTATCAGCGAGTTGCTGACGAGAGGCATCTGTTGCCTTACCTGATTTTAATTCGTGGTATAGGCCATACCAGTCTTGCTCGATGCGATGCATCATTTTCCGCGTTTCAGCGCGCGCAACAGGATAAACAGGCAGTAGGGGAGGATGAGGGAATCGTTCATCCAAATACTCCATAATGATACGTGCTTCATAAAGCACGAGCTCTCTATCAATCAGGGTTGGAACAGTACCATATGGATTTACACTTAGTAGCTCATCAGGTAGAGCATCTTGCTTGACTGAAATGATGTCAACGTTAACACCTTTTTCAGCCAAGACGATGCGAACCTGATGGCTATACACATCGTCACTGTCAGAATATAACGACATAACGGTGCGTTTCGCAATAATAGCCATCCTCACTCCTCAGTAATATATAACAGCAGGGAGGCCTATTTTACCACAATTGAACAAGAAAGTGGTAAAAAACAAATTATCGCTTCGAGTATTGCGTAGCACGACGTGCTTTTCTGAGACCAACCTTCTTACGCTCAACACGGCGTGAGTCACGTGTTAAAAGGCCCCGGGCACGTAATTGGCGTCGGTAAGAATCAGGATGAAATCTTGCATCTTCTGCTGCACCATCTTCATCATACTCAACGAGCGCACGTGCGATACCGAGTCGAACTGCACCTGCTTGCCCTGAAATACCACCACCTTTCACAGTTGCATAAATGTCGAATTTATTCAGCATATCTACTGTTTCAAGGGGTTGCCTAACCAACATACAAGCAGTTTCACGACCAAAGTACTCATCTAGTGAGCGCTTATTGATGGTGATATTACCTTTACCAGGTCGAATAAAAACGCGAGCCGTTGAACTTTTACGACGACCGGTTCCGTAGTGCTGTGCTAATTCAGCCATAGTGCCTATTCCTCAATCACAAGTTCTTTAGGTTGCTGTGCTTCATGTGGATGCTCTGTTCCAGCATACACTTTCAATTTACGATACATATCACGTCCTAATGCATTTTTAGGCAACATACCCTTCACAGCAAGCTCAATAATTCGAATCGGATTTTTTTCCTGCAGCTTATCAAATGAAATTGATTTCAGTCCGCCAGGGAAACCCGAATGCGAATAGTAAGTTTTATCTTTAAATTTACGCCCCGTTACACGCACTTTCTCGGCGTTAGTTACAACGATGTAATCGCCGGTATCAACATGAGGGGTATATTCTGCTTTATGTTTTCCACGTAAACGACGTGCAATTTCAGTCGCAAGACGACCCAAAACTTTGTCGCTTGCATCAACGATATACCAATCACGATGAATATCAGTGGCTTTGGCACTAAAGGTTTTCATGTATTCACTCCGTACGCCTAGTGTTCAACAACTTAGTTTTCTAAATAATCTGGACGGGCGATTCTAACTAAAACCCGCAAAACTCTCAAGGGTTTTAAAAATTATTTTTACATCCTGGTGCATCCTCTTCCTCATTTGCAAGCCAAGATTTTGGAATAATAATTGGCATCCTAGGTAATTTAAGGCTGAACAAGCCCATGTCTGCTGCAGCTTTTGCCAAGCTAAAACTTTTCACAAGCTCAACATCCATCTGGGATAAGAAAGTATTCTTACTGATCCATCTAGATATGGTTGGAGCCTTAGCACCGTCAAATCCAGTGGAATAATTTTTCATGGCATTAGGTTCACACTTTCTATCAATATCAGTGCCTGGATTTTTGTATTCCCTATCGATACCAAAAAAATAAGCCTTAATACTTGCTAGTATATTTTGGAATAAGCCAAATTCATCCTCATCAAAAGCATTCGGTGAATCTTCGCCTACATTCCGAGCAGAACGTGGCAAGTGAAAAGCACTTGATACTACTGCAACATGACGATAGTGATATCTTGATAACAGGTCCTTAAACCCCTGAACTTGGCCTTGAGTATCCTTTGTTGGTATAGATTCTATGATAAATAGTCTTTTAGGATAAGGTAACTTTCCTTCTTCGAGTGCCTTTTTTAAATCTTCATTATGTTCTGCTCGACCATTATAAAAAATGGGAGTCACTCGGTCGTCATCGGTTAAATCTTCAACCGCTTTTCCAGCTCTGAGCGCGTTAATTTGATCAGCAATTTCTATCCCGCGCATCATTCGCAAATAATCATCTTGCGGATCAAACGGCCGTTTGAGCTTGTCAACATCTCGCCCAAGTACTGATGTTCTACCAGCTAACACCCAAACCAACTCTATTTCAGGGATAACTCGTGGTTCTTCCACCTTTTGTACTTTCCTCAGATCGTCCGCAAAAAAATCTTCTGCTGTGCGCATATTAAACTCAAAAAAGAATAATGCGACGGCATGATACACACCGAAAAACCGGTAGGCAACCTAGAAAAAGTATGTTACGATGTGCATATCCAATATAGAAATTTATAGGCGTGCGAGGTCCCTGGCCGCATATAACCATATTAAATATAATTGCGTGACTGCGCCCCAAGAGCGTTGCTCATCGTACATAATTCTGGATACTCATTGCATTAATCAAAACTTTTAATCAACAACCCCAAAGACGAGACCTATGAACCTGAGTGAACTAAAGCGATTACCTATTGCCGAATTGGTAAACATCGCACAAGAAGCAAAAATCGAAAACACCTCCCGCATGCGTAAGCAAGACATCATTTTCTCCATACTCAAAGCTCACGCGGCCAGAGGTGCTGATATTTATGGAAATGGTGTGGTTGAAATTCTACCTGATGGTGGATTTGGCTTTTTACGCTCCCCAGATGGCTCTTATTTGGCAGGCCCCGACGACATTTACGTGTCTCCAAGTCAAATCAGACGTTTTGGCTTACGTACGGGAGATACCATTTCAGGGAAAATTCGCCCTCCCAAAGATAATGAGCGTTATTTTGCGCTGCTCAAAGTCGACAAAATCAATTATGACACCCCTGAAAATGCCAAACGCAAAATCCTTTTTGAAAACTTAACCCCACTTTTTGCCTCCGAGCGGCTCGTGATGGAGCAAGGGAATGGCAGTACTGAAGACTTAACTGCTCGGGTGATTGACCTTGCAGCACCATTTGGTTTGGGTCAACGTGGATTGATTGTAGCGCCACCTAAAGCCGGTAAAACCATCATGCTACAAAACATCGCGCACTCCATTGAGAAAAACTATCCTGATTGCCACCTCATCGTCCTCTTAATTGATGAGCGACCAGAGGAAGTGACTGAAATGAAGCGCTCAGTCAAAGGCGAAGTGGTTGCGAGTACCTTTGATGAACCAGCAACACGTCACGTGCAAGTTGCCGAAATGGTCATCGAAAAAGCGAAACGCTTAGTCGAACATAAAAAAGATGTGGTTATCTTACTCGACTCGCTCACACGTTTAGCCAGAGCCTACAACACCGTTGTGCCTTCATCAGGTAAGGTCTTAACTGGTGGGGTCGATGCCAATGCACTACAACGACCAAAACGCTTGTATGGTGCTGCACGTAACATTGAGGAAGGTGGAAGCCTCACGATTCTTGCAACCGCCATGGTTGAAACGGGCTCTAAAATGGATGAAGTCATCTATGAAGAATTTAAAGGAACCGGTAATATGGAAATCCACTTAAGCCGGACCATTGCTGAGCGCCGTACCTTCCCTGCAATCAACATTAATCGCTCTGGAACACGACGTGAAGACCTACTACTCTCACCTGAAGAGCTACAACGCGCATGGATTCTTCGTAAAATTCTACAACCTATGGATGAGTCTGATGCGATTGAGTTCTTACTTGAACGTATGAAGAGCCATAAAACAAACGCTGAATTTTTCGCAGCAATGAAGCGTCAAGAAAAATAAAAAACCTAGGAAAACACTATGAAGTATGACGACTTACGTGATTTTATAACGCATTTAGAATCACGTAGGTTGCTCACTCGTATCGACTACCCTGTCTCTCCTAAGCTTGAGATGACAGCTATCAGCGACAAAGTGCTACAAAAAGGCGGTCCTGCCTTACTGTTTACTCATCCCAAAGATTACAACACCCCCGTACTCACCAATTTATTTGGCACGGTTGAACGTGTTGCACTTGCTATGGGTCAAGAAAACATCAAAGCGCTACGTGACATTGGCCAATTGCTTGCAGCCTTAAAAGAACCAGAGCCTCCTAAGAGTTTTAAACATGCGTTTCAACAGCTCCCACTTTTAAAACATGCACTCAATATGTCGGCTAAAATGACCAGCCGTGCAGTTTGTCAAACTCATGTTATCGAAAAAGAAGAAGTCGACTTAGCTAAACTACCGATTCAAACTTGCTGGCCTGAAGATGTCGCACCACTTATCACTTGGGGGCTCGTAACCACAAAAGGTCCTCATCAAGCGCGTGAAAATATCGGCATTTATCGCCAACAAGTGTTAAATAAAAATCAGCTCATCATGCGCTGGCTTGCGCATCGAGGCGGTGCACTCGACTATCTGGCCTTTCAAAAAGAACATCCAGGCGAGCGCTTTCCAATTGCAGTCACTCTTGGAACCGATCCTGCAACCCTACTTGCAGCAGTCACCCCCGTGCCAGACAGCCTGTCGGAATACGCTTTTGCAGGCCTCTTACGGGGCAAGCGCACACATCTAACTCGCTGTATTGGACATGAATTACATGTCCCGGCCAATGCAGAATATGTACTAGAAGGCTATCTTGAGCCAGGGCATGAGGCGCCCGAAGGGCCCTTTGGAGACCATACCGGGTATTATAATGAGGTAGAGTCATTTCCGGTGCTCACGGTTGAGCGCATTACTCATCGACCAGATCCCATCTATCATAGTACCTATACAGGCCGACCACCGGATGAGCCTGCTATTTTAGGACTGGCCTTGAACGAAGTGTTTGTACCACTCTTACAAAAACAGTTTCCTGAAATTACTGATTTTTATTTGCCACCTGAAGGCTGCTCTTATCGACTGGCTGTTGTCACCATCAAAAAACAATACCCAGGACATGCCAAGCGGGTCATGATGGCCGTCTGGTCTTTCCTAAAACAATTTATGTATACCAAGTTTGTAGTAGTCTGTGATGATGATATTGATGCACGCAATTGGAAAGATGTCATTTGGGCAATGACTACGCGTATGGACCCAGTACGTGATACTGTGATGATAGATAATACCCCCATGGATTATCTTGATTTTGCCTCTCCCATCTCGGGCCTTGGCTCAAAAATGGGTATGGATGCAACCAATAAATGGGCTGGTGAAACGGCTCGTCCCTGGGGAAAACCAATGACTATGGACTCGGATATTTTAGATAAAATTGAAAAGTATTGGCCTGAATTAGGACTAGACTCATGTCGATAGCCATGACACCAGCATTGGTTACCCAGGTCACACCACTCACCAACCGCTTGCTTCGAGTCACACTCACACCCGAGCAATATATTGAGTATGAGGCAGGACAGTATTTAGAGGTTGTCTCTCCCAACCCGGATGAAGCCCTGTATTATTCGATTGCGAACGCACCACTCGGCTCAAAAACTTATGAGTTGCATATTCGTCATCAACCCAATCATACCAAACAACAGCATGTGCTAGATACAATTACAAAACAAGGCCACGTGATACTCAATCTACCATTCGGCCATTGCACGCTACATGCGCTAAACCCAAACCAGCCAATTCTATTCATTGCAGCAGGAACAGGCTTTGCTCCCGTTAAAGCAATGATTGAACAATTACTTGCAGAAGGTCGAGCTCAGGCCTTCACACTGTTTTGGAGTGCTCGCACCCAAGAAGCACTCTATCTTGATGAAAAAGTATTGGCTTGGGAAAAACACGTTGCACACTTTAATTATATACCTCATGTCACTCGTGATAATTCAACCACACTTGCTGAGCGTATTTTAGAGCAACATCAGGCAAACCTAGCGCAATACCAAGTAGTACTCGCAGGTCCATTTGACTTCGTATATACGCTCCGCGATGTACTACTTGAGAATGGTATATCAAATAAGCAGTTATTTTCTGACGCCTTCAATTTAGAACAACCCTCAGGAGAAACAAAATGAATACGCTTTACCAAATACTCGCTCTCATTGGTGCAGGCCTTATTGTTTGGTTCATTTATCGTGCCATTAAGGGAAACCCCGCACAATTTAGTCGAGAAAACTTAACAAAAAGCTTCTCAAGTATGGGGGTACTTGCTCTTATCTTAATCGTATTTGTCGGTTTTCTGGTGCTAATTACACGACAATAGAGGATATACAAGGAATATCCTATGATAAAAAAGCAAAAAGAGCATCAACACAACGTCCAGTGGGATTACGGCTTCCTTCAGTCAGAAAATTTGGTGGTGCATTAACGATACGTATGGACATGCGATGGGTGATGTTGTCCTACATGAACTCAGTGCAGAACAGCTTAACCACATCAGGTCTATCGGTAATAATCCCTTCCACTTGCATATCAATCAGGTGCTTGGTCAGTGGTATATCAATGTCTAGTCCCGTTTTATCAGAATCAGACCAAGTAGCCACTTTAAGATTCAAGCGATGGGCTTCATCAAGCAGCGCTTGAGTCATGCCAATGTCTTCAACATCCCACCAGGTTCCTCCTAAACTCTTGATCATCTCTGGCACAGAATCATGATAGTTTTTGAGTAAGTGCCCCGCAGTCCAAAGCCCAGCAATTGCTGGGTCCTTATCTCGCAATACTTTTTCGTGCTCTACATCTGTGAGATAAGCGGTTTCTATACGTGGATTTAATTGTTGTAATAGCAGTAAACATCGCCAATCATAAGCTTGTACTTTGGTTCTATCAACCACGCCTTCCTCTCGCACCACACGCTCGACTAATTGCACCATTTCAGCAGGAGATGCGCTCCAGTTGGGCTGAGTCGGATCGGTTTTCAGTTCGATTTGGAAACCAATGGGATAATCAGCTTGCGCTTTCATGGCTCGAATGACAGCTCTGAGCGTTGGGATTGCCGTCTTATCTGTCGGGATCTGGTGCGTATAAATACTGGCATAGCGCGTAAATGGCTTAACTTGGCTCACATCATACGTTTGCAGCTCTTCCAACGTAAGCTCCTTCACCACCAACGCTTTGTCCTCAACCCAATTGCCATGAGCATCTCGGGTTGTATTTGGATTAAGCGTTAAATCGTGATACGCCACTAGAACACGATCTTTAGTCATGACTACATCAACATCGATGTAATCGACACGATGTTTCAAAGCTACCTTAAAACCAGGTAACGTATTTTCAGGCGCAAGTCCTCGTGCCCCACGGTGCCCATAAACCGTCATACTCTCTGCGGGCAAACAAACAGACAATAAACTGAAGAGACATAGCTTGTGGAATAACTTTACTAAGCGACATAACATGTTATGCTCCCAAAACTCACAGCCCTAGAAAAAAACAACATGCTAACTTACTTCCATCAAAAAGCTCATAAAGCAACCACTTTGCTCTTGATGTTAAATCTATTTGCTCCGCCATCTACTTACGCACAAACCCTTACAGACAAAATTGATAACCTCATCGCCAAAGAACTGCCAAATGCAGCTATTGGCATCCTTATTCAAGATGCAACCACCGGGCGCGTGGTTTATAGCAAAAATAAGAATACACTTTTAATGCCCGCCAGCGGCATCAAGTTATTACCCTCTGTCGCAGCACTCTACTACTGGAAGCCAAACCACCGCTTTGAAACCAGTTTATCGGAAAAAAATAAAAATCTATACCTAACTTTTGTCGGAGACCCATCGCTTAGTATAGAAAAGCTCGAGTCTCTCTTGCTGCAACTAGAAAAGCACCACATCAGAACCATCGAAGGAGACATAGTCCTTGATACGTCCCGCTTTACGCCGCCCTATTATCCTGATGGCGCTTCTTTTGATGACTTAGGTTGGTATTACACCACGCCTGATACTGCCGCTATTCTCAATGAAAATATGGAAGCCTATCAATTTACAAGCGCGAAAAACTTAGGCGAACGCATTCAAATTACCCCGAAAACCGAAAAAAAAGCACTGACACTCATCAACCAAGTCAGTACTGTGAGTGAAGATGATGCTAAAGAGCACTGTAATTTGAACATTGAACTACGCCCGAATAATACCTTAAGACTCTTTGGCTGCCTTGCTGAAGCAACAGATAAAACTATGAAGCTAGCTGTCCCTGAGCCTATTTTGTTTGCCAAGCAAACCGTCAAACATATCCTTGATAAGCGCCACATCATACTCAAGGGCAAAATGATAGAGGGCCATGCGCCTAAAGATGCTAAACACATCGCAAGCATTCAATCAGATGATTTAACACAGATTGTCGCGGAACTACTGCAAAACTCCAATAACCTCTATGCCAGCAGCCTCACGAAGCAACTCGGTTATGCGCTCACCCAAGAAGGCTCTTATAAGCAGGGCACATTTGCCATTAAAAAACTACTCACAAAACACACAAAGCTTGATAACAACCAGCTGGTTCTGTCTGATGGCGTGGGCACTCGCTATAATTTAATTACAGCCGAACAACTCGTTACTCTACTCACGAATATCTATCACAACAAAAATTTGTATCCCATTGCCTTACAAGCGCTTGCTCAAAGTGGTGTATCAGGTACACTGCAAGACAGATTCAAAGACACGCCTTTAGAGAAAAAAGTATTCGCGAAAACAGGCACCATGCATGATGTCTCCTCGCTCTCAGGTTACCTTATCCAGGAAAATGGGAATCCACTTATTTTTAGCATCCTCATAAACGGCATCAACAAACCAAACCATGTGGGCCGAGTGCTTGAAGATAAAATTTTACTTGCTGTTTACAACAACATAGCCCAGGTTACGGCCCAGGATTCTCAAGACTCAACATCCCAGTATTAGCATCATAAGCAAAAAGTTCTGCGTAACGTCCCCAGTCAATCATAGTGCGCAGTACTCGTTCTGCCTCTTTATCACTGAAGTAATCTTCAAGCTTCGTTAAGAATCTCTCGTCAGAAACACGATGTTTTGGTTTCTCATCCAGCACATATCGAATATGGCGTGCCAGCGGAATCGTTGCGAGCAACTGCTCCGCAAAAATATGCTTTCTCGCTTGCAAATCCGCCTCTGAAAACTGCTGCCCAAGTGGCGTTAAGTGAATATCACCTGAGCTAATTTGCGCAAAGCCAAGCACCTCAAGCGTTTCCAGAATCGGGAACAAGTCATCTACTTGCATCATAATTTCATCAGCAAGCTCTGGTAAGTCGATTTTAGCCTCAAATGTTTTCATGGTTTCAATTAAACCTGACAACTCTGAAGGTTCAACCGGAGGTAAGCGATACCCCAAGCCAATCTGCGGCTTACGCGCTGCGTGTTTGGCTTTACCATCAACACCTGTGGTCATCAACATATAAATCCTATCGACCAAGGCGCGACATTCGGGGTGCTCTAAATCACGAGAAGCAGGTAAACCTTCAAGCTGTAAATCAGCCCGTACAAACCCTGGATCGCTGCCTAAAATAATAATCCGGTCTGCAAGAGTCACCGCCTCTTCAATATTATGCGTCACCAAAAGCATGGCATTGGTATTGGTTTTTTTATCTCGCCATAATTCAAGTAAGTCTGATTTTAAGTTTTCCGCGGTCAAAACATCGAGTGCTGAAAAAGGCTCATCCATCAAAAGCACATCGGGATTCACCACAAGCGCTCGTGCAAAACCAACACGCTGACACATCCCGCCAGATAGCTCTCGTGGATAAGCCGATTCAAAACCATCTAAACCAATAATATCAATTGCCTTAATTGCTCTTTTTCGGCGTTCTTCTCTGCTTATGCCTGCAGCTTCAAGCCCAAGTTCAACATTTTCTAGTACAGTTAGCCATGGCATCAATGCAAATGATTGGAACACCATAGCGATTCCTGAGGCAGGCCCTTGAATCCAGTCGCCTCGATAACGGACACGCCCCTTCGAGGGGGAAATAAGGCCTGCCATAATACGAAGTAAAGTTGATTTCCCCGAACCAGACTTGCCTAAAAGCGCGACAATTTCACCTTTTCGCAGTGAAAAACTAATATCTTCAAGCACCAATAGTTCTTGCCCCGCCGATTTTTTATAGGCTTTGCGAACATGATCAAGTGAAATAATGGTCTCTGGCATATCAGCCTCTATCTAATTGAAAACGCGCCTCAGCAAGGCGATACAGCGGACGCCAAAGCATTTGATTAAACACTAAAACATATACGCACATCATGCCTGTTCCAAGCGCAATTTGTGGGAAATGCCCTGAAAACGTATTGGCTTGAATATATTCGCCGAGCCCTGTTGCCCGCAAGGTGGTGCCACTCCAGCTTACCCACTCCGCTACAATGCTTGCGTTCCAAGCACCACCGGCAGCAGTAATCGCACCCGTGATGTAATATGGGAAAATAGCTGGCAATCCAAGCCTACGCCACCATTGAAACCCTCGCACACCAAAATTTGCTGCAGCCAAATTCAAATCTCTTGGAATCATGGAAGCACCAGCAATCACATTAAACAAAATATACCACTGAGTCCCCAAAATCATGAGTGGTGTCACCCAAATCTGGACATTTAAATCAAATCGCACAATTGCAATCACAAACAGTGGATAAAATAAATTAGCAGGAAATGCTGCCGCAAGCTGAATTAATGGCTGTACTTTCTGAACCCATCTAGGCCTTAACCCAACCCAAACACCAACGGGAATCCAAAGAATCGAGCTTAAAAGGATTAAAACAATCACTCGCACAGACGTCGCCATCCCCAAAACAGTCACATGCCATAGCTCCTCAAGCGTGATACTTGGCGCAATAAACTCAAATAACTCATAACCTGCTAAGAGTGAAATCCCCCAAATCACCCCATTCCAAAGCCAATCAATAAGCACCTGGGACTGAAGGGCTTCATCGCGTGAAGAAGCAAATAATTTCCGTTGAGAAAACCACGAAATATGCATTACACGGTCTTTCATTCTTGCAATACCTGTACGAACATACTCCATCAAATGGCTTTTACGTAACCAGTCCAAAAACCAAGATTCATAAGGCTCATCATCTGGCGCCACATCTAATTTAAACTTCTCAGACCAAGCAATTAAAGGCCTAAATAACATTTGATCATATAAAAAAATTACCATGATCATGGTCAAGATGGCATAGCCAATGGCTTGCAAATTGCCTTGCTCAATAGCAAGAGCAATGTAAGATCCAACCCCTGGCAGGCGAATCACTTGATGTGAAACCGAAATCGCCTCTGATAACACCACAAAAAACCAGCTGGCGGACATCGACATCATCATGTTCCACAAAAGCCCTGATAGTGAACAAGGCACTTCAATTTTCCAAAAACGCTGCCAAGCGGACAACTGAAACATAGAAGCCACTTCACGAAAGTCAGGAGGCACAGTCTTAATAGACTGATAAAAACTTAAGGTAATATTCCAAACTTGGGCGGTAAAAATTACAAAGATAGATGCACACTCAGGCCCCAATAAACTCCCCGGAAACAAGTGAATAAAGCCTGTCACCGTAATTGCTAAAAAACTTAAAACTGGCACCGATTGCAAAACATCAATCATCGGGATAATCACGCGCTCTGCACGACGACTTTTCGCAGCCAAGGTGCCAATCACAAAAGTAAATAATAGCGAACAGCCAAGTGCTATAAACATCCTCAAGATGGTTCTTAAGGCATAAAAAGGAAGTGCTTTAGGGTCAAGGGTGATGGGTAGTGGCTGGCCAAGCGCGTACGGTGTTGCCATTTGCTGTCCTGCACGCCCTAACAAAAATAAAATAAAAATGACGAGCACGAGCAACAACAGGTCCCAACCATTCATAAAACGGCCGACTGCATCACGATTCGTACTATAAAAGCGACTTTTGCCCACGCAAAACCCTTTTTTGTCTAAGAATGAAAAGAACAGTCAGATTTTACCGTGCTTTCAATCGAGGATAAAGCAAGTCCTGATATTTACAACTATACTTATCTCAAATAACCATTGAAATTAAGGGCTAACATCATGCCAATTGAAAAAGGAAAACTTGGAGATACTCATGCTTCAAGTTCAAATCTTCGCACTGCCATCGATAATGCATACGGTGATACAGCAAAACCTACATCGATAGAAGCTGATCTCCGCCAAAAAGCGGAGAAATACAAAGCATCCTCCGAGTTTCATAATGTTAAGCGTCAGTTTGCCAAGGACTTAGAAGCCATTCGCAACATGTCAGATACAAGCAAGGAATATCTTGAAGAAGTCACTCAAAGCGAAGCAGAAGTACAAAAACAACTCGACGATATCATTGATATGGAAAGCGAAAGCAAGGCCCTGGTTGACGAGGCAGACAAGTTAGAAAACGAAGTGATTCCAGAAAAGGTAAAAGAAGCCCAAGCGCTACTGGACGAAATCACAGAAGAATTAGAAAAAACAGAAGCGCAATTGAAAGAGGCTGATTGTGAAAATGATCCCGCTTACTGCGAAAAACTGAATGCACGCATTACCCGACTTAACGAGATGCAAAATGAGTCAAGACTCAACCTTGAAACCCTTATGGATCAAATACCAAAACTTCAAGAATTACGACAATGCACCAACTCCATTTCAGAAAACATACAAAATGCAATTGGTCGAGAAGGCAATCGTCAACCAGGTGATAATGAAGCTATTCGCCAACAATTCAAAAACAATTTAGCCGAGGCGAAAGAAACTCTTTCTGAGCTCTCATCTGCAATCAGTGGTGCGCTTTCTAAAGCGCGCGATTTATTCGTAGGTATCATGACGTCTATCGCAAAGGTCGTAAGCTCGATGACGGGCTTAAAAACTGAACTAGCGGATATGAAGAACAACCCAATCGAACCTACTCCGGGTCTAAGTGCTACAATAAAATAACCATCTTTCAGTAACATCTTGCTCACACAACACATCTGGGTATAATCAGAAATTCCCTGATATAAAATTAAATAAATTGAATAGGGCTGTCATGCTGAAAAATACCCCACTCTATAATGCACATCTCGCTGCAAACGCAAAAATGGTTGATTTTCATGGCTGGAACATGCCTCTCAACTACGGCTCACAACTCAAAGAACACGAGGCCGTACGAACGGATGCTGGCATGTTTGATGTCTCACATATGACAGTTGTTGATATTCTAGGCGCAGGTGGCCGTCAATTTTTGCGAAAGCTCTTAACCAATAACATTGACCGCTTAAAGCACGTCGGACGAGCACTATATAGCTGTATGTGTAATGAGCATGGTGGCATTCTAGATGATTTAATCGTGTATCAACGTACGGCAGATAACTACCGCTTAGTCCTCAATGCAGCAACTCGTGAGCACGTCCTATCCTGGATTCAAGAAAAAAGTAGTGGTTTTGCCACAGGGCTTCAGGAGCGTCCTGAACTTGCTATGCTTGCCGTACAAGGACCTAATGCCATTACGAAAACTTTAGAAGCACTGGGCCCTGCCGAAGCAGATGCCGTTTCAACACTGGCACCGTTCGAGTGTGTAGATGTCGGGGATTATTTCTTCGCACGGACCGGCTACACCGGCGAAGATGGTTTAGAAATTATTTTACCCCAAGACAACATCACCCCTCTTTGGAATAGCCTAAAAGAAAAAGGGGTCACACCGTGCGGTCTTGCCGCCCGTGACACGCTACGTCTTGAAGCAGGCTTTCTGCTCTATGGACAAGACATGGACGAAACCACAACGCCATTAAACTCAGGCCTTGCCTGGACTGTCCAATGGGAACCACATGACCGAGATTTTATTGGCATGAGTGCACTTATCTCCCAAAAACAACATGGCATCAAACATAAGCTTGTTGGGTTAACCCTTAAAGAGCCAGGTGTTATGCGTCCAGGACAAGAAGTGTTTGTTGAGGATAAGCAAGTTGGTGTGATTACCAGTGGCACTTTCTCGCCAACCCTAAAGCACTCCATTGCAATTGCTCGTGTCTTAGTTGAAGTGGAAGAGCATGCAACCGTCGATATCAGAGGAAAACGCTTACCGGTCTCTGTCGGCAAAACACGTTTCCTCAAGCATTAGAAGGAGAAACATACTATGAAATTTACCGAAACGCACGAATGGATCAATACAGATGAAACCCCTGTCATTGTTGGCATTACTGAACATGCACAAACCTTGCTGGGTGATTTGGTTTTTATCGAACTCCCCGAAGAAGGTCAAGCGGTTAAAGCAGGAGATGAGCTTGGCGTGGTTGAGTCCGTCAAAGCTGCCTCAGATTTTTATGCGCCGATTAGTGGCACCGTGGTTGCTGTTAATCACCAAGTCAAAGACGACCCGGCTCTTGTCAATCGTGATGCCGAGGGTGAAGGCTGGCTTTTAAAAATTCAAGCAAACAATCCAAGTGAACTCTCAGAATTATTGGACGAAGTCCAATACAAGAATATCATTCAAGAGGACCATTAGTATATGCCCTATATTCCACATACACCAGCAGATGTTGAAGCCATGCTCGAGCGCATTGGCGCACCAGAAATTGAAAGCTTGTTTGATGAAATCGCACCGAGCTTAAGACAAAAACCGTTCGAGCATCTACCCGATGGCCAAAACGAAATGACAATGCGTGAGCATGCTAAAGACTTAGCGGCCCAAAATAAAAAAAGTATTTGCTTTCTCGGCGCTGGAAGCTATCAACATCATATTCCTGCTGCTGTTTGGGATATTGCTTCTCGGGGCGAATTTTTAACTGCCTACACCCCCTATCAAGCAGAAGCAAGCCAGGGCATCTTACAATTACTTTATGAGTTTCAAACCATGATTGCTGAACTCACCGGCATGGAGGTTGCCAATGCATCTCTTTATGACGGAGCAACAGCACTTGCTGAAGCTATTTTAATGGCATGCCGTTTAAACAAAAAAAAGAACCCGCACCGCATACTTGTCCCAGAAACGCTGCATCCCCTATATAGAGAAACACTTGAAACTATTTTAAAACCTCAAGAATTAACGCTCATCACACTGCCAATGGATAAAGTGCTTGGCATTACTCACGTTCAGACACTCGAAGCATATCAAGAAGACTCGGTAACTGCTCTTGTTATTCCTCAACCCAACTTTTTTGGACAGCTAGAATCCGTAGATGCCTTAACTGATTGGGCGGCAACACACCAAGTCACAAGTATTGCTTGCGTTAACCCAACTTCACTCGCCCTTTTAAAGCCTCCTGGAAGCTGGGGCGAGCATGGTGTTGATATCACCTGCGGAGAAGGCCAGCCATTAGGTGCTCCAATGGCGGGCGGCGGGCCTTACTTTGGCTTTTTTAGCACGCGCCTAAAGCATGTCCGACAAATGCCCGGAAGATTAGTCGGACGTACCACAGATGTCGATGGGAACATTGGCTACACCCTAACGCTTCAGGCGCGTGAGCAACATATTCGTCGCGAAAAAGCAACTTCAAACATCTGCACCAATCAAGGTTTACTGGTCACAGCAGCAACACTTTATATGAGCCTCTTAGGACCCGAAGGACTTAAGCAAGTAGCAGCCCAGTGCCATCATAATACCCGTTTATTGGTGAGTAGGCTCGCTCAAATTCCTGAGGTATCTTGTGTGTTCTCATCCCCGTTTTTTCATGAAGCACTCATTCAACTCCCAAGCCCTGCCGCACCAGTTTTAGAAGCCCTGCAAACACGAGGCATACAGGCAGGCCTGTGCGCTGAGACTTATTATCCTCAATTTCCAAACACACTTTTAGTCTGTGCCACCGAATGCCGAACAGAAAATGACATCAAACTTTTTGCGAGAGCACTAGAAGCTTCTCTGATGGAGACCGTGACATGACCAGCACTATTTTCGAACAATCAAGCAACGGAAGATGTGCTCATGCACAAATGCCAGCGCCGTCTGAGCTTAGCTCGCATATTCCTGATCACTTATTAAGAAAAACACCACCTCGCTTACCAGAGTGCGCTGAGCTACAAGTTGTGCGGCATTTTACCCGACTGTCACAAAAAAACTTTGGCATCGACACAAATTTTTATCCGCTGGGTTCTTGTACCATGAAATATAACCCGCGCGGAGTACATCTTGCGGCGTCAGAGCCAGCGTTTCTAAATGCGCACCCGCTCGCACTCCCAAGTGCAAACCAAGGTACCCTCGGTATTTTATATCAACTGCAAGCTTATCTTGCCGAAATTACCGGTATGCGCGCTGTATCCCTCACGCCTATGGCAGGTGCGCAGGGGGAGTTCGCGGGTGTCGCGATGATTCGCGCCTATCATGAAGCTCGCGGCGACCATGAGCGTACCGAAATGCTCATTCCTGATGCAGCCCATGGTACAAATCCGGCTTCAGCCGTCACTTGTGGCCTAAAAGTGATCGAAATTCCAACTGCTGAAGATGGTGACATTGATTTAGACATACTTCGTGCCCAAGTAGGGCCCAAAACCGCGGGTATCATGCTAACCAATCCATCAACGCTTGGGTTGTTTATCCGTAAAATTCAGGAAATTGCGACGATCGTCCACGAAGCAGGGGGATTATTATATTATGATGGCGCGAATCTAAATGCCATTTTAGGTAAAGTAAGACCCGGTGATATGGGCTTTGATGTCATGCACCTCAATTTACATAAAACCTTTGCCACGCCTCATGGTGGAGGCGGACCAGGCTCAGGGCCCGTCGCTGTCAACGAGCGTCTGCTCCCTTTTTTGCCACTACCCCACGTCATAAAAACCAAACAGCACTATCGTCTTGCTACAAAGGCCGATTTTCCTCAAAGTATTGGTCGACTCTCTGGCTTTCATGGTAATACTGGTATTTTATTACGTGCTTATTTCTATATTCGGGTGCTAGGCAAACAAGGACTCACTCGAGTCTCTGAATATGCGACCCTGAATGCAAACTACTTACTCGCAGAACTTACTCGTATTGGTTTTACCGCCGCATACCCTAAAAGACGTGCAAGTCATGAATTCATCTTGACCTTGCTGAAAGAGAAAAAAGAGTATGGTATTCAAGCGTTGGATTTAGCCAAGCGGCTACTTGATTATGGCTTTCATGCACCAACCATCTATTTTCCGCTGCTTATTCCTGAATGCCTACTTATAGAGCCGTCTGAAACTGAGTGTAAAGAAACACTAGATGCTTTTGTTACTGCAATGGCGGCTATCTTAGAAGAAATAAAGACAACACCAGACAAGCTTAAAGCCGCGCCTCTCTTGAGTCCAGTGAAGCGACTTGATGAAGTACAAGCTGCCAAGTTGATGCATTTCAACTACTTTAGTACAACTTCATCATAGCCATAGACAAAAAAATAAGTTATAACAAAAGAGTTTCCGTTGTCATGGATTGACACTGTCAAAATATCTGAACTAAGCAAGGAGCATTCAGATGAACAGTAAAGTGTTTGCACAGCGCTTTAATCGGGAGTTGTCGATGTTGGGTTTTCCTGACGACTTAAATGAAAAAACTAAAGCGGTCTCAAAAGTATTTGGCGTCACTCGACATCTCGCAAATGCCATGATTTTTGGGCACAACCTTCCCTCTGAAGAGCAATTAGACCGAATTGCTCAAGAGCTTGAAGTTTGTCCTCAATGGCTAAGTGGAATAACCAGTCGTCGTAAAGCCTATCCGGAACGCGAGTCTGTAGAATAAGATGAATAGGACATTATGGAGTGCTTGAGTTTTTGTGTGGCCGACTGCATTGACTTAGCGCAGCTTGACCACCATTACAAAACTGCCTTAAGCGGTTATGCCGTAACGCGCTCACGTGATGTATTGAAGGTAGCTCCTTTAGAGGAAGCTTCAAATCATCTGATATTCATTTTTAAGAATGGAACCATTGTCTCATGGGGGCTCAAACGCCACGAGGCCGATACCCACTTAAATGAGGTGGCCTTGTTCGCAGATAAACCGACTCGTTTTCTGGTCCAGGATGAATTTACCTATCGGGTGGGAGAAAAAACAACTATTGAACCTCATGAGTTTTTTGATGTGGACTGTCTTTCCATTCAAACAACACAGTCAAAAGATGATGAACTAAAACTGAGCCTCTCTTACGGTTTCTCACAATCGGTCAAACTGCAATACTTCGAAACCGCCCTTGAAAATCTTATTGAGAAACATACCCCTCTCATCAAAAGCCTCTCACGAAAAGGTAAAAAATTAATCAGTAGAAAGCGCATCCGGCACGTCATTGGTGAGTTGATTTTAGCCAAAAGCGAAATGAACCTCGTAAGTAATTTTTTATATCATCCCAAATACTTCTGGCAACACCCAACCCTTGAAGAAGATTACATCATGCTTGAGCGCTACTTACATCTTCCACGACGAGTCAATGCACTCAACCAACGGCTCGATACACTCAACGATATCTTTGATATGTTCAGCAACTACCTCGAAAACCGACATGCTCATATCCTAGAAATTATCATCATTGTACTTCTTATGATAGAAATACTTTTTAGTCTCTTAAACTTTCATTTCTAGAATAGGCACATGATAACCAGCACACACCAACTCTCCAAAGCCACACTAAGTGCTCTACAGCCACTGCTGGATGCCTGCCACATAGCAGACAAAGCTGTGATTCCCATTTATCCTCATATACTCGAGAGCTATCGCCCAGGCCCTCCAAGCCTTTTCTATCAAAGACAAGAAAAAATTGTAGGTTTTCTTGCCTTTTTTCACTTTTACCCAGCTGCTGCTGAAATTGCACTTTGTGTTCACCCAGACTATCGAAGACAAGGTATTGCCAAAGTACTATGGCAAGAAATGTGCCAAAAAGCACACACAGCTTTACCATCTATTAAACACCTTATCGTCTCAAGTCCACATGACAAACATGCTACCTGGCTTAAACAACATGCATTTGAGTTTGAACAAACCGAATATGACATGAGTTGTGATGTATATCTCCCTGAGTTACAGCACGATTCTACCTGTACAGTTCGAGAAGCAAATCATGAAGATATCGAGTTACTGCATATCATAGACCATGCTTGCTTTAACCCCAATCGGCCAGAGCCTATCCTTCGCATCAGGAAACTACTCGAAACTTCAAATATCAAAATATTTCTCATGTTCCATCAAACACATTTAGTCGGACAAGTTCACTTGGTTTTTGAACCCAACCAAGTTCGTCTAACTGACTTGGCCGTACTTCCTGACATGCAACGTCAAGGGTTTGGACAAGCACTCATCGAATATAGCTTGAAATATGCCTACCAAAAGCAGCAAAAAAAAATCACTTTAACCGTCGCTGCAAAAAATAATATGGCTCTTCGCCTCTATCAAAATGTAGGCTTTCAGATTTATAATGCGGTAGATTACTATAAGCGGGGCTTTTTGCTTGACAGATTTTGAACGGTCCCTTTAATATTGCGTATCGACGGATAAATTATTATCGGGGCACGAGGGTAAGGCATGAAAAAAAGGGTTGTTATCACAGGGATGGACATTGCCTCCTCCATTGGGAATGGACTCGAAGCATTTTGGAATGCCGCCTCAAACAGTGTATGTGGTATTGAGCGTATCCAATCTTACGACCCCAGCAACTATACCACACAGATTGCCGGTGAAATTACGGATTTATGTCTGGCACATCTGCCTCAGTTTAACAAGCGGAAACGCTATCCTCGTGTAGCACAGTACGCCCTATATTGTACTCATCACGCCCTTGAGCGAGCAGGCCTTACCGAGAAAGAGCGTGAGGTGGCTGGCACTTATATTGGCACAAGCCTTGGGGGCGCTCCCGAGCTTGAGGTTGCTTATAAAACATTTTACACCGACAGCTGGCGTAAAATCCCAGCCTTAACAGTTGTTCGGGGCATGCCAAATTCTGTTGCCAACCACGTTGGGATTTCTTTTGGGCTAGGTGGTCCAAACTCAACAACATCAAACGCCTGTGTCTCATCAGCTGAAGCCATCGGCAATGCCTATCAGCAAATCGCGAATGGCAGACTTTCTGTTGCCGTCTGCGGCGGCACGGAATCCTTGGTCTGGGAAACCATTATGGCAGCCTGGTGTAAGTTACGTGTCATGTCCACTCAAAACGAAACCCCTAATAAAGCCAGCCGTCCCTTTGATAAACACCGCACGGGTATGGTCATGGCTGACGGTGCAGGCATTTTAGTTTTAGAAGATTTGGAACATGCACAAGCACGAGGTGCAAAAATTTTAGCTGAGATTATCGGTTTTGGCGCCAGCTGTGATGCGTCCCATATTACAGCCCCTGATACAAAAGGCCAAGCTCGAGCCATTCAAATGGCCTTGGATGACGCACGCCTCTCTCCGAGTGACATTCAATATATCAATGCACATGGAACCGGTACAGTTTTAAACGATATTACTGAAACCGAAACTATTAAAACGGTATTTGGCCAACATGCCTTTGACATTCCAATTACAGCACAAAAAGCAATGACCGGACATACCATTGGAGCAGCAGGTGCGATGGAAATCATCGCGACTGTTTTAAGCATGCAGCATGACTGCTTGCTACCAACTATTAATTTAGAAACCCCAGACCCTGATTGTGATTTAAACTATATTCCAAATGAAGCACAACAGATGCGGGTTGACTTAGCACTCTCCAACCACTTTGCCTTTGGTGGCGCAAATGCAGCAATTGTACTTCGTCGTTTTTAGTTCGAAACCAAACGCTTATTAAGGTATACTGACGGCGTTTTTAAAAATCGGGGAAAGATCACAAATGCATGCCTCATTACACGATATTTCGGTACTCGTTAAAGGAACCATCATTGGAGATGAAAGCATCTCTATAAATGGGTTATCACCTATCGATGAAATTCAAGCAGGCTCTCTCATTTTTGCAGATGGTACTGACAACTTAAAGCAAGCTGAAAGCTCAGAAGCCGCGGCGGTCCTCGTTTCAAAAAACGTGTCCGAATTAAATAAGCCTCTGATTCAAGTAGCTGACCCATTTCAAGCATTCATCCAGCTACTAAAACACTTTTATCCAACCCCAAAACCTGAAGCTGGCATTCACCCAACGGCCATCATTTCACCGAGTGCAACTCTTGGAAAAAATATCTCCGTTGGCCCTTATACCGTGATCGATGCAGAAACTACAATAGGGGACAACTGTGTCATTAAAGGGCACGTGCATATTGGAAATCACGTAACACTAGGGCCTGATACTGTCATTCACCCCCATGTCACCATCTATGACTACTCTGAAATTGGCGCACGCGTTGCCATCCATGCCTCTTCCGTCATCGGCTCAGATGGATTTGGCTATACCACCGAACATGGCAAGCATAGCAAAATTCCCCATGTAGGACGCGTCGTTGTTGAGGATGATGTTGAAATAGGTGCAAGTACTATTATCGATCGCGCAACAGTCGGTAAAACAATCATTGGTAAAGGGACTAAAATCGATAATTTGGTACAAATTGCCCACTCAGTCAAACTAGGACAACACAATATTTTATGTGCATTTACAGGGATTGCGGGCAGTACGCACAGCGGAAACCATGTCGTATTTGCTGCTGGTGTCGGTGTGAGCGACCATGTGCGCATTGATGACGAAGTAATCCTCGGAGCACGAGCAGGTGTCCCTCCCAAAAAGCACTTGAACAAAGGCTTAATTTATCTAGGAGCCCCTGCAAGACCACGAGAAAAAGCCATTGAGCACGAAATGTCGACCACTCGTATTCCGCTAATGAGAAAACAAATTAAAAAACTAACTGAACAGGTAAGTGCGCTCAAAGAGAAACAAGCTGAGTCTACACCAGAATCCATTAATTAAGTGAGACTAGCCTGTGGAAAAGAAACCCATCGTACTCGTTGACGGCTCATCTTATTTCTTTCGTGCCTTTCACGCACTCCCCCCGCTCACCAATAGCGAGGGTCATCCAACAGGTGCTGTCTATGGCGTTGTGAACATGATTCGACGCCTTTTAAAAGACACCAACCCAACCCACTTCGCGATTGTCTTTGATGCGCCGGGCAAAACGTTTCGTAATGACCTATATCCAGAATATAAGGCAAATCGCCCCCCTATGCCGGACGATCTCAGGCGCCAATTTAAGCCAATGATAGAAGTCATTCAAGCGCTTGGTTTTCCTATGCTCATGGTTGAGGGGATCGAAGCGGATGATGTCATTGGCACACTGGCAACCCAAGCAGCAAATCAAGGGCAATCTGTCTTAATCTCAACTGGTGATAAAGATATGGCGCAGTTGGTCACCGAGCAGGTGACGCTCATTAATACGATGAGTCGTAAGGTACTAGACCCAGAGGGCGTATTTACTAAATTTGGCGTCAAGCCCGAACAAATCGTAGACTATCTTGCACTCGTTGGTGACACCAGTGATAATGTGCCGGGGGTACCGCAATGTGGACCAAAAACGGCTGCAAAATGGCTTGCAACCCATCACTCCTTAGATAACCTCATGGCACATGCCGATACCATTGGTGGCAAGATTGGAGAACGTCTCCGAGAAAGCTTACCCATGCTCCCGCTCTGCAGACAACTTGTCACGATTAAGACGGATGTTGTTTTACCAACCTCTCTTGAGGAATTAAAACCCACGCCTCCCAATCGAGAAGTTTTGCTTTCTCTAGCACGCGAGCTTGAGGTAAACGTCTGGCTAAAGGAGTGGGGTAGTACAGACACAGCAAACACCCAAACAAAAACATCTGTACTACCCACCCCAAACAAAGCGTTTTCGTTTGAGCTCATCCAAAATCAATCCCAACTTGATACATGGCTTAAAACCTTAGATAACGCCTCTCGGTGCTGTATTGATACTGAAACCACAAGTCTTAATCCACTAGATGCTTCGCTTGTGGGTATCGCGCTCGCAATTGACTCTGAGCGCGCAGCCTACATTCCAGTAGCACACAAGGAAAATTTAGAGCAACTGCCTAAAGAAGTCGTTTTACAGCTGTTAAAACCCTATCTCGAAAGCAATACATTAAAAAAAGTAGGACAAAATTTAAAATATGACTATGCAGTGCTTAAACAGCATGGCATTCAACTCAATGCCATTTGCTTTGATACCATGCTCGAGTCATATATACTAAATAGTACGGCCAGTCGCCATAACTTAGATGCTCTCGCTAAACATTACCTAGACTACCAAACCATCAGCTTTGAAGAAATTGCTGGTCGTGGCAAAAAAGCGCTTCGCTTTGATGAAATTCCACTTAAAAAAGCAGCCCCCTATGCCGCGGAAGATGCAGCAATTACCCTAAAGCTACATGAAACGCTTTATCCGAAACTAGATGGCTCCTTAAAGCAAGTCTTCAGAGACATTGAGATGCCTTTAGTGCCTATTTTGGCCGATATGGAAAAACAAGGTGTCCTCATTGATGTCAAACAGCTAGAAGAGCATGGAAAGCGCCTCAGCACACGCATTGATGCTTTAGCTGAACGAGCCTATGCCTTGGCAGGTCAATCGTTTAACCTCAACTCACCGAAACAACTCCAAGATATTCTTTACGATACATTGAAACTACCGATACTCTCGAAAACGCCAAAAGGTCAGCCTTCTACTGCTGAGTCAGTCTTGCAAGAGCTCGCATTTGACTATCCACTGCCTGCTATTATTCTTGAGTATCGCAGTCTGACCAAGTTGATGTCGACTTATATTGAGGCACTCCCTAAGCGTATTCACCCAACGACAAAGCGCGTACATACGTCTTATAACCAAGCCGTGACTGCGACAGGCAGACTCTCTTCAAGTGAGCCCAACTTACAAAATATCCCTATCCGTCATAAAGAAGGGCGCCTCATTCGGAAAGCATTTATCGCACCAGAAGGGCATTGCTTATTAACTTCAGATTACTCACAAATTGAATTGCGCATCATGGCGCATCTCTCTGGAGATAAGGGATTAAAGCGCGCATTCGATAATAACTGGGACGTACAC
Source organism: Gammaproteobacteria bacterium (assembly GCA_030147635.1). GTDB lineage: Bacteria > Pseudomonadota > Gammaproteobacteria > Legionellales > Legionellaceae > JAALKW01. Next base: position 83,829 of record JASBUZ010000058.1, read on the forward strand.
GCAGCAACAGCCAGTGAAATCTTTCAAACGCCCTTAGATTCGGTTACTAAGGAGCAGCGTCGCCGCGCTAAAGCCATCAACTTTGGCCTAATCTATGGGATGTCTTCCTTTGGGCTTAGCAAACAGCTGGGTGTTTCCACGGAAGAAGCAAAAACCTATATCGAGCGCTACTTTGAGCGCTATCCTGGAGTACTCGACTATATGGACAACACACGCCAAAAAGCACACAAACAAGGCTACGTTGAAACGCTCTTTGGACGGCGCTTGTACTTACCAGAAATCAATGCTTCCAATAAAATGCGCCAAAAAGCTGCTGAGCGCACAGCCATTAATGCCCCTATGCAAGGTACTGCGGCCGATATTATCAAAAAAGCGATGATTGCAATCAGCGACTGGCAAAAAAGCCCTGAAGGGCAAGCTGCTCGCATGGTCATGCAAGTACACGATGAATTGGTATTTGAAATTCAAGATACTGCTATCGAAAACGCTCAAGCGGTTATTCGAACCCACATGGAAAACGCCGCAACCTTGAGCGTCCCCTTACGTGTCTCAATAGGCGTTGGCCCTAACTGGGATGATGCACACTAAAAGATTTCAATCCCAGACTGGCATCCAACTAGAACCTTATCTGCAAATCGCTTGGCGAATATGCCACTTTCGACCACACCTGGTAGTAACTTAATGGTGCTTTCAAGTGCCATAGGCTCATCCAGATTCAAATGAAATACATCCAAAATGCAGTTTCCATTATCAGTTACAAATCCTTCTCGATAAACCGGATCACCTCCAAGCTTTACCAGCTCTCGAGCAACCATGCTCCGTGCTATAGGAAGCACCTCGACCGCAACTGGAAAAGCACCAAGTCGACGAACCTTTTTAGACTCATCGACCAAACAAATAAATTGCTTTGCAGCAGTTGCAAGAATTTTCTCACGTGTCAAAGCACCTCCACCACCTTTAATCATCGTTTTATATGGTGTCACCTCATCAGCGCCATCAACATACAACATCAAAGGATCAGCAAGTGCAAGCTCAATCACCGGTAAGCCAACCTGACGCAGCGCCTTCTCAGTTTGCTCTGAGCTTGCCACACATCCTTCAATGCGGTATTTAATACCAGCAAGTGCTTCAATAAAATAAGCTATTGTTGAGCCGGTCCCCACTCCAATGATTGGAGTATCACCAAGCTCATCAAGCGCCGCCTCTGCTACCTTCTGCTTTAACTCATCCATTTTTCGATCTACCTTATCTATACATAAAAAAAAGCCACACTTAGTGTGGCTTTCAAAGCATCGCATGCTAGCATTCAGTGCAACTTAGGAGAAGCGGTACTCCACACCAAACATAAAGACATCAATAGTCGGCGCACGAAGCTGAGCAACTGTCGTACCAATCACAGCCGGATTAACCGACATAGTCCTAGTTTGAAGACTAAGCTCAGAACCAAAGGCATGCATCCAAGAAAGATTAACAAGCCAATCTTTATTAATATGATAGCCCCCGCCAAGCTTAAGCTCAGGTAACGCATTAACCAGGGTGGTTGCGAGTTTATATTGGCCAGGCAGCCGCACAGCAAGGCCTGCTTGTGAGTTATCTCCCGAAATCTGCGTTGGATCCGTCTTAATCGTTACTCGGAGGTTCTGAATCAACGCACCCAGCTTGATAAACAAGTCGTACTTAGGCTGTGTATACAAAAGTCCAGCCAACACATCAAATCCGTACTGATCCATCTTAACATCAAGCGCTTTACCTGTTGCAGTCACCTGTGCTTGACTGTTGGGGAAAGGGCGAAAGGATGGAAGTAAGTCGACTGAACCATAATATCCCCAGCCTATCTCACCGCTCGCAGCCCATTTTTCAGTCATAGGATGTATCGCACCAAGCGCTATACGTCCGCCCCAGCCATTTTCATCATTTGAGGAAACAAATCGACCAATGCCAATCACATTGAAGTCAAACCCACCAACTTGCGGCCAGCTATATAAGCCTTCACCAGAGATAAATGGGGTGAGTACTGGCAAAGGCTCAACCTCTCCCATTGTCCCGGCGTAAGATGCGGTCACACTTGACAGCAGTAAGGCACAGGCAGAAAGAGTCTTTTTATACATAGCCATCTCCATGTTCTTTTAAAGTTCAAATCCATATTACACGGTCACCCGTGTCTCATTTTGCAAAGCCAAGTGCAAAGGCAGAGCAAACAAAAATCTACTCGTATTAGGCTAATTCAAAGAAACTGAAAAATCAAACAAATCCCCCACTTTTTTATTATATTTTTTCTAACCTAATGAAAGCCGCTCAATTAGAGGAAGGTATTGTCTAAATTTGGGCAAAATGCTACACTGTTCGGTCTGATTTTTTGTATCGAGGTGCGTTGTGTCAGATTTTATGGAAGATAGGCAACTCTTTTTTTCTCAAGCAGGCGATAAACACCAAGCTGCACATTCAAAATCGCTTGCGTTTTTGACAAAAAACCATGTGGAAATTGAAGCAGAGAAGGCTAATCTAAAAGCAACCTTAGATGCTCTACAAATTAAGTCAGACATCGCCGCTCACAACAAACAAAAAGAGCAGTACCGCTTGTACTATCTCTACTATTGTGATTTGTTGAGAACTTATCACGAGAAAAGAGGCGAGCCTGAACAACCCCCTCAAGATTGGATAACCTATCTCCATGACAATCTCGGCTACTGGCACGCCCTACGTATCCTCTTGACGTTCGCACGCCTAACAGATGAACTGGCTATCCGAATGCTGAATGATGCAAAATGGTTCGAGACACTCAATCGCTCAATAGCACCGATTTTTGACTTCAACCAGACAATTAACATTTTGAGTCTCCCTGTTGAAGCTTTCTATGTCTTGAGCTTTTCCCTGCTTGGGATACGCTTCATCATAGAATGGGCGCGCATCCTAAAACATACCTTCGACCCAACTGAGGAAGAAATAAAAGCGCTCAGCGCTTGGGACCGTTTCTGTCATGAAGTTTACAAATATCGTTTCAACCTTGCGAACGACTTTGTTTGGGCAACCATCAATGCCATAAACAATAATCCGTTGATGCTTGTCTGTGTCTTATTTGATTTGAGCCTCTTGCTTTATCGACGAAACGAAACTGAGCAAGCGTATCAGAAGAAAAAAACTGAATACGAACAACTTCAAGCGCTTAAACAGCAAGACAAAATTATTAAGCAGCAATTGAGAGAGCTTGAGTTAGAGCATATCTCAACCAAGTCAATTCTGGATCTTGCACTCATTGCGACCTCTCACTTGCTGATTGGATTCCCAATGCTTCTACTTGCCACGCCCTCTTCCCTGCTAGCACCCCTCGGCAGCTTTCTATGTGTCGTTGGATTTGCCATCTACCTCTCTGCTGATTTCTACGGTGATTATCAGAAAAAAGCACACCTAATAAAGCTGTTAGAAGCAGATGGCAAAAGCATCACTGAAATCAACCAAACCAAGCAGGCACAGCAAGCAGCCTGGGATAACGGCTGGTCAACCTTTGCAAAAAATACATGTATGCCAATTCTTTTCATTGGTATGCTCGCAGTGTGTTGGCCTGCAGCACTGCTCCTCATTACAGCGTATTGTGCTTACGAAATGTCGCCTAAAGAAAGCACTGAAACGCCTCAATTGAGCCCGGCTTAAAAAAAGAGGCTCGCGATCTTTCCAAGGATGGAGTATTGTTCTTAATTATGAGGATTTAATTTTTAGGAGCTAAAGGATGAGCACCGATGATTTGCTTAAAAACTACACACGCCGTTACGCTGAGGACAAAAAAGAAGAGATGAGCCTGGGTGAATATCTTGAGCTCTGTCGAGAAGACCCTGCCGCTTACGCCAATCCCGCGGAGCGCTTATTGATGGCCATTGGTGAGCCTGAGCTCAGCGACACAAGGCATGACCCTGTTTTATCAAGACTTTTCTCGAACAAAGTCATTCCGCTCTACAATGTATTTGATGAATTCTACGGACTGGAAGAGCCAATTGAGCGCATCGTCGGCTTTTTAAAGCATGCGGCTCAAGGCCTTGAAGAAACAAAGCAAGTACTCTACTTGCTGGGTCCTGTTGGCGGTGGAAAATCTTCTATTGCTGAAAAACTTAAGTCTTTGATGCAAAAAGTACCATTTTATGCCATCAAAGGTTCTCCGGTATTTGATTCACCCCTCTCATTATTTGACCCAGAAGAAGATGCAGAGCTTTTGCGTGAGCAATACAATATTCCGAAACGCGCGCTCCGCTACATTATGTCTCCTTGGGCAGTCAAGCGCTTGCAAGAGTACAACGGTGATATAAACCAGTTTAAAGTCATCAAATTGCATCCTTCACGTTTACAACAAATTGCCATCGCTAAAACCGAGCCCGGTGATGAAAATAACCAAGATATTTCGTCACTCGTTGGGAAAATTGATATTCGAAAACTCGAAGAGTTCTCTCAAGATGATGCAGATGCATACAGCTACTCCGGTGGCCTTTGTCACGCCAACCGAGGGTTGCTCGAGTTTGTTGAGATGTTTAAAGCCCCCATTAAGGTGCTGCATCCACTCTTAACTGCGACACAAGAAGGAAACTATAACGCAACAGAAGGCCTTTCTTCGCTGCCATTTGAGGGCATTATTCTTGCGCACTCTAATGAGTCAGAGTGGAAAACCTTCCGTAACAATAAAAACAATGAAGCGTTCATAGACCGGATTAACATTGTCAAAGTCCCTTATTGTTTGCGCGTCTCCGAAGAAGTCCGCATCTATAAGAAGCTTATCGAGAATAGCTCGTTAAGAGATGCACCCTGCGCACCAGGAACGCTTGATATGCTGGCGAAATTTTCAGTGCTCACTCGCTTAAAAGAACCTGAAAATTCAAGCATTTACTCAAAACTACGTGTCTATAATGGTGAGAGCTTGAAAGACACTGACCCTAAAGCAAAATCTTATCAAGAGTATCGTGATTTCGCAGGCGTAAACGAGGGAATGAGCGGCATATCCACTCGCTTTGCATTCAAAATTCTCTCTAAAGTATTTAACTTTGATCATACCGAAGTCGCAGCAAACCCCGTGCATCTATTGTACGTTTTAGAGCGACAAATTGAACAAGAGCAGTTTCCAGAAGAAGTCAGTGAACGTTATTTGAATTTCATCAAAGAGTACTTATCACCAAAATATGTCGAATTTATCGGCAAAGAAATTCAAACGGCCTACCTCGAGTCCTACTCAGAATACGGGCAAAATATTTTTGACCGTTATATCACCTATGCTGACTTCTGGATTCAAGACCAAGACTATCGCGATCCAGACACAGGTGAAATACTTGACCGTGCAGCACTGAATGCAGACTTGGAGAAAATTGAAAAGCCAGCAGGCATTTCAAACCCAAAAGATTTCCGAAACGAAGTCGTCAACTTTGTACTCAGGGCACGAGCTAATAATCAGGGGAAAAATCCTCGTTGGAACAGCTATGAAAAACTAAAAGTTGTTATTGAAAAGAAAATGTTTACCAACACCGAAGACTTGCTTCCTGTGATTTCATTCAATGCCAAAGCAACAGAGGAAGAGAAAAAGAAACACGCGGAATTCATTGCTCGCATGGAGGAGAAAGGCTACACAGCAAAACAAGTACGCCTATTGTGCGAGTGGTATTTGCGTGTTCGTAAGTCACAGTAAAGGTAGGCTGACTTATGAGCCAATTAATCGATAGACGACAGAACGCTGGTAAAAAAAGTACGGTAAACCGCCAGCGCTTTTTGCGTCGCTACAAACGCCAAATCAAAGAAGCTGTCTCCAAGGCCATTGGAAAGCGTAGTATCACAGGCATTGATAGAGAAGAGCAAATCAGCATTCCTGCCAGAGATATTGCCGAACCACGCTTTACCCAAGGCCCTGGAGGACATGTAGAGCGTATCCTCCCTGGCAATGATGAATTTCTTGAAGGCGATCGCATTAAGCGCCCGCCACAAGAAGGGCAAGGTAGTGGCAGTGGGGGACAGGCGAGTAACGAAGGCGAGGGAACAGATGACTTTGTGTTTGAGCTCTCAAGAGATGAGTTTCTTGAACTCTACTTCGAAGATTTGGCACTACCCGATTTAATTCGAAAAGAACTTGCCAAAATGGACACCCCTAAAACAGTACGTGCCGGTGTCACGACCAGTGGAGTACCCACAAACTTAAACATTGTGCGTTCTATGCGCCAAGCAACTGGGCGGCGCATTGCACTCAGAGCCCCCTACACACGCGAGCTGAGAGAGGTAGAAAAAGCACTTGAGGCCATGAAAAAAGAAGCCGTTCCTGACGAGGAAAAACGCGCTCAGCTCAAAGAGCGTCGAGACTTCTTAGAACGTAAACTTAAAAGCATTCCTTTTTTGGATACACTCGACCTGCGTTACAACAATCGCATCAAAATTCCAGCACCAACCACCCAAGCGGTCATGTTTTGCATTATGGATGTCTCAGGCTCTATGGATGAAGCCAAGAAAGACATTGCCAAACGCTTTTTCATTTTGCTATATCTGTTTCTCACTAAAAACTATCAAAAAATTGAACTTGTCTTCATCCGACATCACACCTCAGCCAAAGAAGTTTCTGAAGAAGAATTTTTCTACTCCCGTGAAACGGGCGGCACTGTAGTCTCTAGCGCATTAGAGCTACTCGATGAAATTATAACCAGCCGTTATCCACCTAATGCGTGGAACATTTATGCAGCTCAAGCTTCTGATGGAGATAACTGGAATGCTGACTCACCTCACTGCCAGGAGCTGCTGCGCGACCGCATCATGCCTTTATTACAGTACTTTGCCTACGTTGAGATTATGCCCCGCCATCACCAAAGTCTCTGGGAAGTTTATGAGACACTGACAAAGCTCTTCCCCAATTTTTGTATGGAAAGTATCAATAGCGTCACCGATATTTACCCAGTCTTTCGTGAGCTTTTCAAAAGGAAGGCAACCGCATGAAACGAAGAAAGCCTCTTTCAACTACTGCCGAATGGACACCTGAGCTGATTCAAGCCTACGATCGTGAGATTGGGCGACTCGCTCGCGACTTTAATTTAGAGACCTACCCCAATCAAATTGAAATCATCACAGCCGAGCAAATGATGGACTGTTATGCCTCTGTTGGCATGCCAATCGGCTATCATCACTGGTCTTTTGGTAAACATTTTGTCAATGTTGAAAAGCGTTACCAGCGTGGTGAAATGGGACTGGCGTATGAGCTTGTTATCAACTCGAACCCTTGCATCTCATACCTTATGGAAGAAAATACCATGGCCATGCAAGCACTCGTTATTGCCCACGCTTGCTACGGACATAACTCATTTTTTAAAAATAACTATCTCTTCAAAATGTGGACTGATGCTGAAGGCATCATCGATTATCTCGTTTTTGCCAGAAATTATGTCAGTAAGTGTGAAGAAAAATATGGTATTGATGAGGTAGAAACCATACTTGATGCATGTCACGCTTTAATGAACTATGGCGTCGATCGCTATAAACACCCACCACCCATTTCATTACAAGAAGAAAAAATCCGACAAAAAAATCGCGAAGCATACATGCAGTCTCAAGTGAATGAGCTATGGCGCACCCTACCCCCAGGGAAAGACAAAGAGAAAAAAATAGAGAAAAAACGTTTTCCTGAAGACTCGCAAGAAAACATTTTATATTTTATTGAGAAACATGCGCCCTTACTTGAGCCGTGGCAGCGTGAAATCATTCGGATCGTCAGGAAAATAGCCCAATACTTTTATCCTCAAGGACAAACCAAAGTTATGAACGAAGGCTGGGCCTGCTTTTGGCATTATACCTTAATGCATGCGCTGTATGATGAGGGCCTTGTGACTGATGAGTTTATGCTTGAGATTTTACAAAACCATACCAATGTCGTAGTCCAGCCGCCCTATAATAGCCCTTATTTTAGCGGTATTAATCCTTACAGCCTGGGCTATGGCATGTTTCAAGATATTCGTCGCATCTGTGAAAATCCCAGCGAAGAAGAAAAGCGAGATTTTCCGCTCATTGCAAATACAGACTGGAGAAAAAGCCTGGACAATGCGATGCGAAATTATAAAGACGAAAGTTTTGTTTCACAATTTTTGTCCCCGCAACTCATACGTGATCTAAGGCTCTTTATGCTGACCGATGACGATCAAGAACCTGAAATGTTGATTAATGCCATTCATAATGAAGGTGGTTATGATCGCGTGCGCGAAGCTTTGTCCAAGCAATACAATCTAGGCAGCCTAGATCCTGATATCCAGGTATTTGCTGTCGATTTAGAAGGGGATCGCTCACTGACATTGCACTACACGCAGCATAACCGAATCCCCCTCGACAAAGATGCAGAAGAGGTGCTCAAGCACCTCTATACCCTCTGGAAATTCCCAGTCGTACTTAAAACGGTCTCACTTGAGGGCGATCCGTTAAAAACGCTCCGCTGTCCAACTGAAGAAACACCAGCAACCGCTACCAAGGAGCCCATTGCCAACCCTGATTAACTTTAACTTGCTCGTTGAGTGGCTTTTTTTCCACGACAGAATCATTGGCTGAAGAAAATAAACTGTGTGAATTTGTTGCTACAGAAACGTTGACCGTATTCAATTTGGTCTCTGCCTTTTTAGGCTTCTCACCTATCCAAAAGTCCATACCCAAGATAAAAGACGCAGCGCCTGCAAAAAACGCAGAGGCTAACACAAGTGCCGTAACCACTACAGCAGGCGGTAATGCCCCCCCTGCGGTCACCAAAAGAGCCGTCAAAAGCTCAAGACCTGAGTAAGTCAATGCACCGTTCACAAAGGCATTGGTGGATACACACAAAAATCCAGCTAACGCGTTGGGAGCTTCCAGCATGGCTTGCCAATTGTCAGCAAAGTTTTTACAAAACTCTGCCAAATAAAAATTATAAAAATAATATTCAGTAAATGCGCCAAACGTAAATGCAACGGCAAATCCTGCAAGTAACGCTGGAATTGCTGCCACCTGAATGGCCATCAAGGCTTCTGCCAAACTCAAAGTAAATAATAAGCTCAGTGCAACCACATTGCCCACTGCAATCAAATGACCACACCATTTTCCAATTTTCTGAGCCGTGGTTAGCTCTTCCTGCTCAACAGCATTATTTTGCTCATCATAACTGGCAAGCCAAGTTTCTATTTCTTGAATCGTCATAATAGCGGCTACAAAAATGCCAACTGCAACCGAAAGAAGAGCGAGTGGACCTGTCATCGCAAAAGTAAACGCCGTTAAGCCAAACAAAACACCGGTGACAGAAAAAACAAAAATACCTCCAAAATACTGGGCCTGCTGCCATGCTGTTAACTTCTTATACTGATAGTCTTTATCAGCAGATATTCGCTTAAAGAAGCCTTCTAGTAGTTTTAAATTCATCCAAAAATTCACCAAGCCACTACAAAGCCCTCCTGCACTCAGTGCAATCGCTTGGACAAGCCCTGTCGGTAATTGGGTTGCCTTAAGCGCCAATTCCACCGCTTGATAATTTTGCAGTGCCACGCCAAAAGCACCCAAGGCTGATAACACACCAGAATAACCGTATTTTTCCAACCACTCTTCTAGGCTTTGTGGCTCTTTATTTGCTTCTTCTATCATGGGAATCTCCCTTAACATCAATAAATATTCATTATTATATTATATTTATTCAGTCTTTGCAATTCCCTACTTCCTTCATTAAAATTCTTCTCACAACTAAAGCCTGGACTCCCTATGACATCGACAACAGAGCGACTACGCAAAATTCTTCTCGAAGGAAATGCAAGAACCCAACTCGAAATCCAGCGCGAATTAGAAAAACAAGGAGATCCCTGTAGCCAACCTAAAATTTCACGACTACTTCATCAAATAGGGGCAGTTAAAGTTATTGATAGTCAGGGAAAAACGCAATACAAACTTCCTCATGAAACAGGCCTCATCCATGAGCTGGTATCCCCTCAGGAAAAAAATGTAATTAAGCAGTGGATACTGAGCATCACTGCAAACGAGACCGCCATCATTATTCATACAACTCCTGCTGCAGCAATGCTGGTTGCAAGAAGCCTTGATCAGAACAGACAAGCGTTAGAAATACTCGGAACCATCGCTGGTGATGACACCATTTTGATCATCCCCAAAGAGGTCAAAAAGATTGAACAAACACTAGAGGTTATTACTAAGTTCTTAAATCTATAATACTGGAGTCAGGGGTTGTATTTTTTATTAGTGAATAAAAAATAAAGCACGGTCTCCAGTTTTAATTGGTATAGAAATAATCGGGTAGTTTG